>NZ_JBYSYZ010000006.1:0-218196 GCF_058783925.1 Pseudomonas sp. FW305-70
CGGCTCAAAGCCCCCGCCCACCACCTGGGTTTCGCCAAACGGCGCCAACACCGGCGCGAACACCGCCACCAGCACGTAAAGCAGGATCATCAACAAACCGAACTGGGCGCTCAGGGGCGCCCGCCACAGGTGTTTTAACAGGCTCATGGTCTACCCCTTCGGATGCATCAGGCGTGGGTTGCTGGCAATCGACAGCACATCGGCGCTGGTGTTGAGCAGGATGTAGGTCGCGGCGAAGATCAGGCTGCAGGCCTGCACCACCGGAATGTCGCGCTTGGCCACCGAGTCCACCAGCAACTGACCGAGCCCTGGATAGACAAACACCACTTCGACCACCACCACGCCGACCACCAGGTACGCGAGGTTCAATGCCACCACGTTGACGATGGGCGCCAGGGCATTGGGCAAGGCGTGGCGCAAGATGATCCGCGACTGGCTGATGCCCTTGAGCCGGGCCATTTCGATGTAGGGGCTGGCCAGCAGGTTGATCAACGAGGCGCGGGTCATGCGCATCATCTGCGCGATCACCACCAGGCTCAGGGTCGCCACCGGCAACACCGAGCGCTCCAGTACCGTGCCCAACGAAGCGTCCGGCGCCAGGTTGGAAATGCTCGGGAACCAGTTGAGCTTCACCGCGAACACCAGGATCAGGAGGTAGGCAACGAAGAACTCGGGGAACGACACCGCGCTCAGGGCCGAGGTGTTGAGCAAGCGGTCGAACCAGCTGTTGCGGTACAGCGCGGCGAGCATCCCCAGACACAACGCCAGCGGCACCGACACCAGGGCCGCCAGCAAGGCGAGGCTGAAGGTGTTGCCCAAACGCGTACTCACCAGATCGGCGATGGGCCGCTGGTTGGCCAGCGATACACCGAGGTCACCGTGCAACAACTGCCAGATCCAGTGGCCGAAACGGCTCAACGGCGGCAAATCCAGCCCCAGTTGCGCCCGATAGGCCGCCACGGTTTCCGGGGTGGCCGACTGGCCGAGCATGGCCTGGGCGATGTCGCCCGGGAGCATGCCGACGGCCAGGAAGATGATCACTGAAACGGCGAACAGGGACAGCAGGCCTAATGCGAGGCGCTGTCCCAACAGCTTGAAAATACTTCTCATCGTGCAGTTCCTTGAATTGGGCACGCCTTTGAAGACACTAAATTTCTACTGTGGGAGCGGGCTTGCTCGCGAACGCGGCGTGTCAGTCGCCAATTGAGTCAGCTGACAGACTCTATTCGCGAGCAAGCCCGCTCCCACAGTTGATCTTCACCGTTCGATAGATCCCGGTTTACGCCTGCCACCAGCGCTCGATCACCCGCAGGCCATCCAGTTCACCGTAGGGCGCGGTCTGCCCACCGTGAACCACCCGGTTGGAGCGCGCCGCCACGGAACTGGCGAACAGCGGCACGATCGCCCCGCCCTCGTCCCGGCACAGCGCCTGCATTTCGTTGTACATCTCGCGGCGCAGCGGGTCGTTCATTTCGCCGCGAGCGGCGTTGAGCAGTTGATTGAAGCGCGGGTTGTCCCAGTGGGTTTCGTTCCACGCCGCACCTTTGGCGTAGCCGATGCTGAACATGCGGTCGGCGGTCAGGCTGCTGTACCAGAACGAGGTGGTGAAGGGTTGCTTCATCCACACGTTGGAGAAGAAGCCATCGGCCGGCTCGCGCACCACGTCGATGTCGATCCCGGCGGCGCGGGCCTGTTCCTTGAACAGCACCGAGGCGTCCACCGCGCCGGTGTAGGCCGCGTCGGAGGCTTGCAGACGGACCTTGAGCGAATCCAGACCGGCCTTCTTCAGGTAGAAGCGCGATTTGTCCGGATCGTAGGTGCGTTGTTCCAGCGCGGTGTTGATGAAACGGCTGCCGGGCTGGATCGGGTGGTCGTTGCCCACCAGGCCATAGCCGTGCAGCACCGAAGCCAGCAAGGTTTCGCGGTTGATCGCGTGCTTCATCGCCAGGCGCACGTCGTTGTTCAGGAACACCTGGCTGTCGGTGAGCATCGGGAAGGTGTAGTGCTGGGCGCCTTTGGTTTCTTCGATGACCAGGTTCGGGTTGCGCTTAAGCAGCGCGACGGTTTTCAGGTCGACCTTGTTGATCACATCCACTTGCCCGGTGACCAGCGCATTGACCCGTGCCGCGCCGTCGGAGATCGCGATCAACTCGGCGCTGGCGAAGTGCGCGCGGCCCGGTTTCCAGTAATCGGGGCTGCGTTCCAGGGTCATGCGCACGCCCGGTTCGAAGTCCTTGAGGCGATAGCCACCGGTACCAGCGCCGGCCTGCCAGTCCGCCGCGCCGTCCTTGCTCGGCATGATCGCCAGGTGGTAATCGGCAACCACATAGGAGAAGTCGGCGTTGCCCGAGTGCAATTCGAACACCACGCTGTCGCTGCCGTTGGCACTGACTTTGGCCACGTCACCCAGCACGGTCTTGGCCGCCGAGGTGGATTTTTCGCCGAGGTGATGCTGGATCGACGCCACCACGTCCTCGGCGGTCAGGGTCTTGCCATTGTGGAAGGTCACGCCCTGACGAATCTTGAAAGTCCAGACACGCGCGTCCGGGGTCGAGGTCCAGCTTTCGGCCAGTTCGGGGATGGCGCTGCCGTCGACGGCAATTTCGGTCAGGGTGTTATAGACCGCCGAGAAGCCGACGAAGGTGAAGGTGTCGGACCAGGAACCCGGATCTTTCGAGTCCGTGGTGCTGCCACCCGCCAGGCCCAGACGCAACACGCCACCCGGCTTTGGTGTGGCCTCCCCGGCAAAGGCGCCAAACGGCAGCCCCATGGAGAACGCCCCGGCCACCGCCGCGGCTGCCGCGCTGTACTTCAGGAAGTCCCTGCGCGGGAAGCTGAATTCATGGTTCGCTTGAGTAATCTTGTTTTTGTTATCGCTCATTGCATTGCCCCTGATCAAAAAGCTAATGAATTACCGGTTCAAAACCACGCAAGACACCGGGCCAGGGCCCGGTGCATACAACATCTGAATCGCCTACCGTCACACCTGGATCGCCTTCACTTCGACGAACTCGTTGAGTCCCTCCTCACCCCACTCCCGGCCATTGCCCGATTGTTTGTAGCCACCGAACGGCGCCTGGTAATTGAACGCCGCGCCATTGAGGAAGCACTGGCCGGCGCGCATCTGCCGGCCCAGGTGCAAGGCACGCTCGGCACTGCCGGCCCAGACGCCGCTGGACAGGCCGAACGGCGAGTCGTTGGCGATCTGGATGGCCTGTGCTTCATCGGCGTAAGGAATCAGGCACAGCACCGGGCCGAAGATCTCTTCCTGGGCGATGCGCATGCGGTTGTCGACATCGGCGAACAGCGTCGGGCTGACATAGAAGCCGCGCTCGAAGGCTGACGGCGCGTCCCCGCCGCACAGCAGCCGTGCGCCTTCCTGTTGGCCGACCTTGATGTAATCGAGCACGGTGCGTTTTTGCCCCGCGGAACACATAGGTCCCAGGAAGCTTTGTGGGTCGAGGGGATCGCCCATGCGCAGGCTCAGGGTCTCCTGCAGGGCGATTTCCACGGCTTGGGCATAACGGCTGGCCGGCAGCAGCATGCGGGTCAAGGCGGTGCAGGTCTGGCCGGAGTTGATCATCACGTCCTGCACGCCGTAGCGCACGGCCGCGTCCAGGTCCGCATCCTCGGCAATCAGCAGCGGCGATTTGCCGCCCAGTTCCAGGCACACCCGTTTCACCGAAGGCGCCGCCGCTTGCGCAACGCGAACGCCAGCGCCGGTGGAGCCGGTAAACGACACCATGTCCACGTCAGGGTGTTTGGCCAGTGCTTCACCGACTTTCGAGCCCGGCCCGCTGACCAGGTTGAAGACACCGGCTGGCAAGCCGACGTCCTCGATCATCTGCGCCAGCAAGAAGGCATGCAGCGGGGTTTCCTGGCTCGGCTTGACCACCACGGTGCAACCGGCGGCCAGGGCCGGGGCCAGTTTGCCGATCAACTGGTGCAGCGGGTAATTCCACGGGTTGATGAACGCGCAGACACCCACGGCCTCGCGGATCACCAGTGAATTGCCGACTTCGCGCACCTCGTCCATCAGATGAGCCAGTTCGACGTACTGCTCAAGGCCAGCGATCGGCCCGTCGACCTGCACCGAGCGGCACCATTGCACCGGCATGCCCAACTCGGTAGTGATGACCGAGGCCATCTCATCAGCGCGGGCACGCAATTGCCCGGCCAGGGCACGAATGTAACCGGCGCGCACGCTGGAGGGAGTGCGTGACCATGAATCGAAGGCCCGGCGTGCAGCGGCCACGGCGTTTTCGACATCGAGTTCATCACCCAGCGGAACACTGCCGCACACTTCCTCGGTGGCCGGGTTGATCACCTCTGCGATCCCTTGCCCCGACGGCTTTTGCCAGCGCCCATCAATAAACAATGCGTTGTGATTAAGCATTAACCTGGGTCTCCATCAATTCCTGGGCACAACGGGCAATGCGCTGGCAGGCATCGCGCAAGGGTTCGGCGCCGACCACCAGACCGAGTCGAATGTGCCCCGCCGCGCTCGGACCAAAGGCCTCGCCGGCCAATACCGACACACCGTGGCGATCCAGCAGACGGTCGGCAAACGCCTGGGCACTGAGCCCGGTCTGGCGGATATCGAGCATCACGAACATGCCGCCGTCAGGTTTCAACGCCCGCACCCCGGGGCAATCGGCCAGGCTGTCGCACACCAGGTCGCGACGCTGGCGATAGGCTTCGCGCATGGCCTCCAGTTCCGGCAGGTTGCTTTCCAGGGCCACCACGGCAGCGTCCTGAATGAAATCCGGCGAGCCGTAGAGCATGCACAGCGCAAGGTTTTCCAGGTGCGCAGCGAGGGACGGTGGCGCCACCACCCAGCCGACGCGCCAGCCGGTCATGGCGTGGGATTTCGACAGGCTGTTCAGGGTCGCGGTGCGCTCGGCCATGCCCGGCAGGCTCGCCGGGCTGACGTGCTCGCCTTCGAACAGCAGTTCGCTGTAGACCTCGTCGGAAATCAGCCACAGGTCGTGGGCGATGCACAACTCGGCCAGAGCGGCCCAGGTGCTGCGCGGCAGACTGGCGCCGGACGGATTGTGCGGACTGTTCAGCGCCAGGGCCCGGGTGCGTGGCGTGATGCGCTCGGCGACATCTTCAGGCAACACTCGGAAGCCGTTTTCCGAACGCACCGGCACCGGCACCACCACGGCGCCGCAGGCACCGAACACGGCTTCGTAGGTGACGTACATCGGTTCGGCGACGATCACCTCGTCACCCGGGTTGAGCACGCATTGGGCGACGCTGAACAGCGCACATTGCGCCCCGGCCAGCACGGTGACCTGATCGGCCGAAACGCTTTGGCCGCTGCGTTGTTGATGGCGCCTGGCAATGGCCTCACGCAGGGCACGCTTGCCGCGCACCTCGGCGTAATGAGTGTTGCCGCTCAGCAGGCTGTCGATGGCACCCTGCACGATGGGCTGTGGCGTGTCGAAATCCGGATCGCCCACGGACAGCAGCAAAATGTCCTGGCCCTGCTCGCGCAGCGCCAGGGCGCGGTAATGAATATCCCACGCGGCAGCGCCATCACCGGCGATACGTTGAGTCAAATCGGAAAAGCGCATGGCTTCGTCCCCTTCAAATACAGATCAATGCGCACAGGCATGCTTGAGTTCGATCAAGGTCACGCCGTTGCGCTTGAAGCCGTGGTGCAAGTCGGTCTGCAACTCGGCCAGGCTTTGCGGCTGGTTCACCGTGCAACCGAACGCACGCGCGAGGGCGGCGAAATCCGGATTGCGCGGCAGCACGCCGATGGGTTCGATGTCCAGGCCGAGCATGTCGTCGCGGATCTGTCCCAGGGCGTCGTTGTTCCACAGCAGCACCACCAGCGGGCTGTCCAGCTCTTCGACGGCCGTCGCCAGTTCCTGCGCGGTGTAGAGGAAACCGCCGTCGCCGACCAGCACCAGACCGGGCCGTTGCGGTGCGCCGAACTTGGCGCCGATCCCCGCCGGCAAGCCATAACCCAAGGTGCCGTAGCCGGTCGGGTGCAACCAGCTGCGGATGGCCAGGCTGTCAAAGGCGTAGTTACCCGTATACGCAAGCTGGGTCATGTCGGTGCTGATGAAGGCGTTGTCCGGCAGCTCTGCGGCGATACGCTCGAGAATCGCCTGATGGATCGACTGCAACGGGCCATGGCTGGCCTTGACCGCTTCGCGCAACGCGGCAACCGAGGCAATCGCGGGGCCGGCATCACGCACGTCCGATGGCAGGCGCTCAAGCAAACCGCTGAGGGTTTGTTGTGCATCGCCCTGCAAGGCCACTGCGCAGGGGTAGAAGTCGTTGAATTTGCGCGGGTCGATATCGACACGCAGCAGTTCACCCTGGAGCGGCAGGCGTTCGCGCCAGAAGTCGGTGTCGGCCATTTCAGTGCCGACCGCCAGCACCACATCGGCCTCGGCGATCAGGTTCCAGCCCGGTTCCACACACAGGGAGGAGCCTGCGTTGAGCGGCGCATCCGGTGGCAGCAGCCCCTTGCCGGCGACGCTGGTGAACAGTGGCGCAGCGAGGCGCGTGCTGAGTTCACTGAGCTCCTGCACGGCATTGAGTGCACCACCACCGGCGATGATCATCGGCCGTTTCGCGCCTTTGAGTTTGGCCACGGCCTGGTCAAGCGCAGTGGCGGATGCCGGACCACGGCCCGGGCGACGCACCACGTCGTTGCTCCAGTCACGGGCAATCGGTGCCGCCAACACGTCCAGCGGCACCGAGATGTGCACCGGGCGCGGCCGCTCGCTGTCGAACACCGCGTAGGCACGGGCGACCAGTTCCGGCAGGTCTTCGGCGGTCAGCGCCACGGCCGAGAACGCCGTGATCGGCGCGGTCATCGCCCGCTGGTCCTGGCACTCGTGCAGGCTGCCCCAGCCCTTGCCGAGGCTGGCGCTGTGGTTGACGCTGGAAATCACCAGCATCGGAATCGAATCGGCATAGGCCTGGCCGATGCCGGTGGCGGCGTTGGTCACGCCGGGGCCGGTGATGACGAAGCACACGCCGGGTTTGCCGCTGACCCGGGCATAACCATCGGCCATGAAGCTGGCGCCCTGTTCATGACGGGTCAGCACGTGGCGGATGCCGCTGCCGGGCAAGCCGCGATACAGCTCCAGGGTGTGTACGCCGGGGATGCCGAACACGGTATCGACGCCGTAGTTGGCCAACAGGCGCACGAGGGCCTGGCCGCCGGTCAAGGTTTTGCTTTGCATGTTCATGTCCTCACTCGTGGCCGAGGCGAATCAACGCATCGACCGCAATCGTGCCTTGGGCACCGACCAACAATGGGTTCACATCGAGTTCCAGCAGTTGCGCGGCGTTCTCGCAGGCGTAGTCGGCCACGGCGCGGATCGCCGTCACCAGGGCGTCGAGGTCAGCAGACTCGCGGCCACGGAAGCCTTGCAGCAACGGGGCGCTGCGCAAGCTGAGCAAGGCATTGCGGATCGCACCGTCGGTGGTCGGCAGCAACAGGTTGCGACTGTCCTTGAGCAGCTCCACCAGAATGCCGCCGGCACCGATCACCAGCGCGAGGCCGAAATCGTTTTCGCGCTTGATGCCGACAATCAGCTCAGCCAGTGGCGGTCTGGCCATGGGCTCGAGCAACAGTTGATCGAAGGCTACACCCGGGGCGTAGGCGGCAATGCTGGCGCGCATCTTCTCCAGCGCCGCACTCAACGCCGCGCCATCCTTGAGGTTCAGCGCCACGGCGCCGGCCTCGGTCTTGTGCGGCAGCTGTGCGCTGACGGCTTTCAAGACCAGCGGATAACCCAGTGACTCGGCATCCTTCAGGGCCTGGTCCGGGGTGCTCAATACGCCGTTTGGCGTCGGCAGGCCATAGGCTTTCAACGCCTGTTTGGAATCCCATTCATTGAGCAAGCGCCCCTCGCCTTCCAGCGCGTGCGGGCAAAGCGGCACCAGCGCCGATTCACCCAGAGCCAGCAAGGCCTGGCGATTGCACTGATAACCGGCAATGCGGCCCCACGCGGCCAGCCCGTCTTCAACACCCTGCAAGGCCGCGACGCCTTGTGCGTGCAGACGCTCACGGGCATGGGCCGGCAGCAATTCGGGGAAGGCCGAGGTGACGAAACCGGTCTTGCCGTGGCGCTGCAGTGCCGCGCAGTACAGCTCCAGCAGCAGGTCGCACTCCTTGCGCTCGCCGGTGAACTCCGACGGGTAGTCGAGCACCAGCATCGCCGCGTCGGCTTCGGTACGCAGGGCGCTGTCGAGCATGCGATTCAAGGCTTCGCCGTCGCCCCAGATCGCCGTGGTGAAATCCAGCGGGTTGACCAGGTTGGCGTAGGTCGGCAGCACCTGCGCGAGTTCGCCGACCTGTCCTTGATCGAGCTTCGGCAGGCCCAGGTCGTTGCGTTCGGCGTAGTCGGCAATCAGGCCGGCGTCGCCGCCGGAACAGGCCAGTGCGATCAGGCTGTTACCCGCTGGCAGGTTGCCGCAGGCCGCGGCCTTGAGGGTTTCGACAAAACTCACCGGGCCGCTGACACGGATCACCCCGAGACGGTCGAACAGCGCGTCGTACAGCGCATCGGAACCGGACAGCGAACTGGTGTGACTCAAGGCCAGTTCGGCGCCAATCTGCGACACGCCGGTTTTCAGGGCGATGATCGGGATGCCCTTCTCCAGCGCCTTGTGCGCGGCGCGGGCAAAACCCGGCACGTTCTTCAGGCCTTCCAGGTGCAGGCCGATGGCGGTGACCCGCGGTTCGTCGAGCAACACGTCCATCAATTCAGCCACGCCCAGTTGCGCCTGATTGCCCACCGACGCCATGTAGGCCACCGGCAGCGAGCGATCGCTCATGGACAGGTTGTAGGCGAAGTTGCCGCTCTGGGTCAGCACCGCCACGCCCTTCTGCACCGCTTTGCCGCCATGGGCCACCGGCCACAGCGCGCAGCTGTGCAGGTAGTCGAGCAGGCCGTAGCAGTTGGGGCCGAGCAAGGCCATGTCGCCAGCGGCCTCGAGCAATTGCTGTTGCAGGGCCTGGCCTTCGGCGCCGGTTTCGGCGAAGCCGGAGGCGTAGCAGATCGCGCCGCCCGCGCCGATGGCGGCCAGCTCGGCCACGCAGGTCAGGGTCAGTTCGCGGTTGGTGGCGATGAATACCGCGTCCGGGCCGCAAGGCAGCTCGGCAACGCTGCGCACACACGGCACACCTTCAAGATTGTCGTGCTGTGGATTGACCAGCCACATCTGCCCTGGGTAGCCGCCCTCGGCACAGCGCTTGAGGGCGCGCGCCATGCTGCGGCCGCCGACGAACGCCACGTGTTGCGGCGCGAGCATGCGTTTGAGGTTGTCACGAATGGATTGGGACATGGGAATTCTCCGGGCCGGTCAGCGCAGCAGCGGCCGCAGCAGCTCGCGGGAAATGATGTGGCGCTGGATTTCCGAGGTGCCTTCCCAGATCCGCTCGATCCGTGCGTTGCGCCAGATGCGCTCCACCGGACCTTCGTCCATCAGGCCCATGCCGCCGAAAATCTGCACCGCTTCGTCGGCGGTACGGCCGAGCACTTCACTGGCGAACAGCTTGGCCATGCCGGCCTCGCCATCGGTCATGGTGCCCTGGTCCATTTTCCACGCGGTGTGCAGGGTCAGCAGTTCGGCGGCGCGGATCTGCGTGGCCATGTCGGCCAACTTGAACGACACGCCCTGGTAGGTGCCGATCGGCTGGCCGAATTGCTTGCGGTCCGCCGCCCATTGCAGCGACACGTCCAGTGCACGCTGGGCCTGACCGACGCAGTTGGCCGCGACCATCACGCGCCCGGCGGTCAGCCAGGCGTTGGCCACGTCCCAGCCCTTGCCGACTTCGCCCAGCACTTTGCTGGCCGGTACGCGGCAGTCGTCGAAGAACATTTCGAAGGTGTGGTAACCCCGGTTGCTCACGCACTTGGGCCCACGGCGAATGGTCATGCCCGGGGTGTTGCGGTCGACCAGGAACGAGGTCACGGCGTTACGCTTTTTGCCGTTGTGTTCGTAGGTGTCGGTCACGGCAAAGACGATGGCGAAGTCGGCATGCCCGGCGTGGCTGATGAAATGCTTGCTGCCGTTGAGAATGAAGTCGTCGCCCTCACGCACGGCGCGGGTCTTGATCGCATTGGCATCGGAACCGGCACCCGGTTCGGTCAGGGCGAAGCAGTCGATTTTCTCGCCCTGGATGCACGGCAACAGGTAGTCGTTGATCTGGTCGCCGGTGCAGGCCATGAGGATTTTCGACGGCCGTGCGACGAACACGTGCAGCGCCCAGGAGACCTTGGACAGCTCACGCTCGATCAGCGCCTGGGACAGGTAGTCCAGGCCACCACCGCCCACTTCTTCGGGCATGTTGAAGGCGTAGAAGCCGGCGGCGATCGCCTTGCCGCGAATCTGCGCCGCCAGCTCCGGGGACACCTCGTCAGCGCGGTCGACTTGCTCTTCATAGGGCAGCAGTTCCTTCTCGACGAAGCTGCGTACCGAGTCCACCAACATTTCTTGTTCTTGGGTCAGTTGGAAATTCATGCTGCTACCTGTTGTTCGTGTGCTGAAAGAAGTGTGGGAATCAACGACCGACGAAATGTGCCGGACGTTTTTCCATGACGGCGCGCAGGGCTTCGTTGCCGTCCTCACTGCGACCGCAGAGCAGGCCGGCGGCGAGTTCGGCTTGCAGTTGTTCCGCCAGGCTGCGATCGGCGCCTTCGCGCATGAGTTTTTTGGTCTGGGCAAAAGCGAACGTCGGCCCGGCGGCCAGGCGTGCGGCCAGTTCGCTGGTGACCGTCAGCAGTTGATCGTCGGCGCAGACATCGCCGACCAGACCGGCGTCGAGGGCGCGGTCAGCCCCCCACAGTTCATCGAGGAACAGCAGGCGCTTGGCTTTTTCGCTGCCGATCAGGCGCGGCAGGTGCCAACTGGCGCCGGCATCCGGCGAGTACGCCATGCTGGTGTAGCCGGCTTTGAAGCGAGCCGACTGCCCGGCAATGCGCAGGTCGCAGCACAGGGTCAGGTCCATCCCGGCGCCGACAGCGGTGCCGTTGATGGCGGCGATGGTCGGTTTTTCCAGGCTGTGCAGGCGAGTCATCAAGGCGTGGGCGGTCTCGGTCCAGCCGTAGGTTTCCAGTGCACCCCGGGCTTCGGCATCCGCCCATTCATCGAGGTCGGCGCCAGCGCAGAAGCTGCGGCCACTGCCCGTCAATACCACCACACGCACCGCTGGATCGGCGTTGAAAGCATCGAGCAAGGCGTGCAGGTTTTTCAGCGTCGGAACGTCCAGCGCATTGCGCTGGGCAGTGCGATTGAGGGTGATCCAGGCAACGCCTGCTTCGACCTGGCTGAGCAGCGACGATTGAGTGGTCATGGGAATCCTCGAATTATTGTGATTGGTCTGAGGTGATGCGACTTGAGGCCATACTAAACGAGTGTTCAGTAAGGCGGCAATCGG
This sequence comes from Pseudomonas sp. FW305-70, assembly GCF_058783925.1. Classification (NCBI taxonomy): domain Bacteria; kingdom Pseudomonadati; phylum Pseudomonadota; class Gammaproteobacteria; order Pseudomonadales; family Pseudomonadaceae; genus Pseudomonas; species Pseudomonas sp. FW305-70. The sequence goes on from NZ_JBYSYZ010000006.1 coordinate 11,417, forward strand.
CGGGGAAATGGGCTGTAACAAGCCAAAAAAACCTGTAACACATTGGTTTTATTGAATTATTTATAGATTCACGAGCATAAGCCGCTGGCGTTGTTACAACTTCGAACAACTGGCGACACTGGGTGCGCCGCAGCTTTCCCGCCCACCACAAAACAACTGTGGGAGCGGGCTTGCTCGCTCCCACAGGGGGGGAAGTGTTTAGTTCGAGGTATCAGGCAGTCGGCAAGCTCGGTGCCAGCACGCCCTGACGCTTGCGATGAATCAGGAAGTACGCGCCATAGCACAGCGCAATGAAGCCAAAGCCCCAATACAGCGACGGACGCTGGGTTTCATCCAGGGCCAGGAACACGAACAGCGAGCAGCACAGCGTGATGCACATCAGCGGCAATACCGGGAACCACGGTGCGCGGTACTTCAGGTCGCTGAGTTTGCCGCCGTCACGCAGGTACGCCTTGCGGAACTTGTATTGCGCCAGGGCGATGACGATCCAGGTCACGGTGCCGGACATGCCGCTCACCGCCATCAGCACCATGAACAAGGTGTCGGCGGCAACGAAGCTGGTCATCAGCGATACCAGCGCGAAGCACAAGGTGATGCTCAGGGCACGCAACGGCACGCCACGCTTGCTCAAGGGCGACAGGCTTTTCGGTGCCATGCCGGTTTTCGACATCGCCCACAGGATGCGCGTCGAGGCATAGAGGCCGGAGTTGCCCACCGACAGGATCGCGGTGAGGATCACGAAGTTCATCAGGTCGGCGGCGTAAGGAATGCCAACCATGTCGAACACCTGCACGAACGGGCTTTCCATCAGTCCCGCCTGCTGCCACGGCACGATGGCCGACAGCACGACAATCGCCAGCACGTAGAAAATCAGCACGCGGAACACCACGTTACGCACGGCGCGGGGAATGCTCTTTTCCGGCTGGTCGGTTTCACCGGCGGCCACGCCCATGATCTCGCAACCCTGGAACGCGTAGACCACGGTCATCATCACCGCGAACACGGCGGACAGTCCGTTGGGGAACAGCGAATCGCCGATCAGGTTGGTCGCCATCGGTGCCGGTGCGCCGCTGCTCAGGGGCATCACGCCGAAGATCACCAGCACGCCCACCACGATGAAACCGAGAATGGCCGCGACCTTGATCCCCGAGAACCAGTATTCGGCTTCACCGAAAGCGCGGGTGGCCAGGGCATTGATGCCGAACAGCACCACCACAAACAGCGCGGACCAGTACCAGATCGGCACCGCCGGGAACCAGCGGGTCATCAACATGCCGGCGGCGGTGAATTCCAGGCCGACGGTGGTGGCCCAGCTCATCCAGTACACCCAGCCGATCATGAACCCGGTGGCCGGGCCGATGTACTTGGTGGCGTGGGTCTGGAACGAACCGGACACCGGCATCTGCACCGACAGTTCACCCAGGCAGACCATCACCAGGTACATCAGGAAACCCGCGACCAGATAAGCCAGGATCGCCCCCACCGGGCCGCCCTGGTTGATGGTCACGCCGGAGCCCATGAACAGCCCGGTGCCGATGACGCCGCCCAGGGACAGCATGAAGATGTGCCGGCTCTTGAGAGCGCGGGTCAGCTGTATGCCTTTTTGATGGGTGCTGCGATCAGTGTTTTCGTTCATCTCGGCACCTCAGCAGTGAGTGAGGAGCGCAGCGCGCGACAGGACGTCACGGCGCAGGGAGGGATCAGCTTTACGGCAATTCATTATTATTATCTCCAATAAGCTTCGAAGACCGCGCTGCGGCGGTTGCGTCGATTATTGGAAAGCCATGTAAGTTCGCGTTGACCGTAAAGATCGAAGTTGTACAAAGTCGTAACAAATTTGTACGTCAGCTCTGCAACAGGCCTTTGAGGGTATCGAGCGAGTGCTGCAATTGTTCATCCAGCGCGGGCCTCATGCGCTGGATGTCCGATTCATCGTTGGCCAACGCCAGGGTTTCCAGCGTCCTCAAGGTGCTGGCCAGGGCCCTGAAACCCAGGGAATCGCAGCTGCCGGCCAGACGGTGCGCCAGTTGCGCGACCTCTGTGCAGTCAGCGGCGGCCATGGCCTCATGCAGCGCATCGCGGTGCTGCAGGATAGAATCGCGCAGCACCGCCAGCAGGCCCTGGACCTTTTGCTCACCGAGCAAGGTGCGATGGGTCTGCAACAGCGGCCAGTCCATCGCTTCATCGCTCATCAGCGCCCCGGCGATGTGAGTACGCCCTTCCAGCACCTGGCGCAGGTTTTCCAGCTTCAAGGGCTTGGCCAGGACACCCTCCATACCGGCTTCCAGATAAACGCGCACCAGCGCCGGTTGCACGCTGGCGGTCAGGGCGAAAATGCGCGTATGGCGATTCGGCCCGTCGCTGTGACGGATCTGCCGGCATAACTCGACACCGCTGATGCCCGGCAGATGCACGTCCAGCAACAGCAAGTCGAAAACCTGCGTCGCGCAGTGTTGCAGCGCCTGCTCCGCGTCGTCGGCGAGCCACACCCGGTGGCCGTCGCGCTGCAGCAACCCCTTGGCCACTTCGCGGTTGAGCGCCACGTCTTCGACCACCAGGATATCCAGTGCCGGCCCCGCCGCCCGAACCGGCGGGGCCTCAGCCACGCCGCTGGCCGGCTGCAATGACAGCTCGAACCAGAAGCAACTGCCGCGCCCCTCTTCGCTGTCCACACCGATGCAGCCGCCCATCTGCTCCACCAGGTGTTTGCAGATCGCCAATCCCAACCCGGTGCCGCCAAAACGTTGCGCGACTTCTTCGCTGGCCTGGGTGAAACGCTCGAAAATCTTTGCCTGCATCGCCGGGGCAATGCCGATGCCGTCGTCAGTGACACTGACCCGCAGCCGCTGTCCCATTTGTTCGCCGGTTTCGCTGAGAAGCGCCACCTGGACACTGACTTCGCCGCCCTCGGTGAACTTGATCGCGTTGGCCAACAGGTTGCTCAGCACCTGGCGCAGGAATTGCTCGGCGCCGTGGTGATGGTCGGCAATCCGCTGGTCGACCCGGCAACTGAGGATCGTGTCGTTGTTCAAGGCTCGCGGCTCCAGCAGCGTCAGCACCTCGTCGAGCAACTGGCGCAACGAGAAATCCACCGGTTCGGGGTGGCTGACGCCCTCCTCCAGCTTGGCGAAATACAGCACTTCGTTAAGGATCGTCAGCAAGCCTTCGCCGGCCTTGTGCAAGGCATCCAGGCGTTTGCCGTCCTGGGCATCCAGGCGCGCGCCGCGCAGCAATTCGGCCATGCCGAGGATGCCGTTGAGGGGCGTGCGCAGTTCGTGGCTCATGGTCGCCAGGAACCGCGACTTGGCAAGGTTGGCCGCTTCCGCTTCATCCTTGGCGCGCATCAGGCTGGCGGTGCGGCGCTCGACCATTTTCAGCAGCTCGTCGCGGTTGTCCTGCAAGGCCAGGCGATCGCTTTCCCGGCGCTCGATGTCGTGCAGGATCGCCCGGCGCATATCGTCCAGGGCATGGGCCACGGTGTCGATTTCGTCGCTGCCGCGGCGCTTGTCCAGTTGCAGGGGTTCCTGCCATTCACCGGCGGCGATGCGCCGGGCGAACTCGGCCATGACTTTCAGGTGTCGGGTCACCAGGCGATAAAACAAGCCCGACAACGCCACGGCCAGACCGCAGAGAAACACCGCCATCCACAACAGGCTGGTCAAACCGGTGGCGTAGAGACGCTGGTACACCGCGCCCAGATCGGTGCTGACTTCCAGTTCACCCAGGTTACGCAACGGGCCGGACGGCGGCTGATAGTCCAGGGCAAAGCGCTCGATGCGCAGCGGCCCGACCGGCTCGGGATTGCCCTGTATCAGGTCGAAATCGGCGCTGGTCAAGTGCACCCGCGCGACGTCGGAGAAGTCCACCAGCCCGCGCAACTGCACGTTCAGCTGCTCCTGGTTCAAGTCCCACAGGCTGCGTTCCAGGCTGGCCAGGTAGCCGGCGCGGATCAGTTCCATGCGCGAATCGATGTCGCGCATTTCCCGTCGATACTCGATGTACAGTTGCACGCTGCTGGCCAGCACGGTGAAGCACAGGCTGAACAACAGAATGAACAGCAACAGGCGCCGCAACAGTCCACCGGGACGCGCGCGAATCATTGCGCATCCGCCGGCAGGTTGATCATGTCGCGGTAGGTCACTTCGCTTTGATTGAGCCAGCGTTCGATATCGCCGGCATCGACCATGCGCTGCAATTGCGCGTTGATCTCGGGCATGCGATTGGCCAAGGGCGAGCGCCGCGACACGGCAACCCGCAGATAGTCCACGCTCAAGGCTTTGGGCAAGGCGACGATGTCCTGGCCGCCGGGCAGGTTTTCCACGTACAACTGGCCGGTGCGCCGCTCCTGGGTGATGAAGTCGATGCGCCCGCGAATCAGCTTGCCGAAGTTCTGGTGGCTGTCGGACACCCATTCGATGTTGTTGTTGCGCGCGACCATGCGATCGAACTCCACACCGTAGCTTTCGCCGAACAACAGGCCGCCACGGTAATGGGCCAGGTCATCCAGTTGCTCGAATTTCACCGGGTGTTGACGGTTGATGAACAGCGCCACTTCTTCACGCAATACCGGCACCGTCGAGAACAGCATGCTCTGCTCCCGTTGCGCGGTGCTGTAGGCCAGCACCACATCGACCCGACCTTCGGCGGCGTCCAGCAGGCAGCGTTTCCAGTTGCCCAGCACGACCATCTCGACTTCGTACCCCAACTGACCGAACAGGTTTTTCACCACGCTCGGCGCCAGGCCACGCACCTGTTTGCCATCGCTCCAGGAGACCGGCGGGTACACCGGGTAATCGCAATAGCGAACCTTGTCCGCCGCAACGCCCTGGCCGGCCACCAGCAGCGCCAGCAGGCAAAGCCATCGCGCCATCCGGTTCAGGCCGCTACGCCGGCGGTGAACAGGTAACCGGCGCCGTGAATGGTGATGATCAACTGCGGTTCGGCCGGATCGTCGTGCAGTTTGCGACGCAGGCGCCCGACCAGCACGTCGATGGAGCGGTCGTTGGGCACCCATTCGCGGTTGCGGATCTGGCTGAGGGTGTGGCCGCTGTTGCGCAGGAACACGCTGAGCAACTGGTATTCGCCGTGGGTCAGCAGGGTTTCGTTGCCCGATGGATCGATCAGGCGACGGCGGTCGGTGTCCAGCGAATTGCTCTGGACGGGGTGATTGAGGGTGTTCCCCGCAGCGACTGCTTCGACCAAACCGAGCAGAGAACAGTGAGTAGTCATGCGAGCCCTCGAATTAGTGTGATTGGTCAGAGGTGATGTGTCTGAGGTCAGACTAAGCACGCGTTCAGAAAAGTGGGAGATGGTGTCGACTGAAACAGCTTAAAGCAAACTATCTACTGTGCTCATGGTTTTTTTGTGAAAGATGGATTTGGAGACGATCGCGCTGTTACAACTATGAACAACTGGAGACACGCTCATACTACAACACACAACCTCGTATGAACCAGGCTTGCCGGCGAAGGTGATCTCAAGAGCGCTTTCGCCGGCAGCCTGGCTCATACAGGTTATTACCCATAGGGAATGTGCTTGATGTTCAGAGCCGAACCTTCGGCAAGCTCGGCGCCAACACGCCTTCGCGCTTACGATGGGTTGGAGAACTCCCAGGCAGATTGGCAGCAATAACTATCGTGCCCAATATGCCTGTACTCGTTTTTTACATCAGGACTTTGGAGAAAGAAGCATATACCCTCTGCTCTCTCCGGTTGTACCGGGACGCTTCATTGAATCATACAGCTCTGCCAAGGGCACCCAAGGATCATCGCCATATTTATAATTTGCATGTTCAACAAGATGAAGATAACAACGACCTTCCTCATCAACCCTCATTTTGTCAACGTATGTAAAATGCCCAGTATTTTTACTAGTAAAGTGGGGTGCATATTGATCTAGAGGCTGCTCGACCTTTCCCAATTGATACAACTGCGCCCCACCAAAGTTCACGATCAACCTCTTCCCATCTAACTGATTTAACTGTTTTGCAAAATCCTCAAAAGAGGTGTTGGGAACTGGAAAATATTCCGCGCCCCATGAGATACCACAACCATCAAGGAGGCGACCACCAATGTTTGTTAATTGCTGTAGACTGAAGCCATCCGTAAATACATGTGCTCGCTCTTCATCGGTTAAGAACCCAATGGCAAAATCCAACTTGTCGACAACAGTTGCCTGCGCGATAAAATTCGGCGCCAATAGATCATGCACAGCAGCTAAAAAAGAAGTGAGATGGCAAGTCCTGGGCGTTGGTTGCGTGTAGCTCAGGGCTGTGACAGAGTTACCACTTGATAGATCCACCTCATACGCTGAGGGCTCTATTGCGAACTGCAGGGCTTTTTCATTTTCAAGTTGGTAAAGCGCTCTGCGTATTTCATTAAACACTGCTGGCTGAGCTCTCCAAAGCGTCCCTGCCCCGCTATTTTTTGCGGATGCAAAGTTCGAGTTATCAATGGCTATACTGGGTAACGACTTTGACTTTGATAATGGTGCGAAGCCCTTACTGGCATTCGAAGCCGATACGAGTTCTCGAGAAATAACACCAGGCACTTCGGTAGATGAGAGCTTTGATGAATCAACAGCAGGAAGCTTAACTGTAGAATTAAATGCTATGGGCATTATATCTCCTGAAACAGGTTGTTTTGCTTTTTTGTACAGGCGTAGACGCTGGCGCCCTCGCATTAACACATGAACCATCTAACGAGTCTTCAAAGCATTTCATAACATTTCGAAATCCTGCTAATGACTCAGACAGTTTTTCCATGCACAACAATAAGTTAGCGCAACCTGCTGCATGAAGCTCCTGAAAGAAAATTACATTTTATTGCATCAACAAAAACCAAGTGCACGCGTGACATCTGTAGTTATATGTGGCTAGTTTTGATAGGCCTGTAGTACGCCAATGAAAATCACGCCGCCACGCCGGCGGTGAACAGGTAACCGGCGCCGTGAATGGTGATGATCAACTGCGGTTCGGCCGGATCGTCGTGCAATTTGCGACGCAGGCGTCCGACCAGCACGTCGATGGAACGGTCGTTGGGCACCCATTCGCGGTTGCGGATCTGGTCCATCAATTGATCGCGGCTGAGGGTGTGGCCGCTGTTGCGCAGGAACACGCTGAGCAACTGGTATTCGCCGTGGGTCAGCAGGGTTTCGTTGCCCGATGGATCGATCAGGCGACGGCGGTCGGTGTCCAGTGCCCAATCGGCGAACTGCTTGACCGGTTTGGCCTGCGCAACGGCTGGCTGTGGTATCTGCGCATGACGTACCCGGCGAATCAGGTTTTTCGCCCGGGACACCAGTTCCCTTGGATTGAGGGGTTTGATCACATAGTCATCGGCGCCGCATTCGAGGCCGACGATGCGGTCGATTTCATCGTTACGCCCGGTGATCAGGATGATCCCGACCTCCGAACGCACCCGTAGCTCGCGGGTCAGGGTCAGACCGTCCTTGCCCGGCAGGCGGATGTCGAGCATCACCAGGTCGACGGACTGGCTGGCGAGGAAGGTTTCAGCCAGTTCCGCCGTGGCGGCGCAATGGACGTCGTAGCCTTCCTGGGACAGGTAGGCATGCAGCAGATCGCGAATCAGCGGATCGTCATCGACGATCAGTACCCGAGGAGTCATCGCTTGGTGTCCGGCTCAGGCCCGAAGGCCAGTTTCTTATTAGAGTGTTTTCCCGCATCGGCGCCAGAGAGTATCCAGTGTTGAACAACTGATCAACAGTCGCTCGTCTGCACGCAAAAGCGCTGGCGTCCACCGGCCCGCAAACCATCGACCCAGGCCTCGCAAATCTGGATGCCCTGTTCCGGGGTAAAGGTCCCGGGGTTCAGCCCGGACTCCAGCCACAGGCCGTCGAGCAAGGCGCTGAGGCTGATGGCGGCAAGGTCGGCGTCGAAGTTTTCCCACCCCTCCTCCTGGGCCAATTCCGCCAGCACCTTGCGCAGGATGGCGCGATACTCGCCATAGGAATGATCGTGGGCCTTGTTGATCGCCTCGGCGGTTTTCACCGCGCCCCAGAACGCCAGCCAGGCATCGATCAGTTGCGGATCGAGCAGTTCAGCGGAAAACGAACCGCGGAAAAACGCCGACAAACGCTCCCGGGCATTCGGTGCGGCCTGCTCCATGGCGTCGCGCAGCAGGGTCATGACCCGCCCGGTGATTGCCATGTAGGCCTCGGCCACCAGTTCATCCTTGCCGGAATAGTGATGGCTGATCAGTCCCACCGAGACCCCGGCCTCGGCGGATATCTTGCGGATCGACGCACCCTGGAAGCCGTGACGCTTGAGGCACACCAGCGTCGCCTCGATCAGGTTGGCTTTGCGCAGCTCCGGTTCCATGCGGGAAAAACGGGCTTCCTGGTTCATGGGCGACACGCTCCTTGGTTCAATCGTTTGGGCCGGCGCGGGTTGGCGGCGGGCTGAACGACTGTACAGCAAGAGTGGGCCTTGTCTCCAGTCAGATGGACCGCGGCGCCTGCTTCGCGAGCAAGCCCGCTCCCACAGGGTTTTGCGTACGGTGCAAATCTCCTGTGGGAGCGGGCTTGCTCGCGAAGAGGCCAGTTCAAACAACATAGGGTCTGGATCAGTCCCGATACCCCGGCGCCACCCGATCCAGCATCCGCAACAACGCCGCCCACGCCAGTTGCATGGCATCCGGATCGTTCAACTCGCCTTCCTCCAACGGCCGCCCCGGATCATTGAACTGGCGCTCGGTATGCGCGCAGACCTCATGCGACGGCAGAACAACTTCACCGGCCGCTTGCGCGGCCAACTGGATTTCGCAGGCTTTTTCCAGGTAGTACATGCGCAGGAACGCCTGGCTCACCGTCTCGCCGACCGTCAGCAAGCCATGGTTGCGCAGCATCAGGACCGATTTGTCGCCCAGGTCCGCCACCAGCCGTTGTTGCTCGCTCAGGTCCAGCGCCACCCCTTCGTAGTCGTGATAGGCAACCCGGCCGTAGAACTCCATGGAAATCTGATTGACCGGCAACAACCCGCACTTCAACGCCGCCACCGCACACCCGGACTTGGTGTGGGTGTGCAGCACGCACTGCGCATCTTCACGGGCGCCATGAATGGCGCTGTGGATCACGAAACCCGCCGGGTTGACCGGGTATGGCGATGGCTCCACAGCGTGGCCATCGAGGTCGATTTTCACCAGGTTGGACGCGGTGATTTCGTCGAACATCAGCCCATAGGGGTTGATCAGAAAGTGATGCTCCGGCCCCGGAATGCGCACCGAAATGTGGGTGAAGATCAGGTCGGTCATGCGAAAGTGCGCAATCAGGCGGTAGCAGGCCGCCAGTTCTTCACGCAGGCGCTGCTCGGTGGCGCTGCGTTCAGGGGCCAGGTGGCTGGCGATTTTATTCATTGTCGTGGTTCTCCAGGCTGATCGGCTGGGCAGACAGTAAGGCTGGACGCTTGCACACGTCCAGCCATGCGCATTTATTTACTGGCCCAGGCATTGAAGCGCTCTTCCAGCTCTTCGCCATGGTCGACCCAGAAGCCAACGTTCATCGCCAGCGCGCCCTTGAGGTTCTGCGGCGCCGTAGGCACCCATTGCGCCAGTTTGTCGTCCAGCCGTGCGGCGGCCTGGATGTTGGTCGGGCCGTAGGGGATCTGCTGCACGTAGTTGACCTGGGCGTCCGGCTGATTGGCGAAGGCGATGAATCGCTTGGCCTGATCCACGTGCCTGGAGCCTTTGATGATCGCCCAGTAATCCATGCCGTACAGGCTGCCGGGCCAGACCAGGCCGAGGTGACTGCCTTTCTGCGCGGCGTCGGCGATGCGTCCGCTGTAGGTCGAGGTCATCACCACGTCGCCGGCGGTCAGCCACTGCGGCGGTTGCGCGCCGGCTTCCCACCACTGGATGTACGGCTTGAGTTCAGTGAGTTTGGCGAATGCCCGGTCCACGCCTTGCGGGGTACCGAGTACTGTGTAGACGTCTTCGGTTTTCACGCCGTCCGCGAGCAAGGCGAATTCCAGGTTGTACACCGCGCGTTTGCGCAGCCCGCGCTTGCCGGGGGTTTTCTTCACGTCCCAGAAGTCTGCCCAGGAGGTCGGGGCCTGGGCCAGTTTGTCGGTGTCGTAGGCAATCGCCACGCTCCACACCAGTGCGGCGGAACCGCATTCCTGTGCCGCATCGGGGATCAACTGGTCGGCGTGGCCCAGGCGCGTCCAGTCCAGGCGCTCGTACATACCCTCCTCGCAGCCACGCATCAGGTCCGGGCCTTCGATCTGCACCACGTCCCAGTCGACGTTGCCGGTGTCGACCATCACTTTGATCTTGGCCATCTCGCCGTTGTATTCGCTCTGGATCACCTTGCTTTGATCCACGGCGGCGAAGGGTTGAAAGAACGCCACGTCCTGGGCTTTTTGTCCGGCTCCGCCGTATCCGACCACCACCATGTCCGATGCTGCCTGAGCGCTGCCCAGGCCCATGGCCACGGACAACACCAAGGGATAAAAACCGTGCTTGAGCGTGTGCGATTTCATCAAGGGTTCCTCTTGCAGGTGCCGCCCGGACAGAGGCCGGTGCAGCCCTTTTTATTGTTGTGAGGTACGGCCCGAGAGCGGGCTCGAAATGAAATTACTCCACGCCGCAGTAAAAAAACAAGTTGATTTTTTACTGAAGGTAAATTTCTATAGCGCAATAATAACAACGCACAAAACCTGCTGCCTCTGTAGGAGCGAGCTTGCTCGCGATGGACGTCAACGATAGCGCTGGGTACCTGACACCCCGCGGCGTTCTCGGGTCCATCGCGAGCAAGCTCGCTCCTACACAGGTCAGCCTGCCTGGAGTACCTGCACCATGCCGACCTCGACACCTGCCTTCGCGCACCTGTTCGAACCCCTGGAAATCCGTGGCAAGCGCCTGAAAAACCGCATCATGTCCAGCGGTCACGACACCTCGATGCCCACCGACAATCTGGTCAATGAACAACTGATCGCCTACCACCGGGCACGTGCCGAAGGCGGTGCCGGGCTGATCGTGCTGCAAGTGGCCGGTGTGCACGACAGTGCGCGCTACACCTCCCATGTGCTGATGGCCACCGACGATGCGTGCATCGAGGGCTATCGCAAACTGGCGCAAACCTGCCACGCCCACGGCACCCTGGTGTTGTCCCAGGTGTTCCATCCGGGGCGGGAGATCATGGAGTCCAGCGATGGTCTGCTGGCGGTGGCCTATTCGGCCTCGTCAGTGCCCAACGAACGTTTCCGGGTGATGCCCCGCGCACTCGATCAGGCCATGATCGATGAAATCGTCGCCGGTTATGCCGCTGCCGCCCGCCGCCTGCATCAGGCCGGGATCGATGGCGTCGAAGTGGTTGCCAGCCATGGTTACCTGCCGGCGCAATTCATCAATCCGCGGGTCAACCGGCGCACCGATGGTTACAACGGAGATTTGGAACAGCGCTTGCGTTTCCTGCGCGAAGTCATCGAAGCCGTGCGTGCGGCGACCGACGAGCAGTTCATCATCGGCCTGCGCATCTCTGCCGACGAGCGCGACCCCGAAGGCCTGACCGAAGACGAATCCCTGGCCGCCGTGCAGTCACTGCAAGCGCAGCTCGATTACGTGCACATCGTCGCCGGGACTTCGGCCTCTCTGGGCGGCGCGGTGCATATCGTGCCACCCATGGCGATCGAAGCGGCGTACCTGGCCAAGGAAGCCGGGACGTTCAAGGCCGGTTTGAACATTCCGCTGTTCGTCACCGGGCGCATCAACCAGCCCCAGGAAGCCGAGCTGATTCTGGCTCGCGGCCAGGCCGATGTCTGCGGCATGACCCGGGCGCTGATCTGCGATCCGCAAATGCCCAACAAGACCGACACCGGCCGCGTCGAAGACGTGCGCGCGTGCATTGCCTGTAACCAGGCGTGCATCGGGCACTTCCACAAGGGCTTGCCGATTTCCTGCATCCAGCACCCGGAAACCGGTCGCGAGCTGATCTTCGGCGAACGCCGACAAGCGCCACAACGCAAACGCATCATGATCGCCGGCGGTGGCCCGGCCGGGATGAAAGCCGCCACCGTCGCGGCCCAACGCGGCCATGAGGTGACGTTGTACGAAGCCAGCTCGCAACTGGGCGGCCAGGTGTTGCTCGCGCAATTGCTGCCACGGCGCAGTGAGTTTGGCGGCGCCAGCACCAACCTGCAGCGGGAAATGCAGCTGGCCGGCGTGCGCGTGGTGCGCAACACGCGGGTCGACCGGGCACTGGTGGAGCAGGAAAAACCGGACATGGTGATCGTCGCCACCGGTGCCGAGCCCTACTGGCCAAGCTTCGAGCGTGGCGGTGAATTGCAGGTGGTGGACGCCTGGCAGGTGTTGCGCGACGAGGTACGGATCGGCCGTTCGGTGGTGGTGGTCGACTGGCGCTGCGACTGGATCGGCCCCGGCATCGCCGAGCGCCTGGTTCGTGCCGGGCATCAGGTGCAACTGGCGGTCAACGGCACCCATTGCGGGGAGAACCTGCCGCTGTACGTGCGCGATCAACTGGCCGGCGAGCTGCATAAACTGGGCGTGCCGATCACGCCGTACGCGCGGCTGTATGGCTGCGATGACAACACGGTCTACCTGCAACACACCGCCAGTGGCGAGCCGATGCTGATGGAGAACATCGATACGCTGGTGCTGTGCCAGGGTCACCAACCGGTGGATACCCTGGGTGCCGAGCTGCAAGGGCTGGTGGAGTTTCGTCGCATCGGCGACTGCCTGGCGCCGCGCACCGCCGAAGAAGCGATTTATGAAGGCCTGAAAGTCGCGTGGGAGCTTTAAGGCTGTTTATACTCGGGGGCTTAGACGGCTAACACCATCCCTGTAGGAGCGAGCCTGCTCGCGATGAACCCGAGAACACCGCTGGGTGTCAGGCTTGCAGCGTTATCGTTGGCGACCATCGCGAGCAAGCTCGCTCCTACAGGGATTTGCGCCACTCCTCCCGGTTCGGATTTGACCATGAGCAACAGCAGCACCACACAGCCCGCACCCGGCAACGCCGAACCGCATTTCCTCGGCACGCGCATTCGCGGCCTGCGCAAACGCCGGGGCATGACCCTGGCGGAACTGGCGCAACAGAGCGAACTCACGGCCGGCTACATCAGCCAGCTGGAGCGCAACCTCGCCTACCCGTCGATTCCGGCGCTGTTCAACATTGCCCGCAGCCTCGGTGTCACCATCCAGTGGTTCTTCGCCAGTGAAGCGGTCACCGCCCCCGAAGACGATGGCGTCGTGGTGCGCAAGAACAGCCGCCTGAACGTGCATTACGAAGACGGCATCGTCGACCAGTTGCTGACCCCGCAAGCCAACCGCCAACTGGAAATGCTCCACTCACGGTTCCCGCCCGGCACCTACAGCCAGCAAAGCTACAGCCACGACGGCGAAGAAGCCGGTTTTCTGCTGTCCGGCAGTTTCGAACTGTGGGTTGGCGAGCGCCATTTCCAGCTCAATGAAGGCGACAGCTTCAGCTTTTCCAGCCAGGAGCCGCACCGCTACGGCAACCCCGGCGATGTGGACGCGGTGGTGATCTGGGTGATTACGCCGCCGACGTTTTAACGCCGGCCGCGCCCGATGGGCTGCGCGACACTCGCACGCTTGAGGGTGTCGCTCGGCAGTTCCTTGAACAGCGCGCGATAGCTGCTGGAAAACCGCCCCAGGTGCCAGAACGACCAGTGCATCGCCACTTCAGCCACGGTGGTTTGCGTCGGCGTGCGGCTCAGCAATTCGCGGCGGGCGCTGTTGAGGCGGCGCAAGCGCAGCCATTGGGTCGGCGCCATGCCGGTGTAGGTCTTGAACGCATGCTGCAACTGGCGCAGTGAAACCCCGGCCACCTGGGACAGTTCCAGCAGGTTGAGGTGTTCTTCCGGGGTGTCCGCCGCCCATTCCCCTACCCGCTTCATGATCGCCCGCTCTCCGGCACGGCGCTGCAATGCGCCCTGGTCGAGGCCGACACAGGCGTTGTCGAGAATGAACAGGCAGTCTTCCAGCAATTGCTGGGTCAGCGCTTCGCGGCTCGGTGGATCGTAGGTCTGCGACAGCCGCGTCAGGGTCCCGCTGAGCCAGCGGCAGAACAGCGCATTCTGCTGCGAGTTGAGCGGCGCCATGAACAGCCCTTCGAGCCGGGCGATGTCGAGGCTGTGGCGTTTTACGAACTCCGGCCCGAACACCACGGCGATTTCCTGGTAGTTCTCCGGGGTGATCCAGATGTTGCGACTTTCGCCATTCAATACGTACAGCGCGTTGTCGCCGCGATCGAAACAGAACGACAACGAACCCTGAGGCGCACTGAAATTCTGCTCGACCCGGGTGTTCATCGACTCTTCGTAAATCTCCACGCCCTGCAGATCCAGATAGCGCACCAACCCCGCGAAATGCCCCGGCGACATCTGCTGGTAATGCTGAGTCCAACCCGGTGTGGCGCGGATTTGCTCGGCGACATCGGCGGTGTTGAAGGCTTGGACCTGGAGGGCGTTGGAACCTGTCATGGGATGACCTTACGCACTCTTTTGGTGCGCTTTGTGCTGCTTAAAGTGGATAGATGGAACCGCAAGGGTCGCCCAAGATAGACCTCAACGCGCTACAGGGGAAGTGTCCGGCGGATGAAACCGGTCTCTCCTGGCGTTAATAAAACCAATAACGAGGTCTTTATGAATGTCCCTTTCGATCAGCTGTTCACTTGGCTGAAAGATCACAAGATTACCGAAGTCGAGTGCGTTGTCAGCGACCTGACCGGCATTGCACGCGGCAAAATTGCACCGACCAACAAGTTCCTGCATGAGCGAGGCATGCGCCTGCCGGAAAGTGTCCTTCTGCAAACGGTAACCGGGGACTTTGTCGACGACGACATCTACTACGACCTGCTCGACCCGGCCGACATCGACATGGTGTGCAAGCCGGACGCCGACGCCGTCTACGTGGTGCCGTGGGCCATCGAGCCGACCGCCATCGTGATCCACGACACCTTCGACAAGTTCGGCAACCCGATCGAGCTGTCGCCGCGCAACGTGCTGAAGAAAGTCCTGCAGCTGTACACCGACAAAGGCTGGCGGCCGATTGTAGCGCCGGAAATGGAGTTCTACCTGACCCAGCGCTGCGAAGACCCGGACTTGCCGCTCAAGGCGCCGATGGGCCGTTCGGGCCGTGCCGAAAGCGGTCGGCAGTCGTTCTCCATTGACGCGGCGAACGAATTCGATCCGCTGTTCGAAGATGTCTACGACTGGTGCGAACTGCAAGGCCTGGACCTCGACACGCTGATCCACGAAGACGGCCCGGCGCAGATGGAAATCAACTTCCGTCATGGCAACGCACTGGACCTGGCCGACCAGATCACCGTGTTCAAGCGCACCATGCGTGAAGCGGCGCTCAAGCACAACGTGGCGGCAACCTTCATGGCCAAGCCGGTCGGCGACGAACCTGGCAGCGCCATGCACATTCACCAGAGCGTGGTGGACATTGCCACCGGCCAGCCGATCTTCGCCGATGCCGATGGCAACATGAGCGAGCTGTTCCTGCATCACATCGGTGGCTTGCAGAAGTACATCCCGAAGGTGCTGCCGATGTTCGCGCCGAACGTCAACTCGTTCCGCCGCTTCCTGCCGGACACCTCGGCACCGGTGAACGTCGAATGGGGCGAAGAAAACCGCACCGTCGGCCTGCGCGTACCGACGTCCAGCCCGGACGCCATGCGCGTGGAAAACCGCCTGCCGGGTGCCGACGCCAACCCGTACCTGGCCATCGCCGCCAGCCTGCTGTGCGGTTACCTGGGCATGGTCGAGCGTATCGAGCCGAGTGCCGCGGTACAGGGCCGCGCCTATGAACGTCGCAACCTGCGCCTGCCGATCACCATCGAAGACGCCCTGACCCAGATGGAAGAGTGCGACACCATCAGCCGCTACCTGGGCGGCAAGTTCGTGCGGGGCTATGTCGCGGTCAAACGCGCCGAGCACGAGAACTTCAAGCGCGTGATCAGTTCGTGGGAGCGTGAGTTCCTGATGCTCAGCGTCTGAGGCCTGCGCTCCCACAGGAGGCAAGTGATTACCAAAGAATTGCCTGAAGCATCCAATAATTCCAAGAAGGTATCGATATGCGTCTACTGAAATCCGTGGTCCCGGCCGCACTGGCGGTTCTGTTCAGCGCCGTTGCCCAGGCTCAACCCCAGGTCAGTGTCTACAACTGGACCGACTACATCGGCGAAACCACCCTCGCCGACTTCCAGGCCAAGACCGGGATCAAGGTGATCTACGACGTTTTCGACTCCAACGAAACCCTGGAAGGCAAGCTGCTTGCCGGTCGCACCGGGTATGACGTGGTCGTGCCGTCGAACCACTTCCTCGCCCGCCAGGTAAAGGCCGGCGCGTTCCTCAAGCTCGATCGCGAGCAGTTGCCGAACTTCAAGAACCTGGACCCGAAACTGCTGGCGCTGCTGGAAAAAAACGATCCGGGCAACGCCCACTCGGTGCCCTACCTGTGGGGCACCAACGGCATCGGCTACAACGTCGACAAGGTCAAGGCCGTACTGGGCATCGACAAGATCGACTCCTGGGCCGTGCTGTTCGAACCGGAAAACATCAAGAAGCTCAGCGCCTGCGGCGTGTCGATGATGGACTCGGCGGACGAAGTGTTCCCGGCGGTCCTCAACTACATGGGCATGGACCCGCGCAGCGAAAACCCCGAAGACTTCAAGAAGGCCGA
Organism: Pseudomonas sp. FW305-70; assembly: GCF_058783925.1. NCBI lineage: Bacteria > Pseudomonadati > Pseudomonadota > Gammaproteobacteria > Pseudomonadales > Pseudomonadaceae > Pseudomonas > Pseudomonas sp. FW305-70. Next base: position 28,099 of record NZ_JBYSYZ010000006.1, read on the forward strand.
AGCCAAGCTGCTGCAGATCCGCCCGTACATCACCTACTTCCACTCCTCCAAGTACGTCTCGGACCTGGCCAACGGTGACATCTGCGTGGCGTTCGGTTACTCGGGGGACGTGTTCCAGGCCGCCAACCGCGCCAAGGAAGCCAACAACGGCGTGAACATCGCCTACGCCATTCCCAAGGAAGGCGCCAACCTGTGGTTCGACCTGCTGGCCATCCCCGCCGACGCCAGCAATCCGAAAGAAGCCCACGCCTTCATCAACTACCTGCTGGATCCACAGGTGATTGCCAAGGTCAGCGCATCGGTCGGCTACGCCAACCCGAACCCGGCCGCCAAGCAGTACATGGACCCCGAGCTGGTCAGCAACCCCGAGGTGTATCCGCCCCAGGAAGTCCTCGACAAACTCTACATCTCCACCACGCCGCCACAGTCGATCATGCGCCTGATGACCCGCTCGTGGAGCAAAGTGAAGTCCAACAAATGAATCAGTACACCCAGGAACATACCCACTCCTATTACGCAGCGTCCGCCAAGGGCATGAGGCAGCGTCCCGCGCTGGCCTCGGACCTGGTGGCCGATGTCTGCGTGGTCGGTGCGGGTTTCACCGGCATCAACACTGCCATCGAACTGGCCCAGCGCGGGCTCTCGGTGGTCCTGCTGGAGGCCCGGCGGATTGGCTGGGGCGCCAGCGGGCGCAACGGTGGCCAGTTGATACGCGGCATCGGCCATGACGTCAGCGGCTTTGCCAGACATGTGGGCGCCGAAGGCGTGCAGTACCTGGAACAGGCCGGGGTCGAATCGGTGCAAGTCGTGGCCCATCGCATCCGCGAACACGGCATTGATTGCGACCTGCGCTGGGGCTTCTGTGAACTGGCCAACACCCCGGCGCATTTTGCCGGGCTGAAGGCCGAACACGCCCAATTGCTCGAGTCCGGTTACGCCCATCAAACGCGCCTGATCGAACCTGGCCAGATCCGCGAGCAGGTGGTGGACTCCGGCGTTTACGCCGGCGGCCTGGTCGACATGGGCTCGGGGCACCTGCATCCGTTGAACCTGGCACTGGGCGAAGCGCAAGTCGCCGAGTCCCTTGGCGTGCAGATCTTCGAGCAAAGCCCGGTGCTGGAGTTGATCCACGGCAGCACGGTGCAGGTGCGCTGTGCCGGGGGCACCGTGCGTGCGGCCACGCTGGTGCTCGCTTGCAATGCCCACCTGGAAGAGCTGGAACCGAAGCTCAGCGGCAAGGTACTCCCGGCGGGCAGCTACATCATCGCCACCGAACCCTTGTCGGAAGACGCCGCCAGGCAACTGATCCCGCACAACGTCGCGCTGTGCGACCAGAAAGTCGGCCTGGATTACTACCGGCTCTCGGCTGACCGGCGTCTGTTGTTCGGCGGTGCCTGTCATTACTCGGGGCGCGACCCGGCGGACATCGCCGCCTACATGCGCCCGCAGATGCTCAAGGTGTTCCCGCAACTGGCCAAAACGCGCATCGACTATCAGTGGGGTGGCATGATCGGCATCTCGGCCAACCGCTTCCCGCAGGTCGGGCGTCTGAGCCAGCACCCGAACGTGTTCTACGCCCAGGGCTACTCCGGCCATGGCCTGAACGTGACCCACTGGTGCGCGAAGTTGTTGGGCGAAGCGATCCATGCCGGACACAGCAAGGGCTTCGACGTGTTCAGCGCCGTGCCGCACATGACCTTCCCCGGCGGACGCGCCCTGCGCTCGCCGCTGCTGGCCCTTGGCATGTTCTGGTATCGGATGCGGGAAATGCTGGGCTGACACAATTCTCCAGAAAAAGCAGATTCATCCTGTGGGAGCGAGCCTGCTCGCGAAGACGGTTTGGCAGCCAGAGAATGGGCTACCTGACACACCGCTTTCGCGAGCAGGCTCGCTCCCACAATACTTTGGGCAACATCCGGTACGCCCTCCATCCCCTTGTTTCGACTTTCGATTTGCTCAATCGCGAGGCACTTCTATATTGAGGGGGTGCTCTGAACTTCCTGCCTCTTGTTGAGCTTGACCCATGGCAACTACCGATCAGCTGATCATCTGCGAGCACTGCGACAGCGTTTACCAAAAAGTCACGCTCGCCAAACATCAGAAAACCTTGTGTACGCGCTGCGGCGGCGTGCTTCAGCGCTATAACGGCCTCACGGTGGAGCAGCGTCTTGCGTTGACCTTTACCGCGCTGATGCTGTGGATTTTCGCCAATTTCTATCCCGTGATGAGCATCAGCCTCAAAGGCTCGAAGCACAGCGCCACCCTCTGGGACTCGGTGCTGGCCCTGAGCCTGGGGCCTATCACCTTCATCGCCATGGTCGCGGCGATCGCCATGATCATCGCGCCGATCTTCCAGTTGTTGTTGCTGATCTGGGTGCTGGGCTTCGCACTCGCCGGGCAACGCTCACCCGGCTTCAAATTCTGCATGCGCTGGCTGGAAACCCTGAGGCCCTGGAGCATGCTCGAAGTCTGCCTGCTGGGCGCCATGGTCGCCGTGATCAAACTCGCCGGCCTGCTTGATGTGCTGCCCGGCATCGGGTTGTTTGCCCTGGCCGTGTTGAGCCTGATGATGATCCGCATCGCCGGGCGCGACATCCGCGAACTATGGGACATTGTATGAGCACGCCTCCGTACGCCGACGAGCTCAACCTGTGCCTGTGCCACACCTGCGGCCTGGCTTGCGACATGACGGGTGAGCCTCACGAATGCGAGCGTTGCGGTGCGCCGCTGCACCGGCGCAAAACCAATTCGCTGACCCGCACCTGGGCCTACATGATCGCGGCCCTGGTGTTTTACATCCCGGCCAACCTGTTGCCGGTGATGAACACCGAGATGGTCGGCCATGGTGCCGACAGCACGATCATGAGCGGCGTGCTGGAGTTCTGGGAAGCCGGGGCCTGGGACATCGCCCTGATCATTTTCATTGCCAGTATCGCGGTGCCGGGCATCAAGTTCGTCGCCATCACCTTGCTGCTGGTCACCGTGCAGCGCGACAGCGCGTGGGCACGCAAAGAGCGTTCGACGCTGTACCGCTTCGTCGAGGTCATCGGCTACTGGTCGATGCTCGATGTGATAGTCGTGGCCCTGGTGGCATCGCTGGTGAAATTCCAGGCCCTGGCCGACATCGAGCCGCGCCCGGGCATTCTGTTTTTTGGTCTGGTAGTGGTGTTCACCATGCTCTCGGCAATGAGTTTCGATCCACGCATGATCTGGGATAAAGAGCGGGAAAACCCGCACAATGAGGAGGTCACGGATGAAGTCGCAAGCCACTGACGGGCCGCAAGCCCCTGGGCAGGCACCGATCAAGACCCGCCGTTTCAGCGTTTCGCTGGTCTGGATCGTGCCGATCGTCGCGGTGCTGGTGGGTATTTCGCTGGTGGTTCACAGCATTCTGCAGCAAGGCCCGACCATCGTTGTCACGTTCAAGACCGGGAGCGGCCTGACGGCGAATAAAACCGAGGTCAAGTACCGTAATGTGGTGATTGGCCAAGTCTCGGATGTGGAACTGAGCGATGACCAGAAGAGTGTCAACGCCACCATCAAGCTGGCCAAGCAGGCCGAAAGCTTTACCCGCGAGGATTCGCAGTTCTGGGTCGTGCGCCCGCGCATCGGCGCTGGCGGCGTATCCGGCATCGACACCCTGCTGTCGGGCGATTACATCGGCGCCGATATCGGCCAGGCCAACGGCCGGGCGAAACACTTCACGGGGCTGGAAAACCCGCCACCCATCACCTACGGCGAACCGGGCAAGCGTTTCACCCTGTTCACCCATGACCTGGGGTCTCTGGATATCGGCTCCCCGGTCTACTACCGCAAGATCCCGGTAGGTCAGGTGGTGGCCTATGCGCTGGACCCGGATGGCAAAGGCGTGAACATCGAGCTGTTCATCCATGCCCCCAACGACAAGTACGTTACCGAAAACACGCGTTTCTGGAACGCCAGCGGCATTGACGTGAACGTCGGCGCCAACGGTTTTGCGGTCAAGACCGAATCGTTGTCCTCCCTGCTGGTGGGCGGCATTGCCTTCCGCGCACCCGACTACAGCCCTGGCGATAAACCGGCCGCTGCGGAGTACGCCTACGAACTGTTCGACGACCAGCAAACCGCCCTCGCCCCGCCAAACGGCAAGCCGCAATACCTGGCCATGCGTTTCGACCAGGCGATGCGCGGGCTCAAGGTCGATGCTCCGGTGGAATTCCTCGGTGTGGAAATCGGCAAGGTGGTGACGGTCAATCTGGATTACGACGAGAAGAATCGTTCCTTTCCGGTCAACGTCGGCATCGTGATTTACCCGCAACGCCTGGGCAAGGCCCACGAAAAGATGCTCAAGGCGCTCAATCATGACCCCAATGACGAAGCGGGTGGCGTGCGCCTGATGGGCACCTTTATTGATAACGGCCTGCGTGCCCAGGCGCGCACCGGTAATTTCCTGACCGGCCAGTTGTACATTGCCCTGGACTTCTACCCCAAGGCAGAAAAAGTCGCCTTCGATCCAACGGCACGTCCGATCATGATTCCAACCATTGCTGGCAGCCTCGAGCAATTGCAGGAAAAACTCGAAGCCATGGTCGACAAGATCAACAAACTGCCGATCGAGCGAATCGCTGGCAATCTCGATGGCAATCTCGTGGAACTGCGCAAGGGCATGGCGCAATTCAATGGCAAGATCCTGCCTGGCGTGCAAACCACTCTGTCGGACTTCAGCAAGACGCTGGAAACCGCCAACACGACCCTGAAATCCGCCGGTTCGACCTTGGCCGACGACTCGCCGCAACGGGAAAAACTGGATCAGACCCTGGATGAACTGGGACGCACGTCGAGATCCTTGCGTGATCTATCGGATTACCTGGGACGGCATCCGGAATCGCTGCTTCGCGGCCGCCCGAACAATGCCCCGCCCATGGATCTGCAAGGGCCACCGCGCAATTGAGCACAGGAGCAACACCCATGGCTTTTCCGCTGAAATTCACAGTGTTCACCGCGTTGTTGCTGCTCGCCGCTTGCCGCAGTGACCCGATTCAGTTCCACACCCTGACCCCCGCCCAGGTGGGCGATCATTCCAGGACCACCGTCGGGGTGATTCAGGTCGAGACGCTAAGCTTGCCACCCCAGGTCGATCGTGCGCAGATCGTCATTCGCGAGGGCAACAGTGGCCTGGCGATCCTCGAAACCCATTGGTGGGGCGCAACCCTCGTCGACGAATTGAGCAGTGCGCTGGCCGATCAACTGGGCAACAGTCCCGTACAGGGCAGGTATTCGGTGCGGGTCGATGTGCAGCGCTTTGACTCTGTCCCCGGTCAATATGCGCTGATGGACGTGATATGGCGTCTGCGCAGTGCCGAGCCGGGCGACAAGAAACAGGTGATTTGCCGCAGCACCTTGCAAACGCCGTCCGGCGCAAGTGTCGATGAACTGGTACTTGCCCACCAAAACAACATCAAACGCCTGGCCGCGCTGATCAGCCAGGCGGCCACCCGCCCCCAGGCGAGTTGCCCTTCGTCCTGACGGCCATCCATTGCCAGCCAGCTGGCTCCTACAGACGCGGTCTCTTGTAGGAGCTGGCTTGTCGGGTCGCCGCATCGCAGCGATGGTCGTTAACGATAACGCGTGGGATCTGGATGAACGCGGCGCACTGGAGTCCATCGCCAGCAGGCTGGCTCCACAGTAGTTTCAGCGACCCGTTCCTCGGCACACCGGCAATCACCGAGCTATCCTTTCGCAACCCCGATGAACTCCGCGCGGGGCCAGCAGCAACTGGCATCGGGTGATTGAAAAAGCAGTCGTGGGCAGCGTCACATTCTGACCGATGACATCGTTTGATCGAAGAGTCGAACCACAGTGGACGCAGTACTGCTAATCTGAATGAAAATTACATGTATTAACGGTTTTTTGACGTTATTTTCTCATTTGGATCTCTACATTTCCCGCAACTCAAAAAACATGCAAATGATTCGCATTGGTTAACTGGCGTTTCACTGCGCATGACTTTCAAAAAATGCACCAGGAGCAGCCCGCAGAATGATTCCAAAAATCCCTTCGTTCTTGAAAAAAGCCCTGCTGGCCACCGCGTTGCTGAGCGCTGGCCAGGTCTATGCCGCTGACTCCGTCGGCATCGTGGTGTACAACGCGCAACACGCAGGCCTGACCAAGGCCTGGGTCGAGGGCTTTACCCAGGAAACCGGTATCCCTGTCACCTTGCGCAACGGCGATGACACCGAAATGGGCAATCAGATCGTGCAGGAAGGCGCGTCCTCTCCGGCAGATGTATTCCTGACCGAAAACTCCCCGGCCATGGTGCTGGTCGACAACGCCGGGCTGTTCGCACCTGTCGATAAAGCCACACTGGAGCAGGTCGACCCGGCCTATCGTCCGGCCCACGGCAAATGGGTCGGGATCGCCGCGCGTTCCACGGTGTTTGTGTACAATCCGAGCAAACTCTCGGAAACCAACTTGCCGAAATCGATCATGGACCTGGCCGACCCAAGCTGGAAAGGTCGCTGGGGCGCGTCGCCAGGCGGTGCTGACTTCCAGGCCATAGTCGCGGCCATCCTGCAACAAAAGGGTGAAGCCGCCACGCTGGAATGGCTCAAGGGGATGAAAACCAACTACACCAGCTACCGGGGCAACAGCGCGGTACTCAAGGCGGTGAATGCCGGGCAGATCGAAAGCGGTGTGATCTACCACTATTACAGCCTGGTGGATCAGTCCAAGACCGGGGAAAACAGCAAGAACACCGCCCTGCACTATTTCAAGCACAAGGATCCGGGCGCTTTTGTCAGCATCTCCGGCGGCGGCGTCCTCGCTTCCAGCCAACACAAGGAACAAGCCCAGGCGTTCCTCAAGTACATTACCGGCAAGGACGGCCAGGCTGTGCTGAAGAACGGCAAATCGTTTGAATACGCCGTCGGCAAAGGCGCTGAATCCAACCCTAAACTGGTGCCTCTGAATCAGCTCGATGCGCCGACTGTCGATGCTTCAAAACTCGACAGCAAAAAAGCCGTGGAGCTGATGACACAGGCCGGACTGCTCTAATTGATGCCTGAAACCCTGCCTGCGGGGGTCGCCAAGGCGACTCCCGCACCATTGCGTCGACGATCCCGCGGAGTATTCGCCGGGCGTGGCGGTGTATGGGTGATCGGTTTGTCGGTGCTGGTTTCATTACTGGCACTGCTACCGATCGCTTACGTTATCGGCGTGTCCCTGCAGACAGGCTGGTCAACCGTCGTGACCCTGGTGTTCCGCCCTCGGGTCGGTGAGCTGCTGGTCAACACCCTGTTGCTGGTGCTGCTGACGATTCCCTTGTGCGTGGCACTGGGGGTGACGCTGGCATGGCTGACCGAACGCACGAATCTGCCGGGGCGGCGCTGGTGGTCGTTGCTGGCCACCGCACCGCTGGCGGTGCCTGCGTTCGTTCACAGTTACGCCTGGGTCAGCCTGGTGCCACCGATTCACGGCTTGTTTGCCGGTGTCCTGGTCTCGGTCATCGCCTATTTCCCGTTCCTGTATTTGCCGGTGGCGGCCACGTTGCGCCGGCTCGACCCGGCCATCGAAGACGTCGCCGAGTCCATGGGGCTCAAACCCTGGAAGGTGTTTTTCCGTGTGGTGTTGCCGCAATTGCGCCTGGCGATCTGCGGCGGCGCTTTGCTGGTCGGTCTGCACCTGCTGGCCGAATATGGCCTGTACGCCATGATCCGCTTCGACACCTTTACCACCGCGATCTTCGACCAGTTCAAATCGACCTTCAACGGCGCAGCGGCGCACATGCTGGCCAGTGTGCTGGCGCTGTGTTGCCTGGCCATGTTGACGGCCGAGTCCGCCGCCCGGGGTTCGGCACGTTACGCTCGCGTCGGTTCGGGGAGCGCCCGGGAGCAACGGGTCGTGTGCCTGAAACCGGCATCCACCCTGCTCTCGTTGACGCTGCAAATGGTGACCTGTGCCCTGGCCCTGGGCGTGCCCTTGATCACCCTGGGCAAATGGCTGATCGCCGGCGGCGTGGAAGTCTGGGACATGGCCGAGTTGTTGCCTGCTCTGGAACAAACCCTGTTGCTCGGCGTCGCAGGTGCCGCGCTCACAACTTTCGCGGCGATCCCGATTGCCTGGCTGTCGATCCGTTACCCCGGTCGAATGCAACGCGTGCTGGAAAGCTGCAACTACATCACCAGTTCCTTGCCCGGAATCATCGTGGCGTTGGCCCTGGTCACCGTCACGATCCATTTTGCCCGGCCGATTTACCAGACCACCTTCACCGTGTTGCTGGCGTACCTGCTGATGTTCCTGCCCCGCGCCCTGGTCAGCCTGCGCGCCGGCATTGCCCAGGCCCCGGTGGAGCTGGAGAACATCGCCCGCAGCCTTGGCCGTTCGCCAGCCCGGGCACTGTGGCTGGTCACCTTGCGCCTGGCCGCCCCCGGAGCCGCCGCCGGCGCGGCGCTGGTGTTCCTGGCGATCACCAACGAATTGACCGCCACCCTGCTGCTGGCCCCGAACGGCACGCGCACCCTGGCCACCGGATTCTGGGCCATGACCAGCGAAATCGACTACGCCGCCGCGGCGCCCTACGCCTTATTGATGGTTGTGCTGTCGCTGCCGCTGACCGGACTTCTTTATCACCAATCGAAAAAAACGGCTGGCCGATGAACACTCTTGAACTTAATGCCCTCTACAAGTCCTATGGCGCCCATTGCGCGCTGGACAACGTCAGCCTGTCGGTGCCGAGCGGCAGTCGCACGGTCATCGTCGGCCCGTCCGGCTCCGGCAAAACCACCTTGCTGCGTATGATTGCCGGCTTCGAATTCCCCGATTCCGGGCGCCTGTCGCTCAATGGCCAGACCCTGGTCGACGGCACCCACGAAGTGCCGGCCCATCAACGCCTGATCGGCTACGTGCCGCAGGATGGCGCGCTGTTTCCGCACATGACCGTGGCGGCGAACATCGGCTTCGGCTTATCGACCAAGGGCACTGAAAAACAACAACGCGTCGCCGAACTGATGGACAGCGTGGCGCTGGACGCGAAGATGGCCGAGCGCTGGCCTCACGAATTGTCCGGCGGCCAGCAACAGCGCGTGGCCCTGGCCCGGGCATTGGCACAACAACCACGGCTGATGCTGCTGGACGAGCCGTTCTCGGCGCTCGACACCGGATTGCGCGCCGCGATGCGCAAGATGGTCGCGCGGCTGCTGGAAGACGCGGGCGTCACCACCATCCTGGTCACCCATGACCAGAGTGAAGCCCTGTCATTTGCCGACCAGCTGGCGGTGATGCGCCATGGCCGACTGGTACAGTCAGGGCATCCGCTGGACCTTTACCGCTATCCCGAAGACGAACAGACCGCCCTGTTCCTGGGGGATGCCGTGGTGATGCCGGCGCGCATCGAGGCCGGTTGGGCTCATTGCGACCTGGGGCGGATCCCGGTCAACAACCACCGCAACAACAACTCGGCGCAGATCATGCTGCGCCCTGAACAGCTGCAATTGGCCAGTATCCTTCCCGGCGACCCGCAAGCCGATGGTTGCCGGGCCGTGGTCACCGATCGGGATTTCAGTGGCAACACTTGCACGCTGACGGTAGAACTCCAGTCATTGACCAGCCGCGAGCAACCGGGCCGATCACTGCTGGTGCGCAGTTCCGGCATGTACGCACCACCCGCCGGCAGCGCGGTTCAGGTCTCGACCATTGGCCACGCCCATGTGTTGAGCGAGCTGTAATCGTTCACAGGTCGAAACGATCCACTGCCCGACGCCGCTCGTTGTCGTCGCGCACATCGTAGTTGGCCGTAGTCTGAATGTTGCTGTGGTGCGCCAGTTTCTGCGCAATCGACAAGTCATGCTCTTCGATCACCCGGGTAATGAATGAACGCCGGAAGTCGTGGGGCATGATTTTCACTCCGACCTGCGCGCCCCGTTGCCGGGCGATGTAGTAGATCGCATGTTTGGTGATGCGCTCACGGGTGATATGGCTGCCACGGCGAATGCGATTGAACAGGAACGGATCGTCCGGTTCGCCTTCCTTGAGCAGGGAGCGGCGCAGTTCAAGCCAGGCTTGCAGTTTGGCGAAAGCCCAGGCCGGCGCGTACTTGATCAACTGCTTGTTGCCCTTGGCCGTCACCTGCAGGCTGCGCTGGGTGAAGTCGACCTGATTCAGCTCCAGGTTCACCGATTCGGACTTGCGCATTCCCGAGCCGTACAAAATCCCGATGATCGCCGCATCCCGCAAGCCTTGTGGCCGCGGATCGGCGGCGCAAACGGCCATCAGTTCCTGGATCAGCGTACGCCTGAGGTTGCGTCCCTGGGACAGCCGTGTACCGGCGATGCCCTTCACCGAGCGCATCTTCAACAGGTGCTCCTGCGAGATCAGGCTCATGCGCCACGCTTCGTTCATCACCCCGCGCACCGCGTTGACATACAGTGAAGAGGTGTTCGGTGCATAGCCGTCTGAACGCAATGTGGCCACCAGTGCGATCACGTCTTCGGGCTGCAGGTTGTGCCAGGGGATCTCCTCGATATCGCAGTCTTCGAAGCCCAGGCGGTCGGCGGCGTCCTGCAGCACGTAGCGCATGGTCAGCTGACTGGAGGGTGCCAGCCGCGCCAGATACAGGGTCAGCGGATTGGTGAGGGGCGTGCGAGAATCAATTACAGGTAAGTCAATCAAACGAAACGGCCTTGAATGAAAACAGGTCAAAGAAGCAGCTAAGAAGAGAAATAACGATCATATAAAAGACATTGGTTCTGTAGAACTTTTCCTAAAACACCATCAACGCGGGAAGTCTGAACAGCAGATTAAATAGCCTTCAGATAAACGATTCCCCCACCGCTTTTCATGTCCCTTTCACAAAATCGGGCATAACCTCCCATGAAGTCGAAGCAACCCGAATGGACGTCCAACCTGCCGCCCACGGCGAAAAAAGTCAACCGAAGCAGTTTTTTACCGCCGACCGGTAACTATCTGATTTGATGCAGGTTCTGATATCGAAGCGGCGATCACGCCGTGCACCAAAGCCATCATCCCGGTGCATTACGCCGGTGCGGCATTCGATCTCGATCCGCTTTACGCCCTCGCCGACAAACACGGCATTGCCGTGATCCAAAACGCCGCCCACGCCGCAGTTACTCAGCCAGAGCGTCAGATTGCCGAGCAACGACCTGGGCGCCGCTTCGGCGTTGTCCTGGCGGATGAAACGGCCGCACGTGGCTTTTTTCAACGCGATAAGCAAATTGAAATATGGCCTTGCCTATCCTGCTGACCTGCCTGGGCCTGGGTCTGGGTCTGCTGGTCGCCAGCGTACCGCTGTTCATCGAAGCGTCCAGCCTTACAAAGAGCCCAGGCGTGGCATTGGTCATCCTCCGCGTCATCACCATCAATTCCCGACCTGCTCGTGCGCCCGAACAAAGGAGTGCCCCATGAAAATCAGTGTGTTTGGTAGCGGCTATGTTGGCCTGGTGCAGGCCGCGGTACTGGCGGAAGTCGGCCACGACGTGATCTGCATGGACGTTGACGAGAAAAAAGTCGAACTGCTCCAACAGGGCCACGTGAGTATTTTCGAACCCGGCCTGGCCAGCCTGGTACGCGAAGGTCTTGACGCCAAACGGTTGCAGTTCACCAGCGACGAAAGATTAGCGGTCCAGCACGGCCAGGTGCTGTTCATCGCGGTCGGCACACCGTCCCGGGAAGACGGCTCGGCAGACTTGCGCTACGTGATGTCGGTGGGCGAAGCGGTAGCACGGTATCGCGAACAGCCGGCGATCCTGGTGGAGAAATCCACCGTCCCGGTCGGCACCGGCGACGCCTTGCGCTCACACATCGACAAATGTCTGCTCAGTGTCGGGCGGTTATTGCAGTTCGATATCGTCTCGAACCCGGAGTTCTTGAAAGAAGGTTCGGCCGTGGCCGACTGCCGACGCCCGGACCGTATCGTCATAGGCTGTGAACGCGATGAAGTGCGTGACGTGATGCGTGACCTGTACTCCCCCTTCAACCGCAACCACGAACGCATCATGTTCATGGGCCTGCGCAGCGCCGAACTGACCAAATACGCCGCCAACTGCATGCTGGCGACCAAGATCAGCTTCATCAACCAGATCGCCGAACTGGCCGAACACCTGGGTGCCGACATCGAATCGGTACGCCTGGGCATCGGCGCCGACTCGCGTATCGGCTACCACTTCATCTATCCCGGTTGCGGCTACGGTGGCTCGTGCTTCCCCAAGGACATGCGCGCCCTGATCCACAGCGCCGAAGAGGCCCATTGCTCCAGTGACCTGCTGCAGGCAGTGGAAGCCATCAACGAGCGGCAAAAGCACAAGCTGTTCGAGCGCATCAACGCGTTCTACCGGGGCGATTTGCGTGGCAGGACCTTTGCCGTCTGGGGCCTGGCCTTCAAACCCAATACCGACGACATGCGCGATGCACCGAGCCGTGTGTTGCTCGAATCGTTGTGGGCCGCCGGGGCGAATGTCCGCGCGTTCGATCCCGAAGCCATGCAGGAAACCCAGAAGCTGTATCCGGATGAGTCGAAACTGATGCTCATGGGCACGCCTGAGTCGGTCTTGTCCGGCGCCGATGCATTGATCATCTGCACCGAATGGCAACAGTTCAAGGCGCCGGACTTCGAGTTTATCCGCCAACGCCTCAACACGCCGGTGATCTTCGATGGCCGCAACCTGTACGACGCGGACCGACTGGCACGCATCGGATTTACCTACTTCCCGATCGGTCGGGGTGAGTCGCACAAATTGCCGATGCCTTACCAGCAATGGCTGGCCGAATCAGTGGTCGCTTAAACCTCATGCTCCCGGCTGTTTGTCTCGCGAAAGCTGGCATCGGCGCTGCTGGTGCCTGGCGCCGTTGCGTTGTCAGGCTCACGGGAAGCCGGGCCGGCCTTGCGCTTGCAGCGTAGCGGGCGATTCGACGGGAATGACTGGGTGTTGCTGAACTGCCAGTAAATTGCATAGCAACGAGCGAGTGTCCGACTGCTAGAGTAGCGCGCACGATTGGCCTGATGCCGACCCGATCGAATAAGGATATTCACGCTGTGACCACCTACTCCCCCCTCATCCGCCGCCTGCTGATCTGCTCGCTGACCATCGTTGTCAGCCGCGCCATCACCAGCCCGTTACTCACGTTGTTCGTCAGCGACAAACTTGGCCTCAACCAACAGGACGTTGGTCTGCTGCTCGGCATTGCGGTGTTCGTCGCCACCCTGCTCTCCCTCTACGGCGGCTACATCATCGATCGCTTCGAAAAACGCCGATTGCTCGTGCTGGCGATGGCGTCCAGCGCGGTCGGCCTGGTGTTGCTGACCTTTGCCGAAAACCTCTACCTGACCACGATCACCCTGATCGTCACCGAAACCGCCTCGGCACTGTTCCTGATCGGTTCGAAAGCGATCCTCAGCGACAACCTGCCCGTGGGCCAGCGGGCCAAGGCATTTTCCTTGAGCTATACGCTGACCAACATTGGCTACGCGGTCGGGCCGATGCTTGGCGTGCTGATTGCTGGTGCCTTTGCCAGTGCGCCATTTCTGATCGCGGCGGCCATCGCTTTTTTCAGTATTTTCCTGATGACCGGCATTCCCGCGGATCCGGGCAAAGTGGCTCCTGCGGGTCAAGCGCAGAGTTTTCTGAAAACCCTGATCACCCTGAAAAACGACCGCACCCTGATCATGTTCACCGCCGGTTGCCTGCTCAGCACCGTGGTGCACGGGCGATTTACCTTTTACCTGTCGCAATACCTGCTGGTGACCAGTAATCCCCGGCACACCATGGAAATCATGGCCGCCCTGCTCGCCTGCAACGCCATCAGCGTGATCCTGTTGCAATACCAGGTCGGGCGTTTTCTCAAACGTGAACAATTGCGCCAGTGGATTGTGGCCGGCACCGGCCTGTTCATTCTCGGCCTGATCGGTTTCAGCCTGGCGGACAGCCTGGTGAGCTGGTGCGTGGCAATGTTCATCTTCACCCTGGGTGAAATCATCATTTACCCGGCCGAGTTTCTCTTTGTCGACACCCTGGCTCCGGAAGCACTGCGCGGCAGTTACTACGGCGCGCAAAACCTGGCTGCGCTGGGTGGCGCGGTGAGCCCGGTGATTTGCGGCTTCATGCTGATGCACAGCCCGGCGCCGACGATGTTTTATGCCTTGAGTGCACTGGCTGCGCTGGGTGGCCTGCTCTGCTACATGAGTGGCCGACGGGGCCACTTAAAGCAAAATTAATGCACTGAAAGCTCATTAATATGAATTTGTCAGTAGCTGGATTGAACGGCACACTGTGCCTGTTCCTCCCCCAACAGTTGGAACACCTTCAAGGGCTTTCTGGGTTTGCCAGCTAAGCCCTTTTTTTACCTCGAGTTTTTCTGCCGGAGTTTTCTCGCAATGCTTGCCCGCTGGTTGCCCGTCGCCATCAACACCCGCCCCACCGAATGGAGCCGCGCCGCCATCGGCATGGCCTTGGGCACGCTGCTCAGCGTCTGGCTCTGTAGCCTGGTGTTTGGCATTGAGGTGGCCCAGCACCTGATCGGCCCGCTGGGGGCGTCTGCGGTGCTGTTGTTTGCCGTGTCTTCGGGAGCGCTCGCCCAACCCTGGTCGATTCTGGGTGGCTACTTGTGCGCCGCAGTGATTGCGCTGCTGGTGGCCCATGTGTTGGGCCGAACCCTGGGGAGCGCCTGTCTGGCGGCGGGCATGGCAGTGTTGCTGATGTGTTGGTTACGGTGCCTGCATCCACCGGCCGGGGCATTGGCCCTGACCCTGGTGCTGGCCGATCCGGTGACCATTGCCATGGACTGGAAAGCCATTGAGCCGGTCATGCTCAGCGCAACGACGATGCTGCTCTGCGCCCTCGCCTACAACAACCTGACCCGCGTTCGTTACCCCAAGGGCAGCAGCGAACCGGCCGTCATGATCCCGGCCGATCACCCGCCCGTCGACAGTCAGGCCATCACCGCCGAAGACCTGAAACTGGCGCTGGCGGACATGGAAGCCTTCTATGACGTCACGCCCGAGGACCTCGAACAGCTGATCCAGGCCAGCCAATTGCACGCCAAACGCCGCAGCGTCACCGAGGTGTTCGCCCCGCGTCCGTAAGCCCCTGTTCTGGTGGAACTTTTGCCGTGGCCGGGCGGTTCTGGCATCCTGCGCCTCCATTTTCTGACCCGGCCCGCCTTCTGGCACGCAAACCACCATGACCGCCTCCGAAAAAGCCCCCGCGCCCCGTAACACTGATCTGATCTACGGCCTCGATGACCGTCCGCACCTGACCGCCACCGTCTTCGCCGCCCTGCAACACGTGCTGGCGAGTTTCGTCGGCATCATCACCCCGACGCTGATCATGGGCAGCGCCCTGGGCCTGCAAAGCGAAATTCCCTATCTGATCAGCATGGCGCTGTTCGTCTCGGGCCTGGGCACCTTCGTCCAGGCGCGGCGCTTTGGCCCGGTGGGTTCGGGCCTGTTGTGCCTGCAAGGCACCAGTTTCTCGTTCATCAGTGTGATTCTCAGCGCCGGCTTCATGGTCAAGGCCCGGGGCGGTGGCACCGACGAGATTCTCTCGACCATCTTCGGCGTGTGCTTTTTTGCCGCGTTCATTGAAGTGGTGTTGAGCCAGTTCATCGGCAAACTGCGCATGCTGATCACCCCGGTGGTGACCGGGACGATCATCACGCTGATGGGGTTGTCGCTGATCAAGGTGGCGATGACCGACATCGCCGGCGGCTTCGGCGCCCAGGACTTGGGGGCTGCCAGTCACCTGGCCCTGGCGGCGCTGGTACTGGGAACCATCGTGGTGTTGAACCGGGTCGACGTGCCGTTTCTGCGCCTGGGGGCGATTGTCATCGGCCTGACCCTCGGTTACGGGGTGGCCTGGCTCATGGGCCAGGTGGATTTCAACGGCCTGCCCGACGTCCCGCTGATGAGCGTACCGGTGCCTTTCAAGTACGGTTTTTCCTTCGACTGGGTGGCGTTCATTCCGGTGGCGGTGATCTTCCTCGTTTCGCCATTGGAGGCCGCCGGTGACCTCACGGCCAACTCGATGATTTCCCGGCAACCGGTCAAAGGCCCGGTGTACATACGCCGGATCAAGTCCGGCCTGCTCGCCGATGGCCTCAACTCGGCCATGGCGGCGGTGTTCAACAGCATGCCAATGGTGACCTTCGCCCAGAACAACGGGGTGATCCAGCTCACGGGCGTGGCCAGTCGTTACGTGGCGTTTTTCATTGCCGGATTGCTGGTGGTGCTGGGCCTGTTCCCGATGATCGGCGCGGTACTGCAATTGATGCCCAAACCGGTGCTGGGGGGCGCGGAACTGGTGATGTTCGGCACCGTCGCCGTGGCCGGGATCAAGATTCTCGCCGAGGCCGGCCTGCATCGGCGCAACATGCTGATCGTGGCGATTTCCATCGGCATGGGCCTGGGGGTGGCCGCCGTGCCGGAAGTCTTGCGTGAACTGCCCAAGGCCCTGCACAACATTTTCGAATCGCCCATTACTGTCGGCGCGCTGTGCGCTATCGTTCTTAATATCTTCCTGCCTGAGGAGTTCATCGAGCTGGAGGAGGACGAGTTCGATCCAGAGGCCTCTGTGCTTCAGGTGATGCAGAACCCCGATGTGATCACCAGGGATGAACCCGCAAAGGCTGCGGTGGTCGCACCGTAAATCCGCCGGACGGGCTCAGGGGCTGAGCCGGTGGCGGTACAGCCCTTTTCAGATGAGAGCACGTCCATGCGCAGCGTTCACGCGGTCCTGATTTCCCTCCTGCTCTGCCTGAGCGCCTGTTCCTCGCTGCCCAATCGAGACCCGCTGAAAATCAACGTCGTGGGTATCGAGCCCCTGCAGGGCGAGGGCATGGAAGTACGCTTTGCCGTGACAATCCGCGTGCAGAACCCCAATGACAACAACCTCACCTACAACGGCGTCGCCCTGGATCTGGACATCAACGGCCAGCCATTTGCCTCGGGCGTCAGCGATCAGAGGGGCGAGATCGGGCGTTTTTCCGACACCGTCGTGAGCGTGCCGGTCAGTGTTTCGGCATTTTCCTTCATCCGCCAGACCTATGGCATCAGCCAGATGAAAACCCTCAACAACATGCCTTATATCCTGCGCGGCAAGCTCTCGGGCGGGGTGTTCAACACGAAGCGTTTCGTCGACAGCGGTACCCTCAATCTGCCGGGATCGACCACTGGCAGTCGCTAGCGAGAGAGGGTCAGGCTGGCGCTGAATTTACTCGACGTCATTGAGAATCAGGCTGCGGTAATGCCCCGGATTTGACCCCGACCACTTGCGAAAGGCCTTGTAGAACGAACTGGTGTCAGCGAACCCGAGCCGTGTGGCGATTTCGCTGAAGCTGATCGCCGGCTCGGCCAGCCAGACGATCGCCAGTTCCTTGCGCACGCTGTCCTTGAGACCTTGATAGGTTTGCCCTTCTTCGGCCAGCCGGCGACGCAAGGTCGATGCCGACATGCACAGGCGTTGCGCCAGGGCCTCGGTTTCCGGCCAGTGCTCGGCCGGCAGGTGACGCAGATCGTGTTTGATACGGTTGGCCAGGCTCTGCGGATCACGGTATTTCACCAGAATGTTCGCCGGCGCGTGGGCCAGGAATCGCTTGAGCTCTTCGGGGCTGCGCTTGATCGGCAAATCCAGGCAATCGGCGGAGAAAATCATCCGCGTGCGCGGACGGTCGAAACGCAGGTTCTCGGAAAACATCACCTGATAATCATCGCAGAAATCCGGTTTCGAACAGCGCAGCTCAATGGCCAGAATCGGAATCCGCCGCCCTGCCAGCCAGCAGGCAACGCCGTGGACAATCATCCAGTAGGTGAAATAGGTGAAGGCCCGGCGTGGCTCTTTGTCGTCTTCGAGCAGGACGATTTCCGCCAGGCTTTGCTGACGCACCAACTGCGCCGGCAGGTGTTCGAGGATCAACGACAGAAACGCCAGGCCGCCAGCCAGTCCCGCCGCCACGTTGGGTTGGAGCATGGCGCTGCGGCACAGGAATGCGAAGCTGCCGGATTTGAGTTTGCGTGGGTCCATGCCAAAAAACTCGTCATCCCCACGCCGTGCCAGCAGCCGCCACAGGCGCGCATAAGCGGTGGCTGGAACCCGGGCGCCGCAATTGCCCAACAGCTGTGGGTCGATGCCAACCTTGATCAACACCTCGTCCTTGTCGATGTCTGGCGCACAGCTTTGCAACAGTGCTTCACGCACCAGTTGGATGGAGATGGTGTCTTTTTCCGACATGGATTGCGGCAAGCCCTGTTCTTGTTCGAGTGGGGGGCATATTAGCTGAAACCACCCATTGAACGCAGATCCCCTGTACGAGCGAGCTTGCTCGCGAAAGCAGTGTGCCTGTCGTTGATGTACTGAAAGTGAAAACGCCTTCGCGGGCAAGCCCGCTCCCACAGGTTATTCAGCGAACACAGAGTTTGTGTACGACAAAGATCCTTGTGGGAGCGGGCTTGCCCGCGAAGGCGTCAGTCGCCGCAGGCTGCGACCTTTTGATTTTAATCTTTAAAGAATCCGGTAAAGCAGCCGCTCGATCCGCACACGACTCACGCGCTTGAGGAACTTGGCCACGCCCACCGGGTATTCGGCGAGGGTTTCCAGGTTCTGGAAGTGCTCGATTCGCCGCGTGTGCTGGAAAATCTCCGCCAGTTCCTGACGGCGCGGCTCCAGCCATTCGCCGTGCGGATCATCGATCAACAAGGCGTTTTCCAGATCGAGCCGGAACGCCCGCGGGTTGAGGTTGTTGCCGGTCAGCAAGGTATAGCGCCGGTCGATCCACATGCCCTTGAGGTGATAGGTGTTGTCACCATCAAGCCACAGGTGCAGGTTCAACTGACCGCTGTCGATGTTGCGCTGATGACGCTTGGCAAAACGGCGCAAGCTGATTTCGTACAGGTACGGCAGCGCCGAAATGACCCGGAACGGTTCGCTCGGCGCAATGTAGAAGTCATTGGCCGTCTTGTCACCGACCACAATATCGATCTTCACCCCACGGGCCAGTGCGCGGTTGATCTCGCGGATGATCGCCAACGGCAGGTTGAAGTACGGCGTGCAAATGGTCAGCTGCTGCTGGGCGCTGGCGATCAGCTCGCAGATCACCCGGTTCAGCGGATTGTTCTTGCCGACGCCGAGCAACGGGCTGACGGACAGACCGGTCCGGTCGGTGGTGCCTTGCGTGGTGTCGTACGCCGCGTGCTTGAGCCGGCTGCGCAGGTCGCCGATGTCATTGCGCAGGCTGCGGGTCGTCGGCAGGTTCGGCAGGTCGAGGCGGTGCACCGCTTTGGAGGCCACCAGGCCGTGCTGCACCAGGTGCTGCATCGAATCGGCCAGTTCGCGATTGTGCAGCACGTGATAACGGTCGTAGCGGTACTTGTCGAACTTGTGCAGGTAGACGTTGTTCAGGCTCGCGCCGCTGTAGATCACGCAGTCATCGATCACGAAGCCTTTGAGGTGCAGCACACCGAACAGTTCGCGGGTTTGCACCGGGACGCCATAGATCGGCACTTCACTTGCGTGGGTGCGGGTCATTTCCTGGTACCAGGCCGAGTTGCCCGGTTGCTTGCCGGCACCGATCAGGCCGCGCTGGGCGCGCAGCCAGTCGACGACGACCACCACGTCCAGCTCCGGACGCGCCAGTTTGGCCGCGTGCAAGGCATCGAGAATTTCCTGGCCAGCTTCATCCTGTTGCAGGTACAGCGCAACGATGTAAATGCGCCGGGTCGCACTGGCGATTTTCTCCAGCAGGCAACGGCGGAATTCGGCAGCGCCGGAGAGGATGCCGACGGCATCGGCCGTCAGCGGAAAACTGCGCAGCTTGGGCAGCAGGGAACGTTTGAAAAGCGACGGCATAGGGCTCGCAATGGGTCGAATCCGAAGAACCTGAGAGCTTACACCATCGCTGGGGTCGGGTCTTGTTACTGTCTGTAATGCCCTATTCGCGAGCAAGCCCGCTCCCACAGGGGAACGCATTTCAAATGTGGGAGCGGGCTTGCTCGCGAAGACCATTTATCAGGCGCTGCAAAAATATCGATTGACCAAGGAGAACGATCGTTCTACTGTTAGCCACATGAATGAAATCAATAGCAACGACACACGCGACATCATTCTGGATGTCACCGAAAAGTTGATCTACAAAAGTGGCATAGCCGCCACTGGCATGGATCTTCTGGTGAAAACCGCCGGCGTCTCCAGAAAAAGCATCTACCGCTACTTTGCCAACAAGGACGAACTGGTCGTGGCCGCCCTGCAACGCCGCGATCAGCGCTGGATGCACTGGTACCGCAGCGAAGTCGGCCAGGCCCAGACCCCGGCCGGGCGGCTGCTCAACCTGTTTACCGTACTGAAGTCGTGGTTCGCCAGCGAAGGCTTCCGCGGCTGCGCTTTCATCAACACCAGTGGCGAAACCGGCGACCCGCAAGACCCGGTGCGACTGGTCGCCAAAGAACATAAACAGAAACTGCTCGACTACCTGTGCGAGCTGTGTACCGAACATGGCGCCGAGGATCCGCAGACGCTGGCCAGACAGCTGCTGATCCTGATCGATGGTGCCATTACCGTGGCGCTTGTAACGGGTGATCACAGTGCCGCCGATAATGCGCAATGCATGGCGCGCAAGTTATTGGACCTGTAGCAACCAGATCAAGCTCGACAATTGTTTTAACTTTAACTTGATACGGAGACTTGAAATGTCTAATGCCGAAGTTCGTCCGCCATTGCCCCCTTTCACCCGTGAATCGGCCATTGAAAAAGTTCGCCTGGCTGAGGATGGCTGGAACTCCCGCGATGCGGAGCGCGTGTCCCTGGCCTACACCCTGGACACCCAGTGGCGAAACCGCGCCGAGTTCGCCCATAACCGCGAAGAAGCCAAAGGCTTCCTGACCCGCAAATGGGCCAAGGAGCTGGATTATCGACTGATCAAGGAACTCTGGGCCTTTACCGACAACCGCATCGCCGTGCGTTATGCCTATGAATGGCACGACGACTCGGGCAACTGGTTCCGTTCCTACGGCAACGAAAACTGGGAGTTCAACGAGGACGGCCTGATGGCCCGTCGCTTCGCCTGCATCAACGACATGCCGATCAAGGAAAGCGAGCGCAAGTTCCACTGGCCGCTGGGACGTCGTCCTGACGATCATCCGGGGCTGTCGGATCTGGGTCTGTAATTTAAATCCACACTAATCCCTGTGGGAGCGAGCTTGCTCGCGATAGCGGTGTGTCAGCCAGCATTTATGCTGGATCTGACGGCCTCTTCGCGAGCAGGCTCGCTCCCACATTGGTTTTGTGCTGTGCAGGTGGTTAAGATGCTGCCCTTCCCCGCAGCCTCTTTCTGCACCCGCCGAATAAGCCGATCCCATGCCTTTCGAACTCAGCGTAGACCTCTCCACCCTGGCCATCCTGGCCCTCGTCGCTTTTGTTGCCGGTTTCATCGACGCCATCGCCGGTGGCGGTGGTCTGTTGACCACCCCGGCCCTGTTGACCGCCGGCCTGCCGCCGCACCTGGTGCTGGGCACCAACAAGCTCAGTTCGACCTTCGGCTCGGCGATTGCCAGTTTCACCTTCTACCGCCGCAAGCTGTTCCACCCCGCGCAATGGGTGCATGCCATCGTCGGTACCCTGGTCGGCGCGC
Organism: Pseudomonas sp. FW305-70; assembly: GCF_058783925.1. Classification (NCBI taxonomy): domain Bacteria; kingdom Pseudomonadati; phylum Pseudomonadota; class Gammaproteobacteria; order Pseudomonadales; family Pseudomonadaceae; genus Pseudomonas; species Pseudomonas sp. FW305-70. Next base: position 49,702 of record NZ_JBYSYZ010000006.1, read on the forward strand.
TGACCGGTGCCGTGGTCGCGCACTACCTGCCGGCGGAATGGCTAAACAAAATGCTGCCGGTGATCGTCTTCGCCTGCGGTGTCTATCTTTTGTTTGGCGGTACGCCGAAAGCGCCGACGGACAGCGACGCACCGATCAAGAAAACATGGCAGTCGACCCAGGGCTTCAGCCTCGGTTTCTATGACGGCGTCGCCGGTCCCGGCACGGGCGCGTTCTGGACCGTGAGCAGCCTGTTGCTCTACCCCATCGACCTGGTGAAAGCCAGCGGCGTGGCGCGCAGCATGAACTTCGTCAGCAACGCGGCGGCGCTGTCGATCTTCATCTTTTCCGGTCAGGTGGACTGGATCATCGGCCTGTGCATGGGCTCGTCATTGATGGTCGGCGCCTTTTTCGGCGCTCGCACCGCCATCAGCGGCGGCGCGAAATTCATTCGTCCGGTGTTCATCACCGTGGTGTTGGGCCTGACCGTGCGCCTAGCCTGGCAGCACTGGTTCAGCGTGGCCTAAACGCCGCGCCACGTAGACATCGATCAGGTAACGGGCAATCGAGCGTGACGCCGGCAACGGCGGCAGCGCGTGCACGTTGAACCACTGGGCGTCCTCGATCTCGTCTTCCTGGCAGACGATCTCGCCACTGGCGTATTCGGCATGAAAGCCGAGCATCATCGAGTGCGGGAACGGCCAGCACTGGCTGCCCATGTACTGGATGTTCCTGACCTCGATGCTCACCTCTTCACGAACCTCGCGAATCAGGCAGTCCTCGGCCGATTCGCCCGGTTCGGCGAACCCCGCCAATGTGCTGTAGACACCGCTGACAAAACGCGGTGAGCGTGCCAACAGCACTTCATCGCCTCGGGTGACCAGTACGATCATGCTCGGCGAAATCCGTGGATAGCTGCGCAGATCACACGGCTGGCAATACATCGCCCGTTCGCGCGGCACCTGGGTCATGGCCTGACCGCAGTTACCGCAAAAGCGGTGCTCGCGGGCCCAGGTGCCGATCTGTGCGGCGTAACCGAGCACCTTGTAGACCGTGTGATCGCCTTCGAGCATGAACGCCCGCAAGCCCTTCCAGTTACAGCCCGACACCTCGCTGTGACTGCGCAGCTCCAGCAGGTAGACCGGCTCGCCATCGAGATGACCGATGCCATGTTCGGCAAGAATCGGCAGGTCCTGACGCTTCAGCCATTCGCGCGGAAACAGTGCGCCATTGTCATCGAACAGAAAGCCTTCGGGGCTGCGCGCGACGGCCCAGCCGCCGGGTTGGTCGGTGTCCAGTACTGCAGTGGTCCAGCGAGGAATCATGGTTAATCAATCCAGAAATTCGGGTTTCTGTTTGCTCATATGGGCGGCCATGGCCACGCGCAGATCGGTGGATTGCAGCATGGCGGCGTTCCAGGTGGCGATGTATTCGAGGCCGTCATCGATGCGATGGTCACGCATGTAGCTGATCATCTCCTTGGTGCCGGTGACGGCGATCGGCGACTTGCTGGCGATTGCGTAGGCAATGCCCATGACGCCGTCGAGCAGGCTGTCGTTGTCGCTGTAGACGCGATTGACCAGGCCCATGCTCCGCGCTTCGTCGGCGCCAAAGGTGCGACCAGTGTAAGCCAGTTCGCGCAGCATGCCGTCACCGATGATCCGCGGCAAGCGTTGCAGCGTGCCCACGTCGGCGGCCATGCCGATGTCGATTTCCTTGATCGAGAACTGTGCGTCCTCGGCGGCATAACGCATGTCGCACGCGGCAATCAGGTCGATGGCGCCACCCAGGCAGTAGCCCTGAATCGCTGCGAGCACCGGTTTACGGCAGTTGTCGACGGCATTGAACGACGCTTGCAGGGTAAGGATCTTGCGACGCAACAGCCGCGCATTGCGGCCAACGTCCTTGCCCAGTTCATTGGCCACACCGGCCAGCATCATCAGGTCGATACCCGAGGAGAAATGCTTGCCTGCCCCGCTGAGGACCACCACGCGCACTTCATCGGTGTCGTCGATCCACTGGAAGATTTCGACGATCTCGCTCCAGAACGCAGCGTTCATCGAGTTGATCTTCTCCGGCCGATTGATCTGCACATGGGCGATTTTATCAACCAGTTCGACGTTGAACGCGCTGTACTGAGACATTCCATTGATCCTTTTGCGGGCAGAAAACGAGGCCCGAACTATAACAAGGCATCGCGACCGGCAGTAAGGCAGTGGTTCCGCCAAATCCGGGACTTGGCACGCGCACCACATTGGTGCACGAGCGCTCGATCACGTCGCACATTGATGTGACGGCCCGGTGACTTTTTGCGGCAAAAACGCAAAAAAACATGCACTTCGTCGGGGCGTTTGCACCTCGATCAGGCACGTCCGTACCGTTACAAACCGATTGTCGAACAATTTTGCCATCTGCCCTTTACCGCTCTAAGTTCTGGCCTAGACTCATTTTCTCAAAGCGAAACCGATCGGTCATAAAGTGGAAAAACAGTCGAAACTTTTTCCATTCCCGATCGGTCCTCTGACAAGAAGGTGCGTTGCGACTGGTGCAATCTTTGCAACGGCTCATTCACCCCTTTTGCTTCAAAGCATCGGGCAGCGCTTGCTCACTGATGCGCAGCGCTTTTGCGCCCGGCCACGGGAATTGGCCATGAAACACCGTTTGCCAGACCTAAGAATTAGATCAACAGCACGGGAGATTCATATGATCAGTACGGCTTTGGAAATACAGGGAGAGCGTGCTCATCAGGTCGGCGAATCGAGCGCCGTAACTGCCGCAAACACCCAACCCGTCAGCGTGCCCGGCACCAGGACGCTGACCCCGGCAGCCCAGCAGAATCCGAACCGTAAGAAAGTGTTGTTCGTGACCTCGGAAATTGCCGACCTGGTGAAAACCGGTGGCTTGGGCGACGTTTCCGCGGCGCTGCCACGGGCCATGGCCCATCTGCACGATGTGCGGGTGTTGATCCCGGGTTACCCGCAGGTGCTGCACAGCGAGAACCCCATTCATATCATCGGTGAGCTCGGCGGTCATGCCGCGTTGCCTCCGTGCAAGATCGGGCGCATGGACATGCCCGATGGTCTGGTCATCTACGTACTGATCTGCCCCGAACTCTACGAGCGCGAAGGTTCACCCTACGGCGCCAACAACGGCCGCGACTGGCCGGACAACCATATCCGTTTCGCCCGCCTGGGCCTGGCGGCGGCCGATATCGCCGCCAACCTCGCGCAAATCCACTGGTGCCCGGACCTGGTGCACGCCCACGACTGGCCGGCCGGCCTGGCCCCGGCCTACATGCACTGGCGTGGGCAGCGCACACCGACGCTGTTCACCATCCACAACCTGGCCTATCAAGGCGTAACCAGCCTGGGCTCGTGCCCCGAACTGGGCATTCCCCATCACGCGCTGCAACAGGAAGGCATGGAGTTCTACGGCAAGATGTCGTTCCTCAAGGCCGGCATGGCCTACTCGAGCCACATCACCACCGTCAGCGCGACCTACGCCCAGGAAATCACCACCCCGGATTTCGGCTGCGGTCTCGACGGTTTCCTCGCCGCAAAGACCCAGCAAGGCCTGCTCAGCGGGATTCCCAACGGCATCGATGAAAGCTGGGATGCGGCCACCGACCCGCACCTGTTCTGTCCGTTCGAAATCGGCGACTGGGACGGCAAGGCGGTGAACGCCGCCCATGTGCGCGAGCTGTTCGGCCTGCAAGACTCCGAAGGGCCGCTGTTCGCCGTGGTGTCGCGCCTGGTCTATCAGAAAGGCCTGGACCTGACCGAAGCGGTCTCCGAGTACATCGTCAAATCCGGTGGGCAGATCGCGATCATCGGCCGTGGCGAGCCGGAAGAAGAACAGTCGATGCGCGAACTGGCCCTGCGTTTCCCCGGGCAGATCGGCGTGCGCATCGGCTTTAACGAAACCGATGCCCGGCGCATGTTCGCCGGCAGCGACTTCCTGCTGATGCCTTCGCGTTACGAGCCCTGCGGCCTGAGCCAGATGTACGCCCAGCGCTTCGGCTCGTTGCCGGTGGCGCGCAATACCGGCGGCCTGGCCGACACCATCGAAAACGGCGTGACCGGCTTCCTGTTCGATGAATCAACGGTGCAGAGCTACCAGGAAGCCCTGAGCCGCGCGTTCAAGGTATTCGCCTTCCCCGACCTGCTGCACGCCATGCGCTGCCGGGCCATGGCAGCGCCATTCAACTGGTGCAAGGCGGTCGAACCCTACGCCGAACTCTATGAACAGCTTGTGGCGAAAGCGTTGGGGAAATCGAACAAACAGTAAGAGGCTTTCAAGATGCCGTTACGGACCCTTGAGACCTGGCCCCACGGCGCAATCATGCTGGACGCAGAGCACACGCGATTCGCGTTGTGGGCGCCAGATGCGTTTTACGTCAGTGTCGAACTGGAACATGGACAGTCCTTGCCGTTGCTGCCCCAGGCCGACGGCTGGTTCGTGAGCAACACCCGATGCGCGGCGGGCACGCGTTACCGCTACAGCATCGACGGCGAACTGGAAGTGCCCGACCCGGCTTCCCGCGCACAGGACGGCGATATCGACCGGCACAGTGTGGTGGTCGATCCGCTGGCCTATGCCTGGCAACACAGTGCCTGGCCGGGACGGCCGTGGAACGAAGCGGTGATCTACGAGTTGCACGTCGGTGCCCTCGGCGGCTTCAGTGCCGTCGAGCAGCATCTGGCACGCCTGGTCGAGCTGGGCGTCACCGCGATCGAACTGATGCCCATCGCGCAGTTTCCCGGGGAGCGCAATTGGGGCTATGACGGCGTCCTGCCCTACGCGCCCCAGGCTTCATACGGGTCACCCGAGCAGCTCAAACACTTGATCGACACCGCCCACGGTCATGGTCTGGCGGTGATTCTCGACGTGGTCTACAACCACTTCGGTCCGGACGGCAATTACCTGCATCGTTATGCCAAGGGCTTCTTTCGCGAAGACAAACAGACGCCGTGGGGCGCGGCCATCGACTTCCGCCGCCGCGAAGTACGGGACTTCTTCATCGAAAACGCCTTGATGTGGCTGCTCGAATACCGTTTCGACGGTTTGCGCCTGGACGCGGTGCACGCCATCGAAGACCCGGATTTCCTCCAGGAACTGGCGCAACGGGTGCGCCAGCAGACGGGACCGGCGCGACATGTGTGGCTGATGGTGGAGAACGAACACAACCAGGCCGGCCTGCTTGAACAGGGTTACGACGCGCAGTGGAACGATGACGGCCACAATGCCCTGCATGTGTTACTGACCGGCGAAACCGAGGCCTATTACGCCGACTACGCACACAACCCCACCGAACAACTGGCGCGTTGCCTGAGCCAGGGGTTCGTGTTCCAGGGTCATGTCAATCGCCATGGCGTGGCCCGCGGTGAACCCAGCGGACACTTGCCTCCCGGCGCCTTCATCCTGTTCCTGCAAAACCATGACCAGATCGGCAACCGGGCCTTCGGCGAGCGCCTGCATCAACTCGCCCACCCGCAAGCGCTGCGGGCCGCCACGGTGTTGCTGCTGTTGTCGCCGATGATTCCGCTGCTGTTCATGGGCGACGAGTTCGCCGTCGAGCAACCCTTCCTGTATTTCACCAGCCATCACGGCGAGTTGGCCAAGTTGGTACGGGACGGCCGGCGCAACGAGTTCGCGGCGTTCAGCGTGTTTGCCGACCCACTCCTGCGCGAACACATTCCTGACCCGAACGATCCGCAGACATTTTCAGCGTCCCGCCCTGTCCTGCCTTCGACCGGCCATACTGAGATGCACGAGCTGTATTGCCGGCTGTTGCAGATCCGTCACCGGCTCCTCATCCCCCGCTTGCCGGGCACCCAGGCACTGGGGGCGGACAAGCTGGGCCAAGGCGCGGTCAGTGCCGCCTGGCGCCTGGGCGATGGCAGCGAACTGCGCATTGACCTGAACCTCAGCGACAAGCCCGTAGTCCACTCCTCACAGACCGGTGCCGCGCGGTTGTTCGAATACCCGCCACAGAGCGCCGATCTGCTGGACCAGGGCACCCTTGCCCCCTATTGCGCGCTCGTCAGTCTCGCCGCCGCAGCCCCTATGCCACTTCGTATGGAGAGCGTCCATGAGTGATGCGCAACTGGAAATTCTGGCCAGCCGTGCCGGCCTCGCGGTCGACTGGATCGACGCCAACGGCCGCCCGCAAAAAGTCGCACCTTCCGTGTTGCGCAATGTGCTGACCGGCCTGGGCCACCCGGCGGGCAGTGCCCAGGAAATCGACGCCAGCCTGCTGGAATTGCAAGCGGTGCAACAGACCCATCACTTGCCGCCATTGATCACCGCCGATGTCGGGACAAGCCTGGATCTGGCGCGCTTTTTTGCACCTCAAACCCCTTGCGAAATCCACCTCGAAGACGGTTCGCGGCTCAACCTGAAACTGGACGCCAACGCAAAGCTGCCGGGGCTGGTACCGGTCGGCTATCAACAGGTCAGTATCGACGGACAAACCTTCACCCTGGCGGTGGCCCCCTCCCGGTGTTACAGCGTCGCCGATGCCGTGGATAACCCGATCCCCCGTGCCTGGGGCCTGAGCGTGCAACTGTATGCCTTGCGCCGCCCCGGCGATGGCGGGTTTGGTGACACCCAGGCGCTGGAGGACCTCGCCCGGGTGGCCGGTGAACGTGGCGCCGAGGCGCTGGCGATCAGCCCCTTGCATGCGATGTTTTCCAATGACACCCAACGCTACAGCCCTTACTCGCCCTCCAGCCGTCTGTTTCTCAACAGCCTTTACTGCGCCCCCGGCACCATTCTCGGCGAGCGCGCCCTGCGTACCGCCATCGATGCCACCGGGCTGGCCATTGAGCTCAAGGCGCTGGAAGAGCGTCCGCTGATTGACTGGCCGGCCGCCGCCGAAGCCAAGCATCGGCTGTTGCAGTCGCTGTACGAAGGTTTCGTCCAGGGTGAACACCCCTTGCATGAAGACTTCAGCAGTTTTCGTCACGCTGCCGGCGAAGCGCTGGAAAACCACTGTCGCTTCGAAGCCATCCAGGAGGCACGCGCCGCTCGCGGTGAACACCTCGACTGGCGGCAGTGGCCCGAACCCTGGCGTAATCCGCGAAGCGCTGAACTGGCGGCATTCGCCGAAGAGAATGCCGGGCGCATCGGCTTCTTCGCTTTCTGCCAGTGGCTGATCACCCGCTGCCTGGAGCGCGCGCAAACCGCCGCCCGCGCCAGCGGCATGAGCATCGGCCTGATCGCCGACCTGGCCGTCGGTGCCGATGGCGGCGGCAGCCAGGCCTGGAGCCGGCAGGACGAATTGCTCGCGTCCCTCACCGTCGGTGCGCCACCGGATATTCTCAACCGCACAGGCCAGGGCTGGGGAATTTCCGCGTTCTCCCCGGAAGGCCTGGTGCGCAATGGATTCCGGGCGTTCATCGAGATGCTGCGGGCCAATTTCGCCCACTGCGGTGGCTTGCGTATCGATCACATCATGGGGCTGCAGCGTCTGTGGGTGATCCCCAACGGCTCGCCGCCGGCCGACGGCGCCTACCTGTATTACCCGGTGGACGACCTGTTGCGTTTGCTGACCCTGGAATCCCATCGGCACCAGGCCATCGTCCTCGGCGAAGACCTCGGCACCGTGCCGGACGGCCTGCGGGAAAAACTCATCGCCCGTTCGATGCTCGGCATGCGGGTGTTGCTGTTCGAGCAGGACAACACGCACTTCAAGCCGATCCTTGACTGGCCGGACAACGCACTGGCGACCACCAGCACCCATGACCTGCCGACCCTCAACGGCTGGTGGCATGGTCGCGACATCGACTGGAACGCCCGGCTCGGCATGGTCGACGCCAGCGGTGAGATCGAATGGCGCCAGCATCGCGAGCGCGAGCGCGAGGGACTGCGCCGGGCGTTGAGCCAGGACCCGCAGAACTTCCGCGAAGAATCCCACGAAACCGACCAGGTGCTCGACGCCAGCGTGCGTTTTCTCGGGCATACCCGGGCCCCCTTGGTGCTGTTGCCGCTGGAGGATGCCCTTGGCGTGGAACAACAGGCCAACCTGCCCGGCACCATCGACACCCACCCGAACTGGTCGCGGCGCTTGCCCGGCTACAGCGAAGCCCTGCTCGACGGGCCGGATGCCGCGCGGCGCCTGGAACTGCTCGCCTGTGCGCGACTGCAGGCGGCCGAGCGTGACCGATGACCCGACAGCCGACCCGCCCGTTGCGCGCCACGCTGCGCCTGCAATTTCATAAAGGTTTCACGCTGGAAGATGCGGTGCCGCTGGTGCCGTATTTCGCACGCCTGGGCATCAGCCATGTCTACGCCTCCCCGCTGTTGCGTGCCCGAGCCGGATCGATGCATGGCTATGACGTGGTGGACCCGACCAGGGTCAACCCGGAACTGGGAGGCGAAGGGGCGCTGCGCAGCCTGGTCAACGCCTTGCACGAGCAGGACATGGGGTTGATCCTCGACATTGTCTCCAACCACATGGCGGTCGGCGGCGCTGACAATCCCTGGTGGCTGGACCTGTTGGAGTGGGGACGCCTGAGCCCCTACGGCGAGTTTTTCGACATCCAGTGGCACTCTCCCGATCCGTTGATGGAAGGCCAGCTGCTCCTGCCGTTCCTGGGCAGCGATTACGGCGTGGCACTGCAGGACGGCACCCTGCCCCTGCGCTTCGATGCCTGGCACGGCAGCTTCCATGTCGAGCACTACGAACACCACTTCCCCATTTGCCCCTGGGATTACGGCGAACTGCTCAAGACCGATGCAGCGCTCGATACGGAGCAGACCGAACAACTGAAAAACCTGGCCGATCGCTTCAGCACCCTGAGCTACCAATCCGACGCCCACAGCCTGGCCATACCGTTGAAAGCGGAACTGCGCGATCTGGTCAGCGATCCACTGATTGCTCAAGCCATTGAGCAACACCTGAAACACTACGACTCACTGACCGGCGAAGGCTTCCAGCGCCTGCACAACCTGCTGGAGCGCCAGAGCTATCGCCTCGCCAGCTGGCGCACGGCCGCCGATGACATCAACTGGCGGCGCTTCTTTGATATCAATGAACTCGGCGGACTGCGCGTCGAACGTCCCGCGGTGTTCGAAGCCACCCACGCGAAGATCTTCCAGCTGGTGGCCGAGGGGCTGATCGACGGGTTGCGCATCGACCACATCGACGGCCTCGCCGACCCGCGAGGCTACTGCCGAAAGCTGCGGCGTCGGGTCGACAGCCTGTCCGCAGGCCGCCATCTGCCGATCTTTGTCGAAAAAATCCTCGGCGAAGGCGAGTCTCTGCACCTCGACTGGTCGGTGGACGGCACCACCGGTTATGAATTCATGAACCAGCTGTCACTGCTGCAACACGACCCACGGGGCGCGCAGACACTGGCCGAACGCTGGCAGCGCCACAGTGAGCGGCCCGCCGACTTCTCCCAGGAAGCACAACTGGCCCGCCAGCAAATCCTCAACGGTTCCCTGGCCGGCGATTTCGAAAGCGTCGCCCAGGCCTTGCTGCAAGTGGCCCGGGACAATCTCATGAGCCGCGACCTGACCCTCGGCGCCATTCGCCGGGCCTTGCAGGCGCTGATCGTGCATTTCCCGGTGTACCGCACCTACATCAGCCCCCTCGGCCGGACAGGCCAGGACGAGGTGTTTTTCCAGCAGGCCATGGACGGCGCCCGCCAGACACTGAGCGAGGCTGACTGGCCGGTGCTCGATTGCCTGGCCGGCTGGCTCGGTGGTGAGCCCTGGCGGCAACGCCCGGCCGGTCGCCAGCGCAAACGCCTCAAGCACGCCTGCGTACGTTTCCAGCAACTGACCTCGCCAGCCGCGGCGAAAGCGGTGGAAGACACCGCGTTCTATCGTTCGGGCGTCTTGCTCTCGCGCAATGACGTGGGGTTCAGCACCGAGCAGTTCAGTGTCCCGGTTGCCGACTTTCATCGGGCCTGCATCGAGCGCCTTGAAAACTTCCCGGACAATCTGCTGGCCAGCGCCACCCACGACCACAAGCGTGGCGAAGACTCACGCGCGCGGCTGGCGGTACTGAGTGAGCGCAGCGGCTGGTACAGCGAGCAGATCGGCCTGTGGCGCGCCCTCGCCCGGCCCTTGCGCCAAGACGATCAAGTGCCGTCGGCGGGCGATGAGTTGATTCTGTACCAGGCGATCCTCGGCAGTTGGCCACTGGGTTTGGCTATCGATAATCCGCCGGCGCTCGAGGACTACGGCAAACGCCTCTGGCAATGGCAGCGCAAGGCCCTGCGCGAAGCCAAGCTGCAAAGCAGCTGGAGCGCGCCCAATGACGCTTACGAGCAAGCGAGCGAGGACTTTATCCAGCGCCTGTTGCTCAGCCCCGAAGGTGAGCTGCTGCGTTCGGCCCTCGCCAGGGCAGCCCGATCGATTGCCGCCCCCGGTGCCCTTAACGGTTTGGCGCAAACCTTGCTGCGCATGACCGTGCCCGGCGTGCCGGATTTGTATCAGGGTAACGATTTCTGGGACTTCAGCCTGGTCGACCCGGACAACCGCCGCCCCGTGGATTACGCCAGCCGCCAGCAGGCACTGCAGCAAGCGGCGGACTTGCCGGACCTGTTGTCGAACTGGCAGGACGGGCGCATCAAGCAAGCCCTGATTGCGCGCACCCTGGGCCTGCGCGCCGAACATGCCGAGCTGTTTCGACGTGGCACTTACCAGGCCCTGCAAGTGCTGGGCAGCGAGGCCCATCGAGTGCTGGGTTTTGTCCGTGAACGGGAGGGAGAACGCGCCATCGTGATTGTGCCGATACGCTGTGCCGAACTGCTGGAAAACAGTGCCATCCCCCAGGTCCACGCGCCGCTGTGGGGCGATACCCGGATCAAACTGCCGTTCACCGTTGCAGACGAACATCTGAAGGGACTTTTCACCGGCATCACAGTCACAAAACACAGAGAGCTGCTGATCAGCGCCGCGCTGGGGGATTTCCCGGTCAACCTCATTATTCAAACTCACCACACTTGAGTTCAGTTCAGGAGCATTGCGATGAGTACCGACGATAAACGCATCCGCGAATTCGCCTATCAGATCTGGGAATCCGAAGGAAAACCCGAAGGTCAGGAAGCCCGCCACTGGGAGATGGCGTGCAAACTGGCGGAAGCCGAAGCCCTGGCACCAAAGAAACCAGCCAAAGCAGCGGCGAGCAAAACCCCGGTCAGCAAAACGGCCAATGGCAAGGCTGGCGATGCCAAGGTCGCCACGCCAAAAACCAAGGCCAAACCGGCGGCGGCTTCAAAAGTGATCCCGCCGGGAGAAAAGCCCGTCGAGAAAAAGCCCCGGGCGCCGCGAAAACCGCCCGCGGTTTGAATAGGTCTTGAGGCCCCTTCGTCGGAACGCCGCCCGGAGCAAGCCCGCTCCCACAGGTTCCAATGCTGATCAGCGAGTATTTGTAGCCAGGAGCACTTATGACCAGCCCAAAGAAAGCCCCCACGCCAGCCCCCCGTGCCGAAACCACACGAATCCGCGAAGGCCTGCCCTTCCCGCTGGGTGCCACCTGGGACGGACTGGGAGTCAACTTCGCCCTGTTTTCCGCCCACGCCACCCGGGTTGAACTGTGCCTGTTCGACGACAGCGGCGAGGTGGAGCTCGAACGCATCGAACTGCCCGAATACACCGACGAGATCTACCACGGCTACCTGCCCGACGCTCATCCCGGGCTGATATACGGCTATCGCGTCTACGGTCCGTACGACCCGGCCAACGGTCATCGCTTCAATCCCAACAAACTGCTGATCGACCCCTACGCCAAACAGCTGGTCGGCAAGTTGAAATGGTCCGAAGCGCTGTTCGGCTACACCATCGGCCACCCCGACGCCGACCTCAGCTTCGATGAACGCGACAGCGCGCCCTTCGTGCCCAAGTGCAAGGTGATCGACCCGGCGCACACCTGGGGCCACGACCACCGCGTCAGCGTACCGTGGGACAAGACGATCATTTATGAAACCCATGTGCGCGGCTTCAGCATGCGCCATCCCTCGGTTCCGGAAAACCTGCGCGGAACCTTTGCCGGGTTGATGGTCGATGACGTGTTGGAACACATCCGCAAGCTCGGCGTGTCGACCGTGGAGTTGCTGCCGATCCACGCGTTCGTCAACGACCAGCATTTGCTGCACAAGGGCATGACCAATTACTGGGGCTACAACAGCATCGCGTTCTTCGCCCCCGACCCGCGTTACCTGGCCAGTGGCAAGATTGCCGAGTTCAAGGAAATGGTCGCGCACCTGCACGAAGCGAATCTGGAAGTGATCCTCGACGTGGTCTACAACCATACCGCCGAAGGCAACGAGCAAGGCCCGACCCTGTCCATGCGGGGCATCGACAACGCGTCCTACTACCGCCTGATGCCCGATGACAAACGCTTCTATATCAACGATTCCGGCACCGGCAACACCCTGGACCTGAGTCACCCGTGCGTGCTGCAGATGGTCACCGACTCCCTGCGCTACTGGGCTTCGGAAATGCACGTGGACGGTTTCCGTTTCGACCTGGCGACCATACTCGGGCGCTATCACGACGGTTTCGATGAGCGCCACAGTTTCCTCGTCGCCTGCCGCCAGGACCCGGTGCTGCGCCAGGTCAAGCTGATCTCCGAACCCTGGGACTGTGGCCCCGGCGGTTATCAGGTCGGCAATTTTCCACCGGGCTGGGTCGAGTGGAACGACAAATTCCGCGACACCGTGCGCGCGTTCTGGAAGGGCGACGACGGTCAACTGGCGGACTTCGCCAGCCGCCTGACCGCTTCAGGCGAAATGTTCAATCAAAGGGGTCGGCGCCCCTATTCATCGCTGAACTTCGTCACTGCCCATGACGGTTTCACCCTCAACGACCTGGTGTCATACAACGACAAACACAACGAGGCCAACGATGAAGACAATCAGGACGGCAGCAACAACAACCTGTCCTGGAACCACGGCGTCGAAGGCCCCACCGATGATCCCGAGATCAATACGCTGCGCCATCGGCAGATGCGCAACTTCTTCGCCACCCTGCTGCTGGCCCAGGGCACGCCGATGCTGGTGGCCGGCGACGAGTTCGCCCGCACCCAGGAGGGCAACAACAATGCGTATTGCCAGGACAGCGAGATCGGCTGGGTCAACTGGGACCTCAGCGAAGACGGCAAGGCCCTGCTCAAGTTCGTCAAACGCCTGATCAAGTTGCGCCTGACCTACCCGATCCTGCGCCGCGGGCGTTTTCTGGTGGGCAACTACAACGAGGACATCGGCGTCAAGGACGTGACCTGGCTGGCACCGGACGGCACGGAAATGACCACCAAACATTGGCACGATGCACACAACCGCTGCCTGGGCATGCTGCTCGATGGCCGCGCCCAGGAAACCGGGATTCGCCGCAAAGGCGCCGACGCGACGCTGATGCTGGTGGTCAACGCGCATCACGACATCGTCAATTTCCACCTGCCGCAAGTGCCTGACGGCGGTTTCTGGACCTGCATGATCGACACCAACCAGCCGTCGATCCGTGGCCAGGAACGCTTCGAGTTCGGCCACGAGTACTCGGTTACCGGCCGCTCATTACTGCTGTTCGAGTTGCAGCGTGAGGAAGAGGAGTGACGACGAAGTCCAGGCATTCAGCACGCGACTGCCGCAGAGCGGAAAAATCATTTTGGTCGGGTTCGCGACGCGACGAATAGCGTTGCATGAGCAATACTCGATTCGCGGCAATCCAGGGTTGGGGTTGTCGCACCTCGCTATCCACCAGCCCTCACGGGTCGGCCGGGCTTGTCTCGCGCACGACTGAAGGCGAAGCAGCACAAGGACGTATACCCATGAAATCCGTTTCCCTCAGCGAAGCCAGCCTGCCCTCCCAGATCTGGAACAGTGCCCCGCAACTGGACAGCATTGCGGTCATCAACACCCAAACCCTGGTGCCAGCCGGTGCACGCGCAGTGCTCATTGCCCCGCACCCCGGCGATGAAGTCGTGACCTGCGGCGGCCTGCTGCAGTTGCTCAGCAACCTGGGCCACCCGCTGCAATTGATCTCGATCTCCGACGGCAGCGCCAGCCATCCCGGTTCTCGACAGTGGTCGGAAAAACGCCTCAGTGTGTTTCGTCCCCAGGAAAGCGTGGAAGCCATCCGCCGACTCGGTTTGCCGATGCACAGCCTGAAGTGGATCCGTGGCGGGTTTACCGACAACGCCCTGGTGGAACACGAAGAACGGATCACCCAGTTCATCAGGCGCTACCTGCGCCCGGGTGATGTGGTGTTCAGCACCTGGTGCGAAGACGGCAACGTCGACCACGACACCGTCGGCCGCGCCAGTGCCAGGGCGGCGGCCAGTGTGGGAGCCACCTACAACGACGTGCCGTTCCGGGCCTGGCACTGGCCGGCGCGGGACCGGGAGCTGATCCCCTGGCACCGTGCGCGCAAGGTGCGCCTCGATGCCTGGACCGTCGCCCGCAAGAGCCACGCCACCCACGCCTACGCCAGCCAACTCGACGGTGAACCCGCCATCGGCCTTGCGCCGTCGCTGCCGCGCACGCTGCTGGAGCGCATTCGTTTGCCTTATGAAATCGTCTTCGTCTAAGCCCACTGCGCTTTCTGTAGGAGCGAGCATGCTCGCGATGGTCGTCAACGATAACGCTGGTTGGCAGGCGCCCCGCGGTGTTCTCCGGTTTATCGCGAGCAAGCTCGCTCCTACAGGGGGCATTGGTCGCCGATGTTACGCCTCAGAGTGTCAGATCTGGCGCCTTGGCGTTAAAGGCAAACTGAACTGCCCGTCCATGCATCAGTCGCATGCATAGGCAGTCCCCAACCCCAGGAGCGAACGTGGCCAGTCATTCCAAGCGCCAATCAGCTGAACCGGTGCCGTTGAGTACTCCCCCGGACATCCACCGACTGCGCGTGCTGACGGTCAACACCCACAAGGGATTTACCGCGCTCAACCGGCGCTTCATCCTCCCCGAGCTGCGTGAAGCCGTGCGCAGTACATCGGCAGACCTGGTGTTTCTGCAGGAAGTGGTCGGCGAGCACGACCGCCACTCCTCCCGCTACAACGATTGGCCACAGACCTCGCAATATGAGTTCCTTGCCGACAGCATGTGGAGCGACTTCGCCTATGGGCGCAATGCCGTCTATCCCGACGGTCACCATGGCAATGCCCTGCTGTCGAAATACCCGATCCGCGAATACCGAAACCTGGATGTCTCCATTACCGGCCCGGAACGCCGCGGCTTGCTGCACTGCGTGCTGGACGTGCCGGGGCACAGCGAAGTGCATGCCATCTGCGTGCACCTCAGCCTGCTGGAAAGCCATCGTCAGCTGCAATTGCAGTTGCTCTGCCTGCTCCTCGAGTCCCTGCCGGATGATGCGCCGGTGATCATTGCCGGCGACTTCAACGACTGGCAGATGCAAGGCAATGCCGCCCTTGCCCGCCGCGACTACCTGCACGAAGCCTTCGAGCGCCACCATGGCCGCCCGGCCAAAACCTACCCTGCGCGGTTCCCCTTGCTGCGCCTGGATCGCGTCTACCTGCGCAATGCCAGCAGCCATGAGCCGCAGATACTCGGGAACAAGCCGTGGACCCACCTTTCCGACCATTTGCCGCTGGCGGTGGAAGTGCATCTTTGAATCGCGGCCGTTCGGTTCGAAGTGACGAAAGGTCATCCCCACCTGTTATTTCTGACAGTAGCCACGTTGTAGCGGTGCCTGCTACGTTGTTGCCGCCCTGACGGAAATCCGCAAGGGCTTGCGACACACACGTAGCGCCTTGGTTGCCGAAGGTACTTGCGGGTCATGGTTGCTCCCGATGTTGTCTTGCAACTCGCGCTGCCCAGCACGTCTGGTTCCTGGCCATCGATGACGGCCAAAGGAACGGAAGTTGATCCCATCGCGGAGGCAACATGGAGTTTTCGACAGATCTGTCCAAGTACCGTTATGGCGCCTGCCTGTTCTCGATCTGGTTATGTGCGAACTGGCCCCAACCCGCCTATGCAGCCTGCACACTTACCCCTACCGCCGGCGACGACAACTTCGTCTGCGACAGCGGCACCAGCGCGCCGTTGACCGACTTGTCGGGCAATAACACCCTGACCTTCCCCGCCAATGGCACCGGCAGGATCAACGGCAACGTGACCTTCGGTGCCGGCGCCGACGCTGTGAACATCGCCTCGGGCACTGTGATCGGAACGATCAGCCAGGGCAGCGGCATCGATGACTTCATCATGTCCGGCGGAATCATTGAGTCCCTGGCCCAAGGGGACGGCCGCGATACCTTCCTGATGATCGGCGGCACCATCGTCAAGGCCTTCGAAGATGGCGACGTGGCCAGGATGACCGGCGGTACCATCGGCCGGGTCGACATGAAACTCGATAACAATATCTTCGATATGTCCGGTGGGCAGATCCTCGGCAATCTGGTGACGGGTTTAGGCACCGATACCATCATCGTTTCCGGGGGGCGTATCGGCGGCAACATCAGTGTCAGCAACGGCAACGACAACATCACCGTCACCGGCGGAGAAATCGCCGGCGAGATTCGCGCCGGCAACGGCGATGACACGCTGGTGTGGGACGGCGGCGGGATCATCCGCTCGCAAGTCCTGATGGAGGCAGGCAACGACCGCGCCACTTTGAGCAATCTGACCGAAAGCACCCTCGCCCTGACCCCGAGTCTCAATGGCGGTAGTGGCAATGACTTGCTGACCTTCGATCACACCATCTCATCGGGCGCTGCCCGGTATATCAATTGGGAAACCCTCAATCTGGTCAAGAGCTCGCGACTGGATCTCGATGGCAATCTTCAATTGGGGGACAGCACCACGGGCACCGGCGTGTTCAACATCGACGGCAGCAGTATGCTTACGTCAATCCGGGGCAGCATCTCATCTTCGACCGCGGGCCGGCTCGCCACCTTGAACAACAGCGGGGTGATCGACCTTGCCAGCGGTAACTCGCGTACCAACGACACCCTGACCGTTGAAGGCAATTACCTGGGTAACGGCGGCCAGTTGCTCTTGCAAAGCGCAGTGGGCGATGACAGCTCCCCCAGCGACAAGCTGGTGGTCAACAACGGAACGCTGACCGGCAGCACCCTGATCAGCGTCACCAACCTTGGCGGCGCGGGGGGGCTTACCCAGCAAAACGGCATCCAGTTGGTTCAGGCCAATGGCACGGCGGTCAGCGACAACACCGCGTTCGCCCTCAAAGCCCCGGTATCGGTTGGCGCTTTCGATTACCGCCTGTTCAAAGGCGGTATCACACCGGGCAGCGAAAACAGTTGGTATTTGCGCTCCTCGGTGGTGGCGCCGCCCGTGGTTGCCGTCGCCAATCCTGATCCCGCTTTACCGCCGACGCTGGAGCCCATCGTGGCAGTGCCGGTCGCCGCGCCCGTGGTCGTGGCAACCGGGGTACAAGGATCTGAAGGCGTCGTGACGCTCAAAGCTCTTGTGTTACCGGCCGCCGTACCCGGCGCAGAACCTATCCCCCTGTATCGCGAGGCGGTGCCTGCCTGGTCGGTGGTGCCGCCGGCTGCAGCACAATTGACCCTGACAGCACTGGGTACCTTTCATGACCGTCAGGGCGATCAGCGTCTGCTGACCGAAACCGGCGCCTTGAGCGCAGGTTGGGGACGGGTCTACGGCAAGAACCTCGATCAGACCTGGGCTGGCACCGTCACACCAAGGCTGGATGGCTCGCTCAATGGCTTCCAGGTCGGCAATGACCTGTTCAGCTCACAACTGGCGGGTGGGCAAACCCAGCGCAGCGGTTTCTTCATCGGCCACAGTCGCCTGCAAGGGGATGTCGATGGTTTCAATCAGGGCTTCGAAGGCAAGCGCTCCGGCAACGTCGAGCTGAAAGGCGACAGCCTTGGCGCCTACTGGACCCTCACCGATCCCGCCGGCGCCTATTTCGATGCCGTGGCCATGCACACCTGGCTCAATGGCGACAACCGTTCCGAAAGTGGCCTGAAGATCGACAATGATGGCCACGTAACGACGTTATCAGCAGAGGTCGGATACCCGATCACCGTGGCAGGCAACTGGGTGGTCGAACCCCAGGCCCAGGCGGTTTACCAGAAGGTCAAACTCGACAGCCAGGACGACGGCATCTCCCATGTCTCGTTCGATTCCGACAGTGCCTGGACCGGCCGCGTCGGCGCACGCCTCAAGGGTCGCTACGAAGTCAGTGGCCGGCCGCTGGAACCCTATCTGCGGGCCAATATCTGGCACACCTTCACCGGTACCGACACGGTCACCTTTGACCATGTCGATCAGGTCGAAACCCAGCAACGAGCCTCGTCCGCCGACCTCGGAATCGGGATGGTGCTGAGCGTTGCGGCTTCCGTCAGTGTGTATGCCGGTGTCGACTACACCAGCAATATCGACAGCAACCAACAACGGGGGACATTCGGTAACGTGGGGGTTCGGGTGAAGTGGTGAGGAGTTGAAACCGCTCGATCCAGAGGGAGTTCGCCAAGACACCACCAAAGTCCAAAAAGCTCAGCGAGGTACCTCCCTATAAATCATACAAGACAAACTCAGGGAGGCACCTGCAAATACGTTATATCTGCGGCCGCAACATCAACACCGCCAACGGCGGCAAATTCAACACCAACGACAACGCCTGCCCATGGCTCGGCGTTTCCTCTGCAACCGCGCCTCCGCTATTACCGTAGTTGGAACCGGCATAGATGGACGAGTCGCTGTTAAGCACCTCATTCCACTGCCCGGCAAACGGCACCCCGACGCGATACGCCTCGCGCGGTACCGGTGTGAAGTTGGCCACCACCAGCACAGGCCGGCCGTCCTTGCTCCAGCGTAGCCACGCATAAACGCTGTTGATCGCGTCATCGCCGATCAGCCACTGGAAACCCTGCGGCACATCGTCCTGCTCATGCAGCGCCGGTTCTTCGCGGTACAGGCGATTGAGGTCGCCGACCAGTTTCTGTACGCCTTTGTGTTCGGAGTACTGCAGCAAGTACCAGTCCAGTTGCTGATCGTGGTTCCACTCGCGCCATTGGCCGAACTCGCAGCCCATGAACAGCAGTTTCTTGCCCGGATGCGCCCACATGAAACTCAGGTAGGCCCGCAGGTTGGCGAATTTCTGCCAGCGGTCGCCAGGCATTTTGTCGATCAGCGAGTGTTTGCCGTGTACCACTTCGTCGTGGGAGATCGGCAGGATGAAACGTTCGGACCAGGCGTACACCAGGCCAAAACTCAGCTCGTTGTGGTGATGGGCGCGGTACACCGGGTCCTGCTGGATGTAATGCAGCGAATCGTGCATCCAGCCCATGTTCCATTTGTAGGCAAAGCCCAGGCCGCCCTGTTGCGTGCCCTGGCTGACGCCTGGCCATGCGGTGGATTCCTCGGCGATCACCAGCGCACCGGGTGCTTCCAGGGCGACCACATCGTTGAGGTGGCGCAGGAAGTCGATGGCTTCCAGGTTCTCGCGCCCGCCGTGGCGGTTCGGCACCCACTCGCCAGCCTTGCGCGAGTAATCGCGGTACAGCATCGAGGCCACGGCATCGACGCGCAGGCCATCGACGTGGAAATGCTTGAGCCAGTGCAGCGCCGACGCCAGCATGTAGCCGTGCACTTCGGTGCGCCCCAGGTTGTAGATCAGCGTGTCCCAGTCCTGGTGGAAGCCTTCCTGCGGGTTGCCGTACTCGTACAGGGCTGTGCCGTCGAACTGGGCCAGGCCGTGGGTATCGGTGGGGAAATGCGCCGGCACCCAGTCGAGAATCACCCCGATGCCGGCCTGGTGGCAGGCATTGACGAACGCGGCGAACTGGTCCGGCGTGCCATAACGCGCACTCGGCGCGAATTGCGACAGCAACTGATAACCCCACGAACCGCCGAACGGGTGTTCCATGATCGGCATCAGTTCGATGTGGGTGAAACCCAGGTCTTTGACATAGGGAATCAGTCGCTCGGTCAGTTCCGGCCAGGTGTACTGGCGGGCCACTTCACCCAGATCGTCCAGTTCGCATTGCCACGAACCGGCGTGCAATTCGTAGATCGACAAGGGCGCCGTCACCCGCTGATGGTCGCCACGGGACAGCATCCAGTCCTGGTCCTGCCAGTCGATTTTCAGCGGCGAGGCGACTTTCGAGGCGGTGTCCGGCGGCAGGCTGGTGGCCAGCGCCATCGGGTCGGCCTTCAGCGGCAGGATGCCGTGGGCACCGAGAATTTCGTACTTGTAGGCGTCCCCTGCTTGCAGGCGCGGGATGAACAACTCCCAGACCCCGGTTGGATGCCGCAGGCGCATCGGATGGCGGCGCCCGTCCCAGACGTTGAAATCACCGACCACCGACACCCGCCGGGCATTGGGTGCCCACACCGCGAAACGCACACCGTCGACGCCGTCCACCGTCTTGAGCTGGGCACCGAGGCACGCGCTGAGGTCGCGGTGATTGCCTTCGGCAAACAGGTACAAGTCCATGTCGCCCAGCAAGGGGCCGAAGCTGTAAGGGTCTTCGGCCGTCTGCTCGCCACCGGCCCAACGGGTGCGCAGCAGATACGCTTGTGCGCGGTCGAAATGCCCGGCAAACAACCCCGGCGTCTCTGTGGCTTGAAGACTCCCAAGCGCTTCGCCCGAGTCCCTGGCCAGAACTTCTACACTCAGGGCCCCTGGCAGATAGGCGCGGATGAACTGTCCACCGGCACCATCACCGTGGGGGCCAAGTATGGCGAAGGGATCGATATGCTCGGCGCGCACCAAGGCATCGATATCCCGTGCGCCGGGCAGCAGCGCTTCTTTGTGATGACCCTGTTCCTTGTTCGAGACACTCATGACTACTCTCCACCAAGATCGGAAAAGGGTTTAAGCCCACTCAATAATCCATATAAACCGTGCAACGGCACGGGCAACCAGGTGGGGCGATTTTCCGCCTCATAGGCCACTTCATACGCCGCCTTCTCCAGACCGAACAACGCCAGCGCAGCGTCCTCGCCTTCGGGATCTTGCCATGCATGGGCAAGACTAGCTGCCGCCAGCCGATAGGCGTCGACAAATGCTGTTCGCGCTTCACTCAAATAGCGACCGGTGACCCGCACACGCGCGGCATCGGCTCCCGCCGTGTTATCGACGCTGTGCACGTTGATCGCCATGGCCGCCGCATAGTCGAAGGAACGCAGCACGCCACTGACATCCTTGTACGGGCTGTGTTTGCCCCGACGTTCATGCAAGGGCCGCGCCGGTTCCCCCTCGAAGTCGATCAAGTACGCATCGCCCTTGATCACCAGCACCTGGCCCAGATGCAGGTCGCCGTGCACACGAATGCGCAAACCGCCTGCAGTCTTTTTGCCCAACGTTTGCACATGTCCGAGGATGGCTTTTTTGTTGTCCAGTAAACGGCTGACCAGGGTCTGGTCCGCCGGGCTCAGTTGATTTTGATGCTGCTTGAGCAAATTCAGCGCGTGCTCGATTTGCGTTGCGACATCCCTGGTAGAGGCCAGCGCGTCCTTTTGCGTGGTGACCTGCGGCAAGAAGTCCGGGTTGGCATTGGGCGCTGCCAGCACCTGATGCATTTCCCCCAGACGCCGGCCCAGCATACCGGCGAAATCTTTCAGTTCGACGAGCGCGTTGTAGTGTTGCTCCTGCTCGGACATGGCGTCGGCCAGTTCATCGCGCAGCGCCCGTTCGAGGTTGTTTTGCGTCCATTCCCAGGCATCGCCCTGATTGTTCAGGTAGCCCTGGGCGATCATCAGCAGGTTGTCTGTACCCGCCCCGTCCCGGCGCACCACGGCCCCCAGCAGTGGCGAGATATTGCTGAACCCGGCTGCGGTCAGACAGGCGCTCATCTCAAGCTCGGGATGCACGCCGCTGGCGACCTTGCGGATCAGCTTGAGCACCATGCTGTTGCCGATCACCACCGAGCTGTTGGACTGTTCCGCCGACAGGTAGCGCACCGGCGACTCCGCGTTGAGGCCGAGTTTTTCCAGTTCGGCGGTGGCCTCGAAGCGAATGTCGCCATCGCTGCAGGCCAATACGGTGCCAGCCTGAATCCCTTGCAATACGGCATGCACGAAGGACTCCAGGCTGAAGGCATCGGTGATCAGGCCGACCTGGCGTCCGCGCCGTACCCGCGACAGCGCCAGCTGCTGCGGCAACGGCGTACCGACCTGATCCTCGGAGATAAAGCCGAACGGCAACTGATAGCGACTGCTCTGGCCACCGCTGGTGACATTGATCTCACTGAACAGCACCGGATGCTGCGCATCGCCGAAGCGCACACCGTAGGCCAGATCGACCTGCTCGATGGCGGCGTCCTTACCGGCGAACCAGCGACGATTCTGCAACCAGCTGGGCAGGATGCTTTGCTCAAGGGTGTGGCGTGACGGCGCTTCGAGCAGTTCCTCCATGCGTTTTTTCAGCACCAGCGTGGTGAAGTCCGGCAGACTTTGTGCGGGTTCCACATGCCAGCTGGGCATCTGGTTTTCCGCGGCGAGGCCGAACCAGTAAAAGCCGTAGGGCGCGAGGGTCAGGAGGAAATTCAGCTGGCCGATGGGCGGGAACGCGTTACCCCCGAGCATCTCCACCGGCACCATGCCGACGTAGGCCGACAAATCGAGTTCGGCGGCCTGGGCACTGCGCGACACGTTGGCCACGCACAGGATGATTTCGTGTCTGCCGTCCGCCCCGGTGTATTCACGGGTGTAGGCCAGAATCCGCCGGTTGCTCGGCGACAGCATCTTCAATGTACCGCGCCCGAAGGCCTTGGATTGCTTGCGCACGGCGAGCATGCGCCGGGTCCAGTTCAACAGTGAATGCGGGTCGCCAGCCTGGGTTTCGACGTTGACCGACAGATAGCCGTATTGCGGGTCCATGATCGGTGGCAGCACCAGGCTGGCCGGGTCGGCGCGGGAGAAACCGCCGTTGCGGTCGATGGACCATTGCATCGGCGTGCGCACGCCATCGCGGTCGCCGAGGTAGATATTGTCGCCCATGCCGATCTCGTCGCCGTAATACAGGGTCGGCGTGCCGGGCATCGACAGCAACAGGCTGTTAAGCAGTTCGACCCGGCGTCGATCACGCTCCACCAGCGGCGCCAGGCGCCGGCGAATCCCCAGGTTGATCCGCGCCCGGCGGTCGGCGGCGTAGTAATTCCACAGGTAAT
Organism: Pseudomonas sp. FW305-70; assembly: GCF_058783925.1. Lineage (NCBI taxonomy): Bacteria > Pseudomonadati > Pseudomonadota > Gammaproteobacteria > Pseudomonadales > Pseudomonadaceae > Pseudomonas > Pseudomonas sp. FW305-70. The sequence goes on from NZ_JBYSYZ010000006.1 coordinate 72,752, forward strand.
CGCGTTCCTTGTCGGTGACCATCTCCAGGGTCAGTTCATCGTGGTTGCGCAGGAAGATCGCCCATTGGCAGTTGGCGGGGATATCCGGAGTCTGGCGCAGAATGTCGGTGATCGGGAAGCGATCTTCCTGGGCCAGCGCCATGTACATGCGCGGCATCAACGGGAAGTGAAAGGCCATGTGGCATTCGTCGCCGTTCAGGCCTTTTTTGTCGGTGTCGCCGAAGTACAGCTGGGTGTCCTCCGGCCACTGATTGGCCTCCGCCAGCAGCATGCGGTCGGGGTAATTGGCATCGATTTCGGCGCGGATCTGTTTCAGGACGTCGTGAGTTTCCGGCAGGTTTTCGTTGTTGGTGCCGTCGCGCTCGATCAGGTAGGGAATCGCATCCAGGCGCAAGCCGTCGATGCCCATGTCGAGCCAGTAACGCATCACCGATAGCACCGCTTTCATGACTTGCGGGTTATCGAAATTCAGGTCCGGCTGGTGGGAATAGAAACGGTGCCAGAAGTATTGGCCGGCGACCGGGTCCCAGGTCCAGTTGGACTTCTCTGTATCGAGAAAGATGATGCGGGTGCCGTCGTATTTCTGATCGTCGTCGGACCACACGTAGAAGTCCCGCGCCGCCGATCCGGGTTTGGCCTTGCGTGCGCGCTGGAACCACGGGTGCTGGTCGGAGGTGTGGTTGATGACCAGTTCGGTGATCACCCGCAGGCCGCGTTTGTGTGCCTCGGCAATGAAACGCCTGGCATCGGCCATGGTCCCGTAGTCACTGTGCACGCCGCGGTACTCGGCGATGTCATAACCGTCGTCGCGCCGTGGCGAGGGGTAGAAGGGCAAGAGCCAGATGGTGTTGACGCCCAGGTCGGCGATGTAGTCGAGCTTGGCGATAAGCCCGGGAAAGTCGCCGATCCCGTCGTTGTTGGAGTCGAAATACGATTTGACGTGTACTTGATAGATCACCGCATCCTTGTACCAGAGCGGGTCCTTGATGAACGTGGCTGCCTTGGGTTTCTTCGCCATGTGAAACTCCTGGTGAATTCATCTTGGCCACAGGCTGAGAATCCCCTGTGGTGTTCTCAAGAGGCGGTAATTCTCCAAATCCCGAACGGCTGGTACGCCGGGTCGATCCGCATGAACTGATGCTTGCCATGCCAGGTCCAGCGATGACCATTCATCAGGTCTTCGCCCTGGGTGCTGGCGTCGTCGGGCAGCCCCATTTCCCACAGCGGCAACTCGAAATTCGCCTCCTGCACGTTGTGCGGATCGAGGCTGACCGCCACCAGGATGAAATTGCCTCCATCGGCGCTGCGTTTGCCGAAGTACAGGATGTTGTCGTTCCAGGCGTTGTAGACCTTCAGGCCCAGATGCGAGTGCAGCGCCGGGTTCTGCCGACGGATGCGGTTGAGCTGGGCAATCTCGGCAATGATGTTGCCCGGCGCGTTGAAGTCCCTGGGGCGGATCTCGTACTTCTCGGAGTCCAGATACTCCTCCTTGCCCGGTACCGGTGCCGACTCGCACAACTCGAAACCCGAGTACATGCCCCACAGGCCTGACCCCATGGTCGCCAGCACGGCGCGGATGAGGAACCCGGGACGTCCGGAGTCATGCAGAAACGCCGGGTTGATGTCCGGTGTATTGACGAAAAAATTCGGCCGGTAACACTCGCGCCACGGCGATTCATTGAGTTCGGTGAAGTAGGTCGCCAGTTCGGCCTTGGTGTTGCGCCAGGTGAAATAGGTATAGCTCTGGGAATAACCGACCTTGCCCAGGCGCGCCATCATCGCCGGAGTAGTAAAGGCCTCGGCCAGGAAGATCACTTCGGGGTACAGCGCCCGTACATCGGCGATCAGCCATTGCCAGAACGGCAACGGCTTGGTGTGCGGGTTATCGACGCGAAAGATCTTCACGCCCTCCTCGACCCAACCCACCACGATGTCGCGCAGCTCCACCCACAGGCTCGGAATCGCCTCGGGGGCATAGAAGTCGACGTTGACGATGTCCTGGTATTTCTTCGGCGGGTTCTCCGCGTACTTGATCGTGCCGTCAGGCCGCCAGTTGAACCAGCCGGGGTGCTGCTTGAGCCATGGGTGGTCCTGGGAGCACTGGATGGCGAAGTCGAGGGCGATTTCCAGGCCGTGCGCCGCAGCGGCCGAGACCAGTCGCCGGAAGTCTTCGCGAGTCCCCAACTGCTTGTGAATCGCCTCGTGGCCGCCCTCCTCGCTACCGATCGCATAGGGACTGCCCGGATCATCGGGGCCTGCCGTCAGCGAGTTGTTCGGGCCCTTGCGGTAACTGCGCCCGATCGGGTGGATCGGCGGGAAATACAGCACATCGAAGCCCATGTCGTGGATCATCGCCAGCCGCGAATGCACGTCGTTGAAAGTACCGTGGCGTTCCGGGCTGTCGGTGATCGAACGCGGAAACAACTCATACCAACTGGCGAATTGCGCCAGCTCGCGCTCCACATCCACCGGGTACTCCGGGCTCAGGCTGAGGTAAGCACGATGATCGACGCGGGCCATGAGATCGGCGCTACGTTGGTGCAAAAACAGTGCGACCTGCTCGGTTTCGAGCAGTCCTGCCAGTTCATGGTGCAATGCCGCCAATTGCTCACTGAGCTGCCCCTCACTGCGCTCGGCGGCTTGCTGCACCTGGATCCGCCCTTCCTGCAATTCGAGGCTGACGGGCACCGCTGCCACATGCTTCTTTTCCAGTTCGTAGCAAAAACTGGCGAACTGATCGATCCAGGCTTCGATACAGTAAAGATAACGGCCCTGACTGTTCACCCGGAACTGCCCCTGCCAGCCGTTGTTGCCCAGATCGTGCATGACAGCGCTTTGCCAGACATCCTCGTCCTCGGCCCGCCAGCGCACGCGAACCGCTAGCTTGTCATGCCCGTCGGCAAAGACCTTGGCGGTGACCACCACATCCTGCCCCACCACCGCCTTGACCGCGAACTGCCCGCCGTCAAGGGTCGGCATGATGTTTTCTATGACAATGCGCGGCAGCAACAGCGCCTGCGACAGCGGCATGTGCGGGTTGTAGCTCAACTCAGTCGGTTTTTCAGCCGTCATCGAGCCTCTCTCCTTACGCCCCATGGACGCGCTTGTGTCTGGTCGCTACCCCAACGGGCCATCCGCCCCGGGACCTACTCACTTAGGTTCCGAGCGATGGCTGCCGGGAAAAGTTCATCAGCAATTTGCGGAATCAAATCGTTCGCACAGCAGTCCACCTACTTAAGCACGACTCACGCCACGTGCCACCGGAGGCTTGAACCATGACCAATCCATTCCCGGCAGAAACCCCCGATCCAAACATCGACAACCCGGTGATACCGCCGAGCGAACCACAACCGGTGCCCGAACAGGACCCACCCGGCACAACCCCGCCGCCAAGGGAAGAACCACCAGCGACGATGCCGCCGGTGATTGTGAATCCTGAATGAAGACAGTTGATCGTTCCTGCCTCGACACCAGGAACGATCATCAAAAATGAATGACGCTTCCCAAGTACCTGTAGTACCGATCCTAAAGCGCCCATTCTGCCCGTCCGACACTTTACGAAACTTGCACCCCGCGCCTTATATAGCCATCACTTCTTCAGCCTTGAGTGTGGTTAGCCATGAAAACGTTTTTTTCCAGCGTCAGCGAATTCACAAACAAAGCTAGCGCACAGCACCACGCGCTACACCGTGAACGACCTACCGACGGCTGGCCATCCCTTGAAAATATTCAACTACGAATTTCTTTGCTTCGAAGCCGAGCGCAATCCCTCTGAACAATCAACCAAAAGCTCAATCATCAGGGAACTGGAGAAACATTTGCTGCACGGTGATATGGACTACAGCCAGCACGAACTCTCGGAAACGAAGAGCAACGAGCCGGACTCAGGCTGTGAAGCAACTGCGCAGACAGGGTTAATCCCTGACAGCGCCTAGGGTTGATGATCCTTGTCAATCAGCTTCACGATCCTCGGCATCACACTGAACACCCCCAGCGCCAACAGCGTGCTGAGCACTGCCGTCGCCTCCCGGCCCAGCCCGGTGGCGACGCCGATGGCGGCGGTCATCCACAGGCCGGCGGCGGTGGTCAGGCCCTTGACGTCGCTTTCGTCGCCTTCGCGGTTTTTCAGGATGGTGCCGGCCCCGAGAAAGCCGATCCCGGCAATCACGCCCTGCACGACCCGACTCATGGCATCGGCCTGTGAACCGGACATTTGCGGCACCAGCACGAACAGCGCCGCCCCCATCGCCACCAGCATGTGGGTGCGCACGCCAGCGGCCTTGCCCTGGTGCTCGCGCTCGAACCCGAGAATCCCGCCCAGCAAGGCGGCCATCAACAGACGCACGGTCATCCGCGTCAATTGCGAGGCATCGGTAATGTCGGCGAACTCGGCTTGCAGGGTCACCCAGACTTCGTGCCACCAGGCGTTCATGGTGTTGTCCTTGTGAGGAGCCATGGAGAGTGGACCGCAGCGACCATTAATCGGTTGCACAGAACGATGACCGGCGATTGCGGCCTGAAACTTTAGATACCCCTGAAAATGGATTCCGCCATGACCGTGCGCATTGAGAACCAGACCTGCTTTTTCACCACCGAAAATGGCGAACAAATTCGTCTGTGTCCTGACGTGACCATCGTCACCGATGGAAGCAAAGCCATGTCGGCAGTGGACATCGAAGGCCAGCGGATCTACATCACCGAAGCGGAAGCCGACGCCTTGACCGTCGCAGGCGCGGTGGATGGACGTCGGCACCTGAAAGCCAGCGACAGTGATTCGGTGATTTGACTGACGTTGATCAACACCCGCCGCAACTGTTTTGCCCAAGCGTTTGCACCTTTGTGCGACAGGTGCTTCAAGTTGTCGCAGGCCGGGCGGTCATGGCCATCTGATCCGCTTTTTAATGCAATACCTGAGTCTGTTATGCAAACAGATCGCCGCTCATAGTGCTCATGCCTGATGGAGGCTGATGAGCGAAAGACCATGAGCGAAAGAATCCCCGTCCGAACCGTAGAAACATTCGAGCCTTCGCGTCCAGGGACGAAGGCCAAAACCAGTGACAACCTGATCCACACCCGCAGCTTCACCGGGCTGTTCCGCAACCTGCGCATCAGCGGCGCGGGTTTTCTGTTTTTGCTGTTTTTCGGCACCGTGTGGTTGAACTGGGGCGGCCGACAGGCAGTGCTCTGGGATCTTTCCGAAAGTAAATTCCATATCTTCGGCGCGACTTTCTGGCCGCAGGACTTCATCCTGCTGTCGGCGCTGTTGATCATCGCCGCGTTCGGCCTGTTCGCGATCACCGTGTTTGCCGGCCGGGTCTGGTGCGGCTACACCTGCCCACAAAGTTCGTGGACCTGGATCTTCATGTGGTGCGAGAAAGTCACCGAGGGCGAGCGCAACCAACGGATCAAGCTGCAAGCCGCGCCGTGGGGGCTCAACAAACTGATGCGCCGCTCAGCCAAACACACCTTGTGGCTGGCCATCAGCCTGCTGACCGGCCTGACCTTCGTCGGCTACTTCACTCCGATCCGACCACTGGCCGAAGAGCTGCTGACCTTGCAAATGAGCGGCGTCAGCCTGTTCTGGGTGCTGTTTTTCACCGGTGCCACCTACATCAATGCCGGCTGGTTGCGTGAAGCGGTGTGCATGCACATGTGCCCTTACGCGCGTTTCCAGAGCGTGATGTTTGATAAAGACACCCTGACCATTTCCTACGACGTGGCCCGTGGCGAAAACCGTGGCCCGCGCAAACGCGAGGTCAAACCCGCCGAGGCCGGTCTGGGCGATTGCATCGATTGCCAGCTCTGCGTACAGGTCTGCCCGACCGGCATCGACATCCGCGATGGCTTGCAGATGGAATGCATCGGTTGCGCCGCGTGCATCGACGCCTGCGATTCGATCATGGACAAAATGGGCTACGCCCGGGGACTGATCAGCTATACCTCCGAACATCAGTTGCAAGGTGGCAAGACGCACCTGCTGCGTCCGCGCCTGATCGGCTACACCGCCGTATTGCTGGTGATGATCGCCGCCCTGGTGGTGGCATTGATGGAACGGCCGATGGTCTCGCTCGACGTCAGCAAGGACCGGGGCCTGTTTCGCGAAAACAGCCGGGGGCAGATCGAAAACATCTACAGCCTGAAGGTGATCAACAAGACCCAGCAGCGTCAGGACTATCAATTGAGTCTGGTCGATGCCGATGATTTCGAGTTGCAGGGCAAGACCGTACTGAGCCTGGCGCCGGGCGAGATTGTCGACGTGCCGGTGTCGGTGGTGATGCTCACGGAACGCCCGGCCAGCAGTTCGCAGAGCATCGGCTTCGAAGTGATCGACAGCGATGAGCCTGGCGTCTACAGCGTGGCGAAGAGCCGGTTTGTTGCGCCAATGAATCGCTGAGCCTTTAAGATGTTGACTTGGTGAAGTGCAGTCTTGTTTTGGCAACGCAATCCACTGTGGCGAGGGAGCTTGCCCCCTCGCCACAGGCAGCCCCCTCGCCACAATTAATCGAAACGACTCCATTGCGGGACACCGATGAAACGCTACGAAAAATTCGCTGACGACATCGCAGAACTGATCCGCACCGGCGTCCTGGGTCCCGGCCAGCGTGTGCCGTCAGTGCGCTACGCCAGCCAGACCTACGGCGTCAGCCCGTCGACGGTGTTCCAGGCCTACTACCTGCTGGAACGTCGTGGACTGATCCGCGCCCGTCCGCGCTCCGGCTATTTCGTCAATGCCCATGCGCCGCGACCGTTTTCCGAGCCGGTGATCAGCAATGAGGTCAACGAATCCACGGAAGTCGACGTCAGCGAGCTGGTGTTTTCGGTACTCGACTCGATCAAGGACCCGAACACCGTGCCCTTCGGCTCGGCATTCCCCAGCCCGACGCTGTTCCCCCTGCAACGCTTGTCCCGCTCCCTGGCCAGCGCCACCCGCGAGATGGACCCGCGCATGGTGGTCACCGACCTGTCGCCGGGCAACCCGCAGCTGCGCCGGCAAATCGCCCTGCGCTACATGGTCGGCGGGCTGATGCTGCCCATGGAAGAACTGCTGATCACCAACGGCGCCCTGGAAGCCCTCAACCTGTGCCTGCAAGCGGTGACGCAACCTGGCGACCTGGTGGCCATCGAAGCCCCGGCGTTCTACGCCTGCCTGCAAGTGCTCGAACGGCTGAAACTCAAAGCCGTGGAAATCCCCGTGCACCCGCGCGACGGCATCGACCTCGGCGTGCTCGAACAAACCCTGGAGCGTCATCCGATCAAGGCCTGCTGGTGCATGACCAGCTTCCAGAACCCCATGGGCGCGACTGTGCCCGAGGCCAAGAAACAACAGCTCGTGGAACTGCTGCGCCGCCACCAGGTGCCGCTGATCGAAGACGATGTCTACGCCGAACTGTATTACGGTCAACAAGCCCCGAAACCGGCCAAGGCATTCGATACCGAAGGTCTGGTGATGCATTGCGGCTCGTTCGCCAAGAGCCTGGCCCCCGGTTACCGCATCGGCTGGGTCGCCGCCGGGCGCTACGCGCAGAAAATCGAACGCCTGAAACTCATGACCTCGCTGTGCGCGTCGATGCCCGCCCAGGCGGCGATCGCCGATTACCTGCAACACGGCGGCTACGACCGGCACCTGCGTAAATTGCGTCATGCGCTGGAAGACCAGCAAGCCGCCATGCTCGCCGCCATCGCCCGCTATTTCCCGGCGCAGACCCGGGTCAGCCAACCGGCAGGCGGGTACTTTTTGTGGCTGGAATTGCCGGAGCAGATGGATTCGTTGAAGTTGTTTCAGATGGCGCTGGCGCAGGGAATCAGCATTGCGCCGGGGCCGATTTTTTCACCGACGCAAAGGTTCAGGAATTGTATTCGGTTGAACTATGGGAGCCCGTGGGATGAGGCGGCGGAAAAGGCGATGGAGACGTTGGGGCGGATTGTGCGGTCGTTCTGATAAACAGTCGTCGCCCGGTCAAATGCCTTCGCGGGCAAGCCCGCTCCCACAAGGAATCTCGGGTGTTCACAGACTTTGCGTACACCAGGTAACCCTGTGGGAGCGGGCTTGCCCGCGAAGAGGCCAGCACTGACAACGCGAACCTCAGATCAACGCCCACCGCCAAGATCGACGAAAGTCCCCGTCGCATAGGAAGCCTTGTCCGACAACAACCAGACAATCGCCTCGGCCACTTCATCCGGCCGCCCGCCCCGTGCCATCGGGATCGCCGATTCCAGCTTGCTGACCCGGTCCGGATCGCCGCTCAAGGCATGAAAATCGGTGTAGATGTAGCCCGGGCGCACCGCGTTGACACGGATCCCCTCTCCCGCCACTTCCTTGGACAGGCCGATGGTGAAGGTGTCCAGCGCCCCCTTTGACGCTGCGTAGTCGACATATTCGTTGGGCGCGCCCAAGCGTGCGGCCACCGAGGACACGTTGACGATACTGCCGCCCTGCCCGCCGTGTTTGGGCGACATGCGCAGGATCGCGTGCTTGGCGCAGAGGATCGGCGCCAGGACGTTGGTTTTCATGATCTTGAGAATGCGGAACTCGGACATTTCGTCGACCCGGGACTTTTGCCCCACGGTGCCGGCGTTGTTCACCAGCGCCGTGACCCGGCCCAGTTCATTGTCGACCCGATGGAACAGCGCGATGACTTCGTCTTCGATGCTGACGTCGGCCCGTACCGCAATGGCTTGCGCACCGAGGGCGCGGACTTGCTCCAGCACGCCGAGTGCAGCCTTTTCGTCCACCTGGTAGTTGATGCAGATCCGATAGCCCTGCGCGGCGGCCAACAGTGCGGTGGCGGCACCAATGCCGCGGCTGCCGCCGGTGATGACGATGACTTTGTCCATGCGAGCCTTCCCCCCAATCAAAGCTTAAGCGGTCGGGGGCAAGAATAACCGCCATTGATGGTTTTTGCATGGCTTCGGTGGCGTTTGCACAGACGCCATCGCGGGCAAGCCACGCTCCCACAGGTTTTGCATATTCTGTGGGAGCGTGGCTTGCCCGCGATGAACGATGACACGGACTATCAAGCCAGCGCCAATCGCTCCGAGCGATGGATTTCCATCATGAAACCTGCGGCTGGCAGCGGATGCCCCAGCAGGTAACCCTGCAACGAGTCGCAGCCCAGTTGCGTCAGGAAGTCCTGCTGCGAGTCCGTCTCCACTCCCTCGGCAACGATGCGCAACCCCAGCGCCTGGCCGAGCGCCACGATGGCCGAAACGATCGCGGCGTCATCGCTGTCGTGCTCCAGGTCACGGACAAAACCGCGGTCGATCTTCAGTTCGTTGGCCGGCAGGCGCTTGAGATACATCAAACTCGAATAACCGGTGCCAAAATCGTCGATGGACAGGTCGACACCCATTTCCGAGAGTTCCTGGAGCACCGTCATGCTCGCGTCGGCATCGCTCATGGCGGTGGTTTCAGTGATTTCCAGGGTCAGGCTATTGGCCGGCAGATGGTGAGTCGCCAATGCCTTGGCGACGCTCTGGACCAGCCCGGCATGGCAAAACTGGATGGCCGACAGGTTCACTGCGATGCGCCAATCGGTGTAGCCCAGCACGTACCACTCGCGCATCTGGCGGCACGCTTCGTTGAGCACCCACTCGCCGATCGGAATGATCAGCCCGGTCTTTTCCGCCAGTTCGATGAATTTGTCCGGCAACAGCAAGCCTTGCGTCGGATGCTCCCAGCGCAACAGGGCCTCGGCGCCCACCGGCCGGCCATTGGCGGCATCGAACTTGGGCTGGTAATGCAGGCTGAATTCCTGATGCTCCACGGCATTGCGCAAATCCTGCAGCAATTGCAGTTGCTTGCGCGCGTTGGTGTTCATCGAGGCGTCGAAAAAGCTGTAGCCGTTTTTACCCGCGCCCTTGGCGTGGTACATCGCCGCGTCGGCGTTCATCAGCAATTCGTGGGCGGACTGCCCGTTACCCGGATAGAGCGCGATGCCGACACTGGCGGAAATGTGCAAATCATGTTCGGCAACCCGGAACGCCTGCGCGATCAACCCGACCTGGCGGGCCGCGAGGTTCAAGGCATCGTTCTGTTCGCTCAATTGCACCAGCAACACGAACTCATCGCCGCCGATCCGCGCCAGGGTGTCCTGGCTGCGCAAGTCTTCGCGCAGGCGCAGGGCCACTTCGCGCAACAGCAAGTCGCCCATGTGGTGGCCGAAGGCATCGTTGACGGGTTTGAAGCCGTCCAGGTCGATGAACATCAGGGCAAAGCAACCACCCTGTTCACGAACCCGCGACATGGCCTGATCGATTCGGTCGGCGAGCAACGTCCGGTTCGGCAACCCGGTGAGGGTGTCGTGCAGGGCCAGTTGGGTCAGTTCACGGTTGGCTTCGGTCAGCGACTGGGCCAAGCTTGCAGTGCGAGCCTCCAGGCGCGCATCGAGGATCGAGGTCAGCAAGGCAATGCACAGCACCGCCAACGTGGTGATCAGCACCAGGTTGTCCAGACCCTTACCATTCAGGCCGTCGACCGCAGCCCCGCAAAAGCTGCCATCGGCAAAGCGTGCAGCGGCCATCCCTGTGTAGTGCATGCCGACGATGGCGATGCCCATGATCACGGCGGCACCGCCGCGGATCAGGCGGACATAAGGCGTGTGTTGGCGTAAATGGAACGCGATCCACAATGCCGCGCCCGAGGCAGCGACAGCGATCATCAGCGAAGCGCCGAACAGCGTCGGGTCATAGTCGATGCCTGGTTGCATGCGCATGGCCGCCATACCGGTGTAGTGCATCGCGCTGATGCCAGCGCCCATGACCAGCGCGCCAAAGGCCAGTTGCCAGGCCGGCAGTTTTGGCTGGCTGACCAGCCACAGCGCGAAACCACTGGAGAGCACGCCGATCAACAGCGACAACAGGGTGATTGCGCCGTCATAGCCCAGATCGATCGGCAGCTTGAATGCGAGCATGCCGATAAAGTGCATCGACCAGATGCCGATGCCCATGGCAATGGCCCCGCCGGCGGTCCACAAATGCACGGCGCGGCCTTTGGCAGTGGCAATGCGTCCGGTCAGGTCGAGTGCGGTATAGGAAGCGAGAATCGCGACACAGAGCGAAATGATAACCAGGGTGGGGGAATAGCTACCGATGAGCATGGGGACTTCTCGCGAATGCCCCCGTTAATGGTATTGATTCTCGCCGGGGGAAAATGCGGCGATTGTACTGATTCCGAATGAGAACGCACTCACAAAATTAGCAAAGGGCCATCAGTCCGATGAAACGCTTGTTTTAAGGTTTTACATTAACTCGCATCAAGCTGCTGGCGCCTGCCACAAGGAAGGAGTCGAGAGCAAAAAACCTGTGGGAGCGAGCTTGCTCCGGGCGGCGTTCCGACGATGACTGCGTCACATTCAGCATGAATGTTGCCTGAACCACCGCTATCGCGAGCAAGCTCGCTCCCACAGGGATTGCGCTATCGGCTCTCGCTCACCTCAAGCTGTCCGTCCCAGCCACCGCCCAGCGCGGCAATCAACTGCACGCTGGCGATCAGGCGGCTTTGCAACAGGTCCAGGTTGCTGCGCTCATTGCTCAGCGCCGCCGCCTGGGTCACCACCACATCGATGTAGGCGATCAAGCCGGCCTTGTACTGGTTCTGGGTCAGACGCAACGATTCACGGGCGGCGTCCAGCGCCTGTTGGCGCACAACGGCTTCGTCCTGCAGCACCTTGAGTTGCACCAGGAAGTTTTCCACTTCGCGGAATCCGTCCAGCACGGTCTGGCGGTACTTGGCCACTGTTTCGTCATAGGCCGCTTCACTGCGGTCGACTTCCGCCGAGCGCTGGCCGCCGTCGAACAGGGTCATGGCCAATTGCGGCCCGACCGACCAGAAGCGGTTCGGCAGGCTGAACAAGTCTTTCGAGGTACTGCTGCTGTAACCACCGTTCAAGCTCAGGGTCAGGTCCGGGTAATAGGCCGCCTTGGCCACACCGATGTTGGCGTTGGCAGCCATCACCGAACGTTCGGCGGATGCGATGTCCGGGCGACGCTCCAGCAACTGCGAAGGCAGGGCCACCGGCACTTGCGGCAACTGCGGAATGTCCTGGCTTTGCGCCAGGCTGAACTGCGCCGGCGGCAGGCCGATCAGCACGGCAATGGCGTTCTCGAACTGCGCGCGTTGCCAGATCAGGTCGATCATGTCCGCTTCGGTGCTCTTGAGCTGGGTCTGGGCCTGGGCCACGGCGTCCTTGCCCGATACGCCGGCGCGGTACTGGTTCTCGGTCATCTTCAGGGAGCGCTGATAAGCCTCGACCGTGTCCTGGAGCAGGCGCTTCTGGCCATCGATCACGCGCAATTGCAGGTAATTCTGCACCAGCTCCGACTGTTGACTCAGGCGCATGGCCGCCAGATCGGCAAAGCTTGCCTGGGCATTCGCGGTGTCGGCTTCCAGGCCACGGCGCAGCTTGCCCCACACATCCGCTTCCCAACTGACGCCCGCCTGGGCCGAATACGTGTCGCGAATACCGCTGGAGGAACTGCTCAGGCTGGAGTTGCTGCTGCCGGTGCCCTGGCTCGAACGGTTCTTGCTGACGTTCAGGTCGACCGTCGGGAAAAACGCCCCGCGTGCGCTGCGCACCAAGGCCTGGGCCTGACGGTACTGGGCTTCGGACTGGGCGACGGTCTGGTTGGCGCTGTTGAGCTGCTCGATCAGGCCATTGAGCTGTTGATCGCCATAAAGCTCCCACCATGCCCCGCGCGCCAGGGCATCGCTCGGGTTGGCCTGGCGCCAGCCTTCTGCTGCCTTGTATTGCGCAGGTTCCGCGGTTTGCGGGCGCTGGTAATCCGGGCCGACGGCGCAGGCACTGAGCATCGCCACGCACAGTGACAGGCTCAGCAGACGCGAGCCTCGAGCCGTGATCAGCGGTGCAGCCAGGTTGAAAAGCGAACGTTCAGTCATAGCGGAGTTTCCAGAGCAGCATCGGTACGCACTCCACGCCATTTGTTGAAGCGATGGCGCAGTTTGTCGAGATAGAGGTAAACCACTGGTGTGGTGTAAAGCGTCAACACCTGGCTGAAGATCAGCCCGCCGATGATGGTCAGGCCCAGCGGCTGGCGCATTTCCGCCCCTTCGGCGCGGCTCAGCAGCAATGGCAAGGCACCGAGGATCGCCGCCAGGGTGGTCATCAGGATCGGTCGCAGACGTTGCAGGCAGGCACTGCGAATCGATTCCAGCGGCGCCATGCCCTGATGCCGCTCCAGCTGCAACGCCAGGTCGATCATCAGAATGGCGTTTTTCTTGACCACGCCGATCAGCAGAAACAGCCCCAGCAACGAAATCAGGCTGAACTCGCCGCCCAGCGCATAGATCGACAGCAACGCGCCGACCCCGGCGGACGGCAGGGTGGAGAGGATGGTCAGCGGATGAATGTAGCTTTCGTACAGCACACCCAAGACCAGATACACCGCCACCAACGCCCCCAGAATCATCCACGGCTGACTCTTTTGGGTCGCCGCGAAAGCGTCGGCTGTGCCGGCCATTTTCGCGATCACCTCTTCCGGCAGCCCGACCTTGGCAATCGCCCGCTCGATGGCGGCACCACCCTGCTCCACGGTCACGCCTTCGGCCATGTCGAAGGCAATGCTTTCCGAGGCGAACTGGCCTTCGTGGCTGACCCGGTCATTTTCCAGGCTGTTTTCGTAATGGGCGATGGTCGACAGCGGGATCCGCGCGCCATCGGCGGTGATCACCTGGACCTGCTTGAGGGTGACCGGGTCCTGGGCGTATTTCGGGTTGACCTCCATCACCACCTGATACTGGTTGAGGCTGTCGTAGATGGTCGAAATCTGCCGCTGGCTGTAGGCGTTGTTCAGCACCGCCGTGACCATGTCCATGTCGACACCCAGGCGCTTGGCCTGGTCGCGGTCGACGATCAGGGTCACCTGCCGGGCGCCCCGGCCTTCCCGCGCATCGATGGCCGTCAGTTCCGGCAGGGCCCTGAGCGCAGTGACGACTTTCGGATACCACTCGCGCAATGCCCCGAGATCCCCGCTTTGCAGGATGTAGGAGTATTGCGAGGTGGTCTGCTCACGGCCACCACCGAACTGCAGGTCCTGGTCCGCCATGAGCATCAGCTGTGCGCCGGGCACCTTGGGCATTTCCTTGCGCAGGCGTTCGATGACTTTCTGCGCTGAAATGTTGCGTTCCTTGATCGGCTTCAGCCGCACCAGCATGAAGGCGTTGTTGGTGCCGTTGTTGCCGCCGATGAAGCCGGCGACGCTTTCTACCGCCTCATCCTTCAAGACCGCCCGACGGAAAATCTCCATCTTCGGCTGCATCACACTGAACGACAGGCCGTCGTCACCGCGCACGAAACCGATCAGCTGACCGGTATCCTGCTGAGGTAAAAATGTTTTAGGAACAACAATATACAGCGCAATATTAACGCCGATTGTCACGAACAGACTGAGCAACGTCAGGCGTTTGTGGCGCAGCACCCAGTCGAGGCTGGTGGCGTATTTGCCAACCATCCAGTCGTTGGCCCGCCGGCTCCAGTGTTGCAAGCGGTTCTCCTGCCCCGGCGTGTGCGGCTTGAGCCAGCGGGCGCAGAGCATCGGGGTCAGGGTCAATGACACCAGCAGCGACACCACGATGGCGGCCGCCAGGGTGATGGAGAATTCGCGGAACAGGCTTTCAATGATCCCGCCCATGAACAGGATCGACAGGAACACCGCCACCAGCGACACGTTCATCGACAGCAAGGTAAAGCCGACTTCCTGGGCACCGAGGTAGGCCGCCTTCATCGGCCGCACGCCTTCGTCGATGTGCCGGGAAATGTTCTCCAGCACCACGATGGCATCGTCCACCACCAGCCCGGTGGCCAGGATCAGCGCCATCAGCGACAGGTTGTTCAGCGAAAAGCCGTAGAGGTACATCACGGCAAAGGTACCGACCAGCGACACCGGCACCGCCAGGGTCGGGATCAGCGAGGCACGGAAGTTCCCGAGGAACAGGAACACCACCAGGATCACCAGCGCCACGGCGATCAGCAAGGTCATTTCCGCTTCGTGCAACGTGGCTTTGATCACCGGTGAACGATCCATGGCCAGGTTCAGCTTGACGCTGGCCGGCAACACCGCCTGCAACGCCGGCAACTGCGCCTTGATCTCGTTGACCGTCTCGATGATGTTGGCCCCGGCTTGCCGGTTGATCACCAGCAGCACTGCCGCGTCGTCGTTGAAGAAACCGCTGTTGTAGCGGTCTTCGACGCCGTCGCTGACCTTGGCCACGTCCTTGAGGCGCAGGGCCGCGCCGCCGTTGTAGTGGATGATCAGCGACTCGTAGTCCTTGGCTTTTTCCAGTTGGTCGTTGGCCTGGACCTGCCACAGACGTTGATCGTCCTCCACCGAACCCTTGGGCCGGCGTACGTTGGCATTGGCGATGGTGTTGCGCACATCGTCCAGGGCCACGCCGTACTGGTTCAGCGCCTGCGGTTCGAGTTCGATACGCACCGCCGGCAGCGAACTGCCGCCGATCTGCACCTCGCCGACGCCCTGCACCTGGGACAGGCTCTGGGACAGGATCGTCGAGGCCAGGTCATAGAGCTGGCCTTTTTCCAGCACATCGGAGGTCAGCGACAGCACCATGATCGGCGCCTGGGACGGGTTGACCTTCTTGTAGGTCGGCATGCTGCGCATCCCGCTGGGCAGCAGGTTGCGCGAGGCGTTGATGGCCGCCTGCACTTCCCGCGCCGCGCCGTTGATGTCGCGGTCCAGGTCGAATTGCAGGATCACCCGGGTCGAGCCCTGGCTGGAGCGGCTGCTCATGGTATTGACCCCGGCGATGGCGCCGAAGGAGCGTTCCAGCGGCGTGGCCACCGTCGACGCCATCACCTCGGGACTGGCCCCGGGCAGGCTGGCCTGGACCACGATCACCGGAAAGTCCATTTGCGGCAGCGGCGACACGGGCAGTAAACCGAAGCTCACGCCGCCCAGCAGCATGATGGCCAATGAAAGCAGCATGGTTGCCACGGGGCGTTTGATGAATGGACCCGAGAGATTCATAGGTGGCAACCACTAGCTGCAAGCTGCAAGCTGCAAGAAAAAAGCAGGGATCGCGCAGGCTTTAACTTGCGGCTTGAAGCTTGCAGCTTGTAGCTCGCCGTCATACCACCACCTCTTTCGAGTCAGACTTACCAAAGCGGCGTCCCAACCGATCGAAATACAGGTAGATCACAGGCGTAGTGAACAGGGTCAACACCTGGCTCAGCAACAGGCCGCCGACCATCACCAGGCCCAGCGGCTGGCGCAGTTCCGCGCCGGAACCGGTGGCCAGCATCAGCGGCACGGCACCGAAGAGCGCCGCCAGGGTGGTCATCAGGATCGGCCGGAAACGCAGCAAGGCGGCCTGATAGATCGCCGTTTGCGGGTCCATGCCCTGGTTGCGCTCGGCGTCGAGGGCGAAGTCGATCATCATGATCGCGTTCTTCTTGACGATGCCGATCAGCAGGATGATGCCAATGATCGCGATCATGCCCAGGTCGTTGCCACTGAGGATCAACGCCAGCAAGGCGCCCACCGCCGCCGACGGCAAGGTCGAGAGAATGGTGATCGGGTGGATGTAGCTCTCGTAGAGCACGCCCAGCACGATGTACATGGTCACCACCGCCGCCAGGATCAGCAGCAAGGTGCTCGACAACGAGGCCTGGAAAGCCTGCGCCGCGCCCTGGAACTGGGTCTGCACGCCAATCGGCATGCCGATGTCCTTCTGCACCTGCTCGATGATCTCGACCGCATGCCCCAGCGCCACGCCAGGCGCGAGGTTGAAGGACATCATCACCGCCGGGAACTGGCCGATGTGGGTGATCGCCAGTTGCGCCTGACGCTCCTCGATATGCGCCAGGCTGGACAGGCGCACCTGCCCGCCATCAGTGGTCTTGACGTGAATCTGGTTCAACGCATCCGGGCCGATCTTCTCGCCGGACTGCGATTGCAGGACCACGCGGTATTGACTCGCCTGGGTGTAGATCGTGGAAATCTGCCGCTGGCCGAAGGCGTCGTACAGCGCATCGGTGATGTTCGACACCGACACCCCGACCCGCGACGCCGCATCGCGGTCGATCACCAGATAAACCTGCAGGCCCTTGTCCTGCAGATCGCTGGCCACGTCGGTCAATTCCGGGCGGTCGGCCAAGGCCTCGACCAGGCGCCCGCTCCACAGGCTCAGCAGCTCCGAGTCCGGCGACGACATGCTGAACTGGTACTGCGTGCGGCTGACCCGGTCCTCGATGGTCAGGTCCTGCACCGGCTGCATGAACAGGCGGATGCCGACCAACTTGTCCAGCTCCGGTTGCAGGCGGGCAATCACTTGCGTTGCACTCAGGTCACGGTCGCGGTGCGACTTGAGGTTGATCAGCAAACGACCGCTGTTGAGGGTCGAGTTGTCGCCGTCCACGCCAATATAGGAGGACAGGCTCTCAACCGCCGGGTCGGCCAGAATCACCTTGGCCAGCTCCTGCTGACGCTCGCTCATGGCGGCGAAGGAAATCGATTGCGGCGCTTCGGAAATACCCTGGATAACCCCGGTGTCCTGCACCGGGAAGAAGCCTTTGGGCACCACCATGTACAGGAATACCGTCAGCGCCAGAGTGCCGATGGCCACCATCAAGGTCAGGGGCTGGTGCTTGAGCACCCACTGCAACTGGCGTCCGTAAGCGGCGATCATCCAGTCGATGAACGCACCGCTGGCGCGATAGAAACGCCCCTGCTCGGTTTCCTTGGGTTCGCGCTTGAGCAGCCGCGCGCACATCATCGGCGTCAGCGTCAGGGAAACCACCAGGGAGATCAGGATCGCCACCGCGAGTGTTATGGCGAACTCGCGGAACAGCCGCCCGACCACGTCCGCCATGAACAGCAGCGGGATCAGCACGGCGATCAGCGACAACGTCAGGGAAATCAGGGTAAAACCGATCTGCTTGGCGCCCTTGAGCGCCGCGTTCAGCGGGCTGTCGCCCTCCTCGATGAAGCGCGCAATGTTTTCCAGCATGACGATCGCATCGTCCACCACGAAACCGGTGGCGATGGTCAGGGCCATCAGGGTCAGGTTGTTGACCGAGAACCCGGCCAGGTACATCACGCCGAAGGTCCCGATCAGCGACAGTGGCACGGCCACCGACGGAATGATCGTGGCGCTGGCGCGACGCAGGAACAGAAAGGTGACCATGACCACCAGGGCGATGGCGATCAGCAATTCGTGCTGCACGTCCTTGACCGAGGCGCGGATGGTCTGGGTGCGGTCGGTCAGCACCACCACGTCGAGGCCGGCCGGCAGGTTGTCGGTGATGCTCGGCAGCAGCGCCTTGATCCGGTCCACCACCTCGATCACGTTGGCACCGGGCTGACGCTGGATGTTGAGCAGTACGGCCTGGTTCTCGTTGGCCCATGCCGCGAGGCGTTCGTTCTCGGCGCCGTCGACGATTTCAGCGACGTCCTTGAGCCGCAACGGCGCGCCGTTGGCATAGGCCAGGATCAGGTTGGCGTAGTCCTTGGGCGACGTCAGTTGATCGTTGGCATCGAGCATCGAAACCCGGGTCGGGCCGTCGAAGTTACCCTTGGGCTGGTTGACGTTGGAGGCGCCGATCAGGGTGCGTACGTCCGACAGGTTCAAGCCGTTGGCCGCCAGGGCCTCCGGGTTGACCTTGATCCGCACGGCCTGGCGTTGACCACCGGCAATGCTGACCATGCCGACGCCGCTGATTTGGGCGATTTTCTGCGCCATGCGCGTATCGACCAGATCGTTGAGCTTGGGCAGCAGCATGGTCTTGGAGGTGATGGCCAGGGTCAGCACCGGCGTATCGGCCGGGTTGACCTTGTTGTACACCGGCGGTGCCGGCAGGTCCTTGGGCAGCAGGTTGGTGGCCGCGTTGATCGCCGCCTGCACCTGTTGCTCGGCCACGTCCATGTTGATGTCGAGGCTGAACCGCAGGGTCAGCACCGACGCACCGCCGGAACTGGTGGAGGCCATTTGCGTCAGGCCGGGCATTTGCCCGAACTGCCGCTCAAGCGGCGCAGTCACCGCGCTGGTCATGACATCCGGGCTGGCGCCAGGGTACAGGGTCATGACGCGAATGGTCGGGTAATCGACCTGGGGCAGCGCCGACACCGGCAGCAACCGATAGGCAATGACGCCGGCCAGGATAATCGCCAGCATGCTCAGCGTGGTGGCTACCGGGCGAAGGATGAACAGCCGCGAGAGATTCATGCGCCGCCCTTTTTCGCCTTGTCGGTGGTCGCGGGCTCAGCCGCGTTGACCGCCGACTTGCCCTGCAGGTGTTCGGTTGGCGTGGTCGGCACGTCCTGGCTGTCGTTGACCACCTCCACGTCGCTGCCGTCTTTGAGGCGGTCAGTGCCTTCCAGTACGACCCGGTCGCCCGCGGACAGGCCTTCGGTGACCACGGTGTTCAGACCGTCACTGGCACCGACTTTCAACTGACGGATCTTGACCTTCTTGTCACCGTCCAGAACATAGGCGAACGTGCCGTTGGTGCCGAACTGGATCGCGGCGGACGGTGCGAGCACCACGTTTTTGAGGGTGTCGGCCAGCAGGCGCACATTGACGAACTGGTTGGGGAACAGCGACTGATCGCGGTTCTCGTAACGGGCCTTGAATTTCAGGGTGCCGGTGGTGACGTCGATCTGGTTGTCCAGGCTCTGCAGCACGCCAGTGGCCTGCAATTTGGTATCGCCGCGATCCCAGGCTTCAGCTGGCAATCTGGCACCGCTGCGATAACGGGCAAGCACGGTGTCGAGGCTGTTTTCCGGGAGGGTGAAGGCCACGCTGATCGGTTGGGTCTGGGTGATGATCGCCAAGGCGGTGGTGTCGTTGGCCGCCACCAGGTTGCCGACGTCCAGTTGACGCAGGCCCACGCGACCGGTGATGGGTGCGCGGATCCGGGTGAATTCAAGGTTGAGTCTGGCATCGTTGACCGCTGCCTGATTGGTCTTGACCGTGCCCTGGAACTGGCCGACCAGCGCTTCGGCGGTGTCCAGGGTCTGCTTGGCAATACTGTCTTCACGGTACAGGCCGCGATAGCGCTCGACATCGACCTGGGCGTTTTTCAATTGCGCCTGATTCTGCAGCAAGGTGCCTTCGGCCTGCAGCAAGGCGTTCTGGTATGGGCGCGGGTCGATTTCGGCCAGCAGGTCGCCGGCCTTGACCATCTGCCCTTCTTCGAAAGAGATCTTGACCAGCTCACCGCCGACGCGGCTACGGACGTTGATGGTGTTCAGCGCCGTGACTGTGCCCAGCGCCTTGAAATACAGCGGGAAGTCACCGGTGACGGCCGCAGCCACGCGTACCGGTACTGGCCCTGACGCACCGCCGAACCCCGGGCGCATGCCCCCCGATCGCCCGGTATGCCCGGCAACGGCTTTCTGCCCCGCCGCCTCTTTGGGTGCAGCGCTGCCCGGCCAGAATTTCCAGCACAGGGCGGCGATGACCAACAGGACAAGCAGGCCGAACAGCCAGCGACGAGGACTACGGGAAGCGGAGGATTGCATTGAGTGATCAACCATTGGGCGCGTGGGCTTTTTTACATGAGGCTGAACGATAAGCACTGGCGGGGTTTAAGCAAAGCGCCTTTACCGGCAATTTACTTTCGGCTTACGTAACAGGAGTTTTATCCAAGACACTGAAACACAAATGAAAACGGCCTGGACAGAGGGTAATGCCGATCAGTGTAGGAGCGAGCTTGCTCGCGATGGTCGTTAACGATAACGCATGTCTACTGACGAAACGCAGCGTTCTTGAGTCCATCGCGAGCAAGCTCGCTCCTACAACAGCATTATTGACAGCGGGGGTGTTAACAATTGTAACGACGTACTTATTTCAGAACAGCAAGTGCCGCATCGTAGTTCGGCTCATCAGCGATTTCACCAACCAGTTCGCTGTGCAGCACATTGTCGTTTTCGTCCAGCACGACCACGGCACGGGCGGTCAGGCCCTTGAGCGGGCCGTCGGCGATGGCAACGCCGTAGTTCTGGATGAACTCTGCGCCGCGCAGTGTCGACAGGTTCTGTACATTTTCCAGGCCTTCGGCACCGCAGAAGCGGGCCTGGGCGAACGGCAGGTCAGCGGAGATGCACAGCACGACAGTGTTGTCGACGCTACCGGCCTTGGCGTTGAACTGGCGCACGGAAGTGGCGCAGGTCGGGGTGTCAACGCTTGGGAAGATGTTCAGCACCTTGCGCTTGCCGGCAAAGTCTTTAAGGGTGACGTCGGACAGATTGCCGGCAACCAGGGAAAAGGCTGGCGCCTTGGAACCGGCTTGTGGCAGTTGGCCATTGACTTGAACCGGGTTGCCTTTAAGAGTGACTTGAGCCATGAACGGAGTCCTTCTGAACGTTGTGGTGGAGAATTTTGACGAGGCCGAAGTTAACCACGAAATTGCCCTGCGACCTACGGCCAAACATAAATTGTCATGTATCAGCGTACAAAACTGGATACAACCCATAACCCTGTGGGAGCAGGCTCGCTCCCACAGGGTTCACTTGTTAGCCGAACAAGTCGGCAAAAGTACAGAGTACGCCCTCACCCGCCGCTTCCCGATGTTCATGACGAAAGGTACGCGATACGTCTTCGACTAAAACCTTTGATAGCACTCTGTCGAATTGCTCCATCGTCGTTCGACTATAAATCGAATCACTCAACTGCAACGGAGACGACACCATGCGATTCATGATCATCATCAAGGCCAGCCAGGATTCCGAAGCCGGCGTCATGCCCAGCCAGGAACTGCTGACCGCCATGGGCAACTACAACGAAGAGCTGGTCAAGGCCGGCATCATGCTCGCGGGCGAAGGCCTGCACCCGAGCAACAAAGGCGCTCGCATAAAGTTTTCAGGTGAAAAACGCACGGTGATCGACGGCCCCTTCATCGAAACCAAGGAACTGATTGCCGGTTTCTGGTTGTGGAAAGTGAAGTCCAGAGAAGAAGCCATCGAATGGGTCAAGCGCTGCCCCAACCCGATGCCGGGCACCGAGGCCGAGATCGAGATTCGCCAGGTGTTTGAGGCCGAAGACTTTGGCGCCGAGTTCACTGCGCAACTGCGCGAGCAGGAAGAGCGGGTTTGGGAGCAAGCGAAGAAGAACTGACTGATTCGACCTTCTCCTCAGCTTGCAGTGGGAGCGGGCTTGCTCCCACATTAACTAGATAGCCACATAACTTGCTTGGGCAAGCCTTTGACCCGCATTAACTTTTTAGTACACGAAAATAACGAGAATCCACACACAAAACGAAAGAATTAATCCATATGGCTGGCTAACCCGTGGTTAACTGCTAACTTCATCCGATAAGTCCTACAGGCTTGATCGGAAAGGGATTACGAAGTTGCGGCTGAACTTAAGGGGCCGCACGCCCGATCAGTCAGCCACCAGGGAAGCGGGGGGAATGATGTCAAAGCAATTGGGGAAGTACGCCTTCGTCTGGGTGACTTCACTGGCGCCTGTTTTTCGTGTTCACGCCGAGACGGCCAACCGGCTACTGCACCGGCATAGGACCACCCTCAAGTCAAGTCCGCCACCTTCCAGCCGTTCATCATCCATAACCTGGAAAAAGGCTGGTAGCTGTGCTCGACCGGCACCTGGACGTTCGACCTGATCCCTGACCATGTATGACGGCAAAAACAAATTGCTGGTGGCCAACCCGCTCAATCGCTACTTGATCAATTCGCGGATGTTGCCCGACCTCAAGCTCGATGCCGATGGCGGCCTGACACTTTACGTGCAGCACAAGGCACCGGCCAAAGCATTGCAAAGCAACTGGCTGCCGGCACCGAATGGTCCGTTCTACGGCGTGCTGCGCCTGTACCTGCCCAAACCGGAAGTCAACAACGGCCAATGGAAACTGCCGCTGCTGACGCCAGCAACCAAACAACAATAAGCGGAGTCGTTCATGATCAGGCCTTACGTAGTGCGCCCCTTGTTGGCGCTGTGCATGGTCAGTATCAGCCCATGGGGCCTGGCGGCCGAAGGGGGTGTCGGTCGCCCGATCACCGGGCAACAAGTGTTTTCCGATGCCGGAATCGTGCCTCCGGAGCCGGGTTGGGTCATGTCCCTGACCAGCATCTGGTACGACGGCGATCTCAAGGGCAATGCCCAGGTGCCGATCGTGGGCGCCCTGAGTACCGGGCTGGACATGAAAGTGTCTTACACCATGGCCAACTTCACTCGCGTCTGGGACACGGGCAAGGGTCGCTGGAACTACGCCTCGGCCATTGGTGTACCGGTGCAGTACACCGACATTACCGCCAGTATCAGCGGCCCTCGCGGCAGGACCCTGGGCACCGAGGACAGCGGCACCCAATTCGCCGACATGCTGGTGACGCCGATTGCCGCCGGCTATCACTTCGACGAGCTCAACCACATCGCGTTCTCGCTGCCGATCTACGTGCCGACCGGTGCCTACAACGACGATCGCCTGGCCAACCCGGGGCAGAACACTTACACCTTCATGCCGACAGTGGCGTTCACTCACCTGGATGGCAAGGGCGGCGAGTTCACGTTGTCGAGCGGCCTGGAGTTCTACACCGAGAACGACGCCACGGATTATCGCAACGGCAACATTTTCACCCTCGACGCCCTGTGGACCCACGGTTTCGGCAACGGCTGGAACGCCGGTTTAGTGGCCGGCTACATCCAGCAGGTCACCGATGACTCCGGATCCGGCGCAACCAGCGGTTTTCGCGGGCGCTCGGTGGGCGCTGGCCCCACGGTAGGCTGGAGCGGCAAGTTCGCCGACGCCCAGGCCAACCTCAGTGCCCGTTGGGTGCCGGAATTCGACACCAAGAACCGGCCCGAAGGCAATGGCATCAACGTCAACCTGACCCTGGCATTTTTTTAAGAGGTAACCAGGGATGGCCATCAGCACCCGTTCGACCTTCTGCAGGAACCTTTCATGACCGCACTCAACGACCTCAACGCCCTGCAAGCCAGCATCGCCGAAGCGGTGCTCGGTCAGGACCAGGTGATCCGGCAAATCCTCGTCGGCCTGCTGGCCAACGGGCATCTGCTGCTCGAAAGCCTGCCCGGCCTGGCCAAGACCCGCACGGTCAAAGCACTGGCCAAACACCTGGACGCGAAGATGAGCCGCATCCAGTTCACCCCGGATTTGCTGCCGTCGGACATCACCGGCGCCGAGGTGCTGCATCAGGTCGAAGGCAAGAACGAAATCCGCTTCCAGCCCGGCCCGCTGTTCGGCAACCTGATCCTGGCCGACGAAATCAACCGTGCGCCGGCCAAGGTCCAGGCGGCGTTGCTCGAAGCCATGGAAGAGCGCCAGATCACCGTGGCCGGCAACAGCCATGCCCTGCCGGAACTGTTCATCGTAGTGGCGACCCAGAACCCGATCGAACAGGAAGGCACCTACCCGCTGCCGGAAGCGCAGATGGACCGCTTCCTGATGAAAGTGCTGCTCGATTACCCGAGCGCGGAAAACGAAAGCCAGGTGCTGCGCCTGCTGCGCGAAGAAGAGCAGGCACTCGGCGCCAAAACGGCTGCGGTGCAGGGTTTTGCCCTGGCCCAGGACGTGATCTTTGCCGCGCGCCGGGAAGTCAGTGCGGTGCACGTGTCCCCGGCCATCGACCGCTACCTGATCGACCTGATCAATGCCACGCGCCATCCGGCCGATTACGACGCCGATCTCGGGCGCTGGATCAGCATCGGCGCCAGCCCTCGCGGCGGTATCGGCCTGGACCGTTGTGCCCGGGCCGACGCCTGGTTGCAGGGCCAGGATTTCGTGTCTCCGGACAACGTGCGCGCCGTGGTGCACCCGGTGCTGCGCCATCGCCTGCAACTGAGCTACGACGCGGTGGCCGATGGCGTGAGCGCCGACCAGGTGCTCGACCGTCTGCTCGATAAAGTCGCGATCCCGGCCTGATGCCCATGAACAGCGTCGACGGCCTGGTGTATGTCTCTCTGGCGCAGTTGATGGCCCTGGAGTTCAAGGCCCGTGACCTGAGTTTTGTCGCTCGCCAACCTCAAGGCAGCATCCTCGCGGGCAATCACGCTTCGCGCTTGCGTGGCCGCGGCCTGAACTTCGATGAGCTGCGCCGTTATCAGCCGGGGGACGATTTGCGTCATCTCGACTGGCGCGCCTCCCTGCGCACCGGCAAACCGGTGGTACGGACATTCACCGAAGAGCGCGACCGCCCGGTGCTGATCCTCGTCGACCAGCGCATGTCGATGTTCTTCGGTTCGCAACGCAGCTTCAAATCCGCCATCGCCGCCGAGCTCGGCGCCCTGGCGGCGTGGATGGTGTTCAACGCCGGCGACCGCGTCGGTGGACTGGTATTCAACGATCAACGCATCGACAGCATCGCCCCGCTGCGCAGCCGTAAACGCGTCGAGGCGCTGTGCAGCCGCATTGCCAAGCAGAACCAGGCACTCAATGCCGCCAACCCGGATGCCGAGGGCGAAGACCAACTCGACAAGGTCTTGCAGCATTGCCTGGCCGTGGCCGGTCACGATCACCTGATCTGCATCGTCAGTGATTTTGCCGGGGCTGGCGAACGCACCTTGCAGCTCATGCGGCAACTGGCGGCCCATAACGATGTGATCGCCATGCAGGTCTATGACCCGCTGGCGCTGAACCTGCCGAAAAACGGCCGCGTACTGATCACCCAGGGGCAATTGCAGGTGGAATTGGCGGTGGATCGGCAACAGGTGCATCAGCCATTGGGGGATTTTCTCAGCGGTCGGCTCAAGGACGTCGCCACTTTGCTACGCCGCAGCCAGGTGCCGTTGATGATGTTCAGCACCGCCACCGAAGCCCACGAACAACTGCGCGCCGAACTGGGCAAGCTCGTCCGGGGGCGCCGATGAACCCCGCTGTTCCGAGCATCGACCAACTCAAGGAAATGGCCCTGCCGGCACCGGTCAGCTATGCGCCGCAGACGTGGGGGTGGTGGGCGTTGCTGACATTGTTGGTGCTCAGCCTGTTGCTGGTCAGCGCCCGACGTTACAGGCAATGGCGGCGCGACCGCTATCGGCGCGAGGCACTGGCACGGCTGGCGGAGTTGCAGCAGCGCAGCAATGACCTGAATGCGTTGCGCGAACTTCCGGAGCTGCTCAAACGCGTGGCCCTCTCCATGCCGTCCTCTAACTGGAATGCATTCCCTGTGGGAGCGGGCTTGCCCGCGAAGGCGTCCTGTCAGTCGACATCAATTTTGAATGTCATGGCCTCATCGCGGGCAAGCCCGCTCCCACAGGGTCCTGCGGCGTTAGGAAACAAGGATTGGCAGGCATTCCTGCAGCGGCACATTTCACAACCCTTGCCCGCCGACTTCAGCCAACAACTGTCGCTGCTGGCCTACGCGCCTGACGCAACCTTGCGGGCCATGCCCAACGAGCAACGCCAACTGTTGTTCAGCACCTGCACAACCTGGGTGGAGCGTCATCATGTGGCAGCTTGATTACCCCTGGTTGCTGATCCTGCTGCCATTGCCATGGCTGGGTTATCGCTACCTGCCCGATTACCGCGAGGCGCGCAGTGCCGTGCGCGTACCGTTTTTCGGCGCCATGAGCCGTGCTGTCGGCCAGGCACCCAGCCAGGCCGGTACCCGCAGCAACCGCTGGCAGTTGCTGCTGAACCTGCTGGTCTGGACACTGTTGCTGGTGGCGGCGAGCCGGCCGGTGTGGGTGGAACAGCCCATCGAGCGCCAGCAGCCCGTGCGTGACCTGATGCTGGCCATCGACATTTCCCAGTCGATGGAAACCACCGACTTCAGCGACGCCAACGGCCAGAAAATCAATCGCCTGGCCGCGGTCAAGGAGGTGGTGCACGGGTTCATCGACAAGCGCAAGGATGATCGAATCGGACTGATCGTGTTCGGCACCGGCGCCTATCCGCAGGCACCCTTGACCCTCGATCACACCAGCCTGTCACTGCTGCTGGACGACACCGGCATCGGCATGGCCGGCCCCAACACGGCCATCGGCGACGCCATCGGCCTGAGCCTGAAACTGCTGGAGCAGGCCCACGAGCAGGAAAAAGTGCTGATCCTGCTCACCGACGGCAACGACACCAGCAGCGCCATCACCCCGGATCACGCAGCCGCCATGGCTGCCGCCAAAGGGGTGGTGATTCACACCATCGGCATCGGCGACCCGAACGCCGAAGGCGAAGCCAAGGTCAACCTGCAAGGTTTGCAGGACATTGCCCAGGCCACCGGCGGACGCTTCTTCCGCGCCGAAGACCGCAACGCCCTGGATCAGGTCTACACCACCCTCGACAAGCTCACCCCGCATCAGGTGAAAACCCTCAGCCACCAACCCAAACTCGATCTGTTCTGGTGGCCGCTGGGCGCAGCCCTTGCGCTGCTGGCGATGTATCACCTGGGCGCCCTGCTGCTTCCACGGCTGATGCTCGCCCGTCAACGGCAGGAGGCCTGAGATGGACATCAACCTCGGCGACTTCCATTTCCTGCGCCCCGTGTGGCTGTTGCTCGCCGTGTTCGGCGCACTGCTGCCAGTGCTGTGGCGACATAGCCAGGATTTGCAGCGTCGCTGGCGCAGCAATATCGCGGCACACCTGCTGCCGCATCTGCTCATCACCCCGCAAGACCGGCACCGCCTGCGCCCGGTGCATCTGCTGTGTGCGCTGTTGGTACTGGGCGCCCTCGCCGCCGCCGGACCGACCTGGGAACAGGATCGCCCGGATTTTCTGGAAAACCGCGCGCCGCTGATCATCGCCGTCGACCTGTCGCCGTCCATGGACGCCAGCGATGCCCCACCCAGTCGCCTGGAAGCGGTCAAGCACAAACTCCACGACCTGGTCCAGCGCCGCGCCGGTTCGCGCAACGCCTTGATTGCCTATGCCGGCAGCGCGCATCTGGTGTTGCCCGCCACCGACGATCCGGCGCTGCTCGATACCTTCATTCAGGCCCTGAGCACCGATCTGATCGACAAACCGGGGAAAGATGTCGGTGCCGTTATCGATCAGGCCAAGCGCCTGCTGGCCGCCGAAAAAACACCTGGTACCCTGCTGCTGATCACCGATGGCGCCGACACCAAGGCACTGACCGGACTGGACAAACGACTGGCTGATAGTGCGTTGCAAGTGCTGATTCTGGCAGCCGGCAGCACCGACGGCGGGATCATCCGCGATGCCAGCGGCCAGCCGCGTATCGACAGCAATGGTCGCCCGCAACTCGGCCGTTTCGACCAGGACGCCCTCAAGCAGCTTGCCTCAACGCTGGATGCCCCGCTGGGCAGCCTGACCCTCAACGATGACGATCTGGACTGGATCGAACTGCACGCCGAGCAGCACTACCAGTCAGCCAGCGACGAACAGCGTGAATTGCACTGGAAAGACGCCGGCTACTGGTTGTGCTGGCCCCTGCTGCTGTTAGCCTTCTTCAGTGTGCGCAGGGGCTGGAGCGTGAACTGGATGGCTGGACTGCTGCTGGCAGTGGGCCTGGGGCTGCAATCGGCGCCGACACAGGCCAATGCGCTGACCGATGCCTTTTTCACCCGCGACCAGCAAGGCCGCTGGGCCTTCGAACACCAGCACTACCCTCAGGCGGCGGCGCTGTTCGTCGATCCGTACTGGAAAGGCGTGGCCGCCTACAACGCGGCCGATTTCGACCTGGCACTGGCCAGTTTCGCGCGGCTCGATACACCGCAGGCGTATTTCTACCTGGGCAATATCTACGTGCGCCGGTTCAAGTTCGATCAGGCCATCGCCGCCTATAACCAGGCGCTGAAGTTGCAACCGCAGTTCCCCGAAGCCACAGCCAACCTGGCCCTGGCCATCGCCTTGCAGAAAGACACCGAAAGCGCCGAGAAGAACACACCAGAGGTCAAACCCGACGAAATCAAGATGGATAAAGCGCCGGGTAAAGGGCAAAGCAAAAAGATGGATACCCAACAAGCGGCCTCGGATGAGCAGTGGCTGCAGAACCTGACCACGTCGCCGGCGAAGTTTCTCAAGCAGAAGTTCAGCTTGCAGGATCAGGCGGGGGCCAAGCCATGAGCTGCCTTCAAGACCGAGTCGCGGCCTTCGCGAGCAAGCCCGCTCCCACATTTGATCCGCGCCCACCACAAATCCCCTGTGGGAGCGGGCTTGCCCGCGAAAGGGCCAGATCGCTCACCACAAAACTCGGCACCTTGCTCCTTTGCCTGATCAGCACTGGCACCCTCGCCGTCGAACCCCAGCTGCGGGTCAGCGCCACCCTGCAACCCGCCGACCCCGTCATGGTCGGCAGCCTGGTCGAACTGCAACTCGATGTCTTCACCGACACCTGGTTCACCAGCGCTCCCACCCTGCCCGACCTGAAGTTACCCGGCGCACTGGTGATGCCACCGGACGGCCATGCCGAGCACATCAACCAGACGATCGACGGCCAATCCTTCAGCGGCATGCGCTACAGCTACCTGATCACGCCGAACCTGGCCCAGGGCTTCGACATTCCGGCGCTGAGGGTACAAGCCACACCGGGCCAGGCCAGCCACGAACTCAGCGCCCAAAGTCAGCCATTGCACTTCAACGCCGCACAGCCGCCGGGATTCCAGCCCGGGAAGGCGGTGCTGGTGGCTCAAGGACTGCGCTTCACCCAGAAGACCATCAATTCAGCGACACCCTTGAAGGTCGGCGACAGCATCACCCGGGAACTGACGCTACAGGCCGACGGTGCCCTGGCCATGTCACTGCCGACACCGACGCTGGAGGCCATCAAGGGCCTGAGCCGTTACCCGAACGCAGCGCAAATCCGCAACCTGGATGACGGTCGCGGCCACTTCAATGGCGGCCAGCGCATCGACAGCGTGACATATCGAATCGACACCGAAGGCCACTACAGCCTGCCAGCCATCGAACTGAAATGGTGGGATGCCAGCAGCCGGCAAACCCGCACGGCCACGGTGCCTGACGTGACCTTCGACGCCGCGGCCAACACCGCCTACAAACCGGTGTTTTCAATCACCGAAGACCTGAAAAAACTCGGCCAGCACAATCGCCTGCACCTTCCCGGACACTGGTTCGGACTATTGGCACTGGCGCTGGCGGTGGTGGCACTGGGCTGGTTCAGTCGCCCGCTCGTACACCGCGCTCACCTCAAATGGCAAGCCCGCCGCCGCACCCGACACGCCGCCTGGCTCGAGTCCGCCGACTACGCGTGGCAGCAGATTCCGGCACAACTGGAGAGCAAACCGACGCAATTGAGCGCCCTGTACCTGTGGACCCGACGCAGCCGCCAGGGCCTGAAACTGACCGGTCTCGGCCCGCGCCTGCAAAGCTTCCTGCGGGCCTGTTACTGCCGCGAAACGGACAAAGAGCAGGCCCTGCGCCAAATCAGGGAATCCTTGTCTACGCTGCATAGTCAGGCCGAGTGCAACAGAGAATCAGTCAACTCTGCTCTTCATCCGCTCAACCCCGTTCATAAGAAGGGTTTCCCATGACGAATTCGATATCGTTACGCCATCCTCGCGTATTCAGCTTCCTGCTGACCCTGGTCTTGAGCCTGCCGCTGCTGGTCCAGGCAGCCGAACCGCTGCCCTCGTGGAACGACGGGCCGTCGAAAAAGCAGATCATCGAGTTCGTGCAGGCGGTGACCGATCAAAGCAGCAAGGACTTCGTCAAACCCGAAGACCGCATTGCCGTGTTCGATAACGACGGCACCTTGTGGAGCGAGCAACCGATGTACTTCGAATTGCTGTTCGCCCTCGAAGAAGTCAAACGCACCGCGGCGCAGCACCCGGAATGGAAAACCACCCAGCCGTTCCAGGCCGTGCTGGAAAATGACCACAAGGCCCTGGCCGCCAGCGGCCTGGAAGGCATGATGAAGATCTTCGGTGCGACCCACACCGGCATGACCAGCGAAGCCTTCGATGACTACGCCAAGACCTGGTTGAGTCAGGCCAGACACCCGAAAACCGGCAAGCCGTACACCGAAATGATCTTCCAGCCGATGCTGGAGATGCTCGACTACCTGCGCAGTAACGCTTTCAAGACCTACATCGTCTCAGGTGGCGATACGGGGTTCATGCGTGCCTTTGCCGAGAAGGTCTACGGCATTCCACCGGAACAAGTCATCGGCACCACCTTCGTCACCGCGTTCCAGTACAAGGACGGCCAGGCGTCGATCCTGCGCACACCGAAACTGGCCCACAACGACGATGGCCCAGGCAAGCCAGAAAGCATCGACGCGGTAATCGGTCGTCGTCCGATCCTTGCGTTCGGCAATTCCGACGGTGACCTGCAAATGCTCCAGTGGACCGCCGCCGGTCCCGGCAAACGATTCATGGGGCTGGTGCACCACACCGACGCCAAGCGTGAATGGGCTTACGACCGACAGTCGCAGATCGGTCGCCTGGACAAGGCCCTGGACGAAGCGAACAAGCGTGGCTGGACAGTCGTCGACATGGCGTCCGAATGGCGCCGGATCTATCCGTACGACGCCGCCACACCCGAGCAAGTGCAATAAAAAGACGTAACGCAGGACCGCAATAAACGTTTGTCGCATTCAGCGACGCAGTGAAAAGGAGCCAGTCAGATGACTCGCATAGGTAAGTGGCTACCGAAACTCGCCCTGGTGGCAGCCTCGGTGATGGCGATTTCGGCAACGGCCGGAGCCGCTGAAAAACCCAACATTCTGGTGATCTTCGGCGACGATATCGGCCAGACCAACATCAGCGCCTATTCCATGGGCGTGGTCGGCTACAAGACGCCCAACATCGACCGAATTGCCAAAGAAGGCATGATGTTCACCGACTACTACGCGGAGAACAGCTGCACCGCCGGGCGTTCGTCGTTCATCACCGGGCAGACGCCGCTGCGTACCGGCCTGTCGAAAGTCGGCATCCCGGGCGCACCGGTTGGCCTGCAAAAGCGTGACATCACCATCGCCCAGGCCCTCAAGTCCCAGGGCTACGCCACCGGCCAGTTCGGTAAGAACCACCTGGGCGACAAGGATGAATACCTGCCGACCAACCACGGTTTCGACGAGTTCTTCGGCAACCTGTACCACCTCAACGCCGAAGAAGAGCCTGAGCGTCCATACTGGCCAAAAGACAATGCCGAGTTCGTCAAGGCCAACACCCCGCGCGGTGTGATCCACAGCTTCGCCGACGGCAAGATCGAAGACACCGGTGCGCTGACCACCAAGCGCATGGAAACCATCGACGATGAAACTACGGCGGCGGCGCAGGCGTTCATCGAGAAGCAGGCCAAGGCGGACAAACCGTTCTTCGTCTGGATGAACACCACACGCATGCATTTGTTCACCCACGTGCGCGATTCGATGAAGGGCCAGAGCGGCATGCCCGGCAACGATTACGCCGATGGCATGCTTGAACACGACGGCGACGTCGGCAAACTGCTGAAGACCCTCGACGACCTGAAAATCACCGACAACACCATTGTCGTCTACACCACCGACAACGGCCCGAACCAGTTCTCCTGGCCGGACGCAGCGACCACGCCGTTCCGTAACGAGAAGAACTCCAACTGGGAAGGCGCCTACCGCGTGCCGGCGATCGTTCGTTGGCCGGGCAAGATCAAGGCCGGTGAAGTCTCCAACGAGCTGTTCTCGGGTATGGACTGGTTCCCGACCTTGCTGGCAGCCGCGGGCGAAACCGACGTGAAGGAAAAGCTGCTCAAGGGGTGGGCACCGACCTCGGGTGGCAACAACTTCAAAGTGCACCTGGACGGTTTCAACCAGCTGCCCTACCTGACCGGCCAACAACCTAAAGGCGAGCGCAAGGAGTTCTACTACTTCAACGACGACGGCGTGCTGGTGTCGATGCGCTTCGGTAACTGGAAAGTGGTGTTCTGCGAACAACGCGAGCCCGGTGGTTTTAAAGTCTGGAGCGAACCGTTCGTGTGCCTGCGCGTACCGAAAATCTTCAATCTGAGGATGGACCCGTATGAACGGGCCGACGTGGTTTCCGACCAGTATTACGATTGGCAGACCAAAAACGTCTACCTCGCCGCGCAAGCCGTACAAAAAGCGGCCGGGTTCCTGCAAACGTTCATCGAATACCCGCCAAGCCAGAAACCGGCGAGCTTCAGCATTGACCAGATCCGCGCTGCGGTAGATGCCAAGATCGCTGAAAAAATGAAAGCTGCACAGTAAGACCGCCAGACCGCCGCTCGCCCTCACCGGCGAGCGGATTTTTTTGTGGCAAACACTATTCTGTGGCGAGGGGGCTTCCCCCCCCGCCACAATGGTTTTTGTAAGGTTTGAAATTATCTGACTGACTCAGATCCAGCAGTCACTGTTTTAACGTATCAGTACAAGGCAATCTGCAATGACCTCACGTGTCGCCAGCAAGTCGTCGGCCATACCTGCCCCTCAAGTCGCCTCCCCGGCGCTATTGATCCCCGCCCTGCTGCTGTTTGTCTCCGGCGCCGCGGCGCTGGTGTATCAGGTGCTGTGGATCAAGCAGCTGTCGTTGGTCGTGGGCGTCGAGGTCTACGCCATCACCACCGGGATCAGCGCATTCTTTGCCGGGCTGGCCTTGGGCGGCTTGCTGTTCGGCCGCTGGGCGGACCGGATGCAGCAACCGGTTGTGCTCTACGCCGGTCTGGAAGTGCTGGTGGCGCTGCTGGGCGTCGCTGCGACCTTCGCCATGAGCCTGGCGGCCAGCCCGTTTGCCTGGCTGGAAGCGCACGTGGGCTTGCTGGCCTGGGTACTGCCGTTCGCATTGGTGGGTATTCCCGCGTTGCTGATGGGCGGCACCCTGCCGGTGCTGGTTCGCTCCCTGGCCACTGACCCGCAACACCTGGGCAAGGCCGGCGGGCAACTGTATGCGGCAAACACCGCCGGGGCCATCGCCGGCACCCTGCTCGCCGCGTTCGTGCTGATTGCCACCCTCGGCGTGCGCGGCAGTGCACTGGCCGCCGCCATGCTGAACCTGCTGGCCGCCGCCGGAGCCCTGTGGTTCCAGCGCCGGCGCGTAGCCCCCGTCGATGCGGCGGCGAAACATCACGCTCAAAAAGCCCCCGACCGCCTGGCCCTGTGGCTGTACGCCATTGCCGGTGGCGTAGCGCTGAGCTACGAAGTGGTGTGGTCGCAATCGATCGTGCAGTTCATGAGCACCCGTACCTACGCCTTTGCCGTGGTGCTGGCAACCTACCTCACCGGGTTGTTCCTGGGCAGCATGCTGCTGGCCCGTCGGGTCGATCGACTGCGCGATCCCTGGGGGGTGTTCGGTTTGCTGATTGCCGCAGCCGGGGCGATTGCCTTGCTGGAAGTGACGTTGCTCGGACGCTGGCTGGTACTCGCCCAGACCCTGGCTGAATCCTGGGTATTGTCATGGGGCGGCAGTGAACTGGCGGGCATGAGCACGCGGTTTGCGGTGGCGGCCTTGAGCATTGTATTTGTACCGACCCTGTTGCTGGGTGCGGCGTTCCCCTTGGCCCTGCGCTTGAGCGTCGGCGGCGCACAGGTGGGGCGCAACGTCGGCGAAGTCGTCGCGTTCAATACCCTTGGCGGGATCATCGGCGTGATGCTCTGCGGCTTTGTCCTGATCCCGATGCTGGGCCTGGTACGGACCCTGGGCCTGCTGGCGATGATCGCCGCCGGTATCGCGTACCTCGCCGTGCGCAGGGGCCATGGCGTGAAGAAAGGCCGGCGTCAGGCGGTGGTTGCCATTGGCCTGGTGTCCTTGGCACTGGCCGTGTTCACGCCGGTCAACAAGCTCGCCAGCCTGCTGCCGGGCGCACGCAATGGCACGCTGACGTTTTACGAAGAAGGCCGTGGCGGGACCGTCGCCGTGGTCACCCAGGGCAAGGGCGAACGGGCGTTCCAGCGCTTGTACATCCAGGGCGTGTCCAATACCGGCGACGCCATGCCGTCCCTGCGTTACATGCGGATTCAGGCGCTGCTGCCCTTGCTGATCCACAACGGTGAACCGCGTTCGGCGCTGGTGATCGGCTTTGGCACCGGCATTACCGCCGGCGCCCTGACCCGCTACCCTGGCCTGGAACATCGCGTGGTCGCCGAACTGCTGCCCTCGGTGGTCAAGGCGGCCCCCTTGTTCAAGGGCAATTTCAATGCCGCAGCCGATCCGGGTGTCGATGTGCGCTTGCGTGACGGTCGCCAGGAACTGCTGCGCAATCCACAGCGCTACGACCTGATCACCCTTGAACCGCCACCGCCCTCCGCTGCTGGCGTGGTCAACCTGTACTCCCGGGACTTCTACCAACTGGCCGCCAGCCGTTTGCAAAAACAGGGCCTGGTCGCCCAATGGCTGCCGCTGCCGACGCAGAACATCGACGACTCGCGCTCATTGGTGCGCAGCTTCCTCGACGTGTTCCCCTACGCGACCCTGTGGACCAGCGAGTTCCACGAGATGCTGCTGGTGGGTTCGATGGAACCGATTGAGCTGGATGCGGCGAAGATCAACGCACGCTTCCAGCAGGACAGCGTCCGCAGCACCTTGCAGGATGTCGGCATCGGTTCGGCCGCGGCATTGCTCGCCACCTGGGTGACTGACCGTGCGGGGCTGGAACGCTTCGCTGGCGACGCACAACCGGTGACGGACGATCAGCCCAGGATCGAATACGCGCCCTGGGTTCGGTCGAAAGAAATCAGTCGTGTGCTGCCGGCCCTGCTCGACTTGCACCAGCCGCCCGCACTGCTGAACGCCGATGCCGGGTTCATCGAACGCATGAACACCCAGCAACAACGCCTGATGCAGTTCTACCGGGCGAGCCTGCATGCCTACGACGGAAACCGTGACGCGTGGGCCAGGGAGATGCGCGAGGTGATGCGCGGGGATTCCGGGAATCCGTATTACCGGTGGTTTGTCGGAGATTGATGCAGCGCCTTGGCGATCGCCTTCGCGGGCAAGCCCGCTCCCACAGGGGACTTGTGGCGTTCACAGATCCAGTGTGGGAGCGGGCTTGCCCGCGAAGGGGCCATCTGCCTCAAAACAATGCCATTTGACAGACGCCGCCCCTCCGGCAAAGCTGCATCAAGCTTCAACGCGCGCCTGACGGCAATCGCACCTGGACCATGGAAGTCGTAATGCCGAAAAATAAAAACAACGCTGCACAGCCAAACCCTGATTCGCAACCGACGCTGATCAACCGTTACCTGTTCCCCGTCACCATCGGCATCCTGTTGCTGACTGTGGCGGGTATTGGCTGGTTTTTGCTGAGCAGCACACCCACGCCGCCCAAGTCGGTCACCGTCAGCCCCCCTGCTGTTCAACCGGCCAAACCGCAACCCGTCGCCATCGTGCCAGCGAAAATGGTCGACGAGCAGCAATGCCAGGCTTGCCACGGCGAGCAGGTCAAGGACTGGCAAGGCTCCCATCACCAGTTGGCGATGCAGCAAGCCAACGCGGACACGATGCTCGGGGACTTCAACAACGTCACCTTCAAGGCCGAAAAGGAGACCACGGTGTTCTCGCGCAAAGGCGACGAATACTGGGTCAACACGCCGGGCATCGATGGCAGGAATGCCGATTTCAAGGTGGCCTATGCCTTTGGCATCGCCCCCTTGCAGCAGTACCTGATCGAAGTCGGCGAAGGCCGGTTGCAGGCCCTTGGGATTGCCTGGGATACCGAAAAGCACCGCTGGTTTCACCTGTACCCGGGCCAGGGCGTGAACTTCAAGAACCCGCTGCACTGGAGCAAGCCGAGCCAGAACGCCAACTTCATGTGCGTCGAATGCCACACCACCGGCTTCAAGCGCAATTTCGATGCGACAAAAAACACCTTCGACAGCCACTGGAACAGCCTGGGTGTCGGCTGTCAGGCCTGTCATGGCCCCGCATCCAGTCACCTGGAATGGACGGCGAAGAAGACCGACCTGATCCATGCCGGCTTTGCCGTCGACCTCAAGGACAAGAACGCCACCGTCGAAATCGAAACCTGCGCCCGCTGCCACTCGCGCCGCGCGCCTCTGGATGATGGCTACACGGTCGGCAAGCGGTTGATGGACGACTACCTGCCGAGCGTCCTGACCCGCGAGCTGTACGCGCTGGACGGCAAGATCAAGGACGAAGTGTTCGAACACGGCTCCTTTGCCCAAAGCAAAATGTTCGACAAGGGCGTGCGTTGCAGCAACTGCCACAACCCGCACAGCACGCAATTGAAAGCGCCAGGCAACGGTGTCTGCCTGCAATGCCACAACACCGCCGGCAAAACCACCGTGGAAGGCGTCGACGGCAAAGGCCTGCAAGCGAAAAACTACGACTCCGTCGAACACACCCGCCACACCATGGGCCAACCGGGTTCGCAGTGCGTGGATTGCCACATGCCCGGCAAGTTCTACATGGGCAATGACTTCCGGCATGACCACAGCTTCAGCATCCCCAACCCTGAGCGGGCAAAGAAACTCGGTACGCCTGATGCCTGCCTGACCTGCCACCAGGGCAAGGCCGGCGACAAGGTCACCGAGCAGTTCAAGCTGTGGAACACCGCCAACGCCAGCGCGGTACAAGCCCCTCGCTACGACGAAAGCCTGTGGCTGATTCGCAACGGTCAGGCCGGTGCCGCACAGGCCTTGATCGAACAACTGCAACGCAGCAACCTGCCGGCGATCCAGCGCGCGACGCTGCTTGGCGAATTGTCGCAGTATCCGAGCGAACAAGCGTTGAAACTGGCCACCAGGGACCTCAACAACCCGGCACCGCAAGTCCGTGAGAGCGCCATCCGCGCACTCAGCGCCTTCCTGCCGCCAGCGGAACGTGCGCCACTGCTGACACCCTTGTTGAGTGACCCTGTGAGAGCCGTGCGCATCGCCGCCGCCCGTGATCTGCTCAGTGTCGCGCACAACGGCCTGGGCACGGCCCAGAACAGCTGGAATGCCGCCATCGCCGAATACGAGGCGGTGCAGAAAAACCTGCTCGAACGCGCCGAAGCGAACCTCAACCTGGCGATGCTGTATCAGGCCAGCGGTCGCAACGCAGAAGTCGAAGGATTCCTGCGCACGGCCCTGCAGCGCGATCCGGACTTCTACCCGGCGCTGGTCACCCTGGTGCAATGGCTGGAGGCCAACGGTCGCAGCCAGGAAGGTCATGCCCTGCTGGCGCAAAGCCTCAAGGACCACCCTGACTCGGGCCTGCTGCAATACACCCAGGGCCTGGCGCTGATTCGTGCCGGCCAGGCCGCTCAAGCCATGCCGTACCTGCGCCAGGCCGCGAAACTGGAACCCCAGAGTGGGCAATTCGGCTACGTACTGGCAGTGGCCCTGCATGACAGCGGCAAGATTGACGAAGCCTGCGCCGAACTGGAACGGCTGTTGAAAGAGCAACCGGCCAACCGTAATGCCCGCTTGTCGCTGATCCAGTATTACCTGGCCAACGGCCAGGAGCCCAAGGCCCAGGTGCTGTTGCAGGGCTGGAAGAAAATGAACATGGGGGATCCGGCGTTGAAATGATCGGGGGGCTGGCTCAAAGGCCTCTCGCGGGCAAGCCTCGCTCCCGGGAAATCAATGTGATCTCCGTAGGAGCGAGTCATTTTGCGGTGTAGCAGCCAATCCATTCACTGGTCCGCGGATCCCGCAACGGCGAGAATGTTGCAGGGCACTTGATACAGGACATGCTCCGTCGTACTGCCCACCCATTTGCCCAGTCCCTTGCGATGCGCATTTCCCATGACGATCACATCGGCCCGGTGATGCGCTGCAAAGTCGGCCAGTGCTTTGCCAGGTGGCCCTTCAACGAAGTGTTGTCGCTCAGTGGGCACGCCGTAGTGGTCGGCCAGTGCGATAAATGACTTTTGCAGTGACTTGCGCACATCGCTGCTGAAGCCCGGCATCGTCACTGCACCAGCACCTGCGTCGGATATATGTGTCAGCGATAGATCGTAGGCATACAGCAGATGCAGCTCCGCGTTGCATTGCATCGACAATCCGTTCGCCGCCTGGATGATGCGGTCGTTGATGCCAGTGATCTGAGTCTCGGGTTGTGACGGATCGACTGCCGCCACTACCACTCGCGGAAGTGGGCACCTGACTTCGCTGACCAGATGCACAGCCACCGGACATTCGCGCAACAGGTGCCAATCCAGAGGTGTAATGAAAACGCGTTTGAGCGCCGACTCGTGTTGCACGTCCTTGATAACCAGATCCGGCTGCATTTCTGCCACATGCACAAGTATTTCTTGCAGCGCGGTTCGCGTAACAAGCACTTCGGTACTCACCTTGACCCCGTGCCCGCGAATTAGCTCGGCCTCATCCTTGAGCCACTTTTCGTTCTCTTGCTGACAGGCCTCACGAAAACGCGCACCTGCGCTCATCAAACTCAAGAGGTTGGAGTCTTCGATAAACACCGTGATGTGCAGCGCTGCACCAGTGGCTTGGGCAATGGCGATAGCTCGTTCCAACGCCGGGGTGTGACGCATGGCTGGACCTGCTATCAGAAAGAGTCGTTGATACTGGCTCATGTAACACCTCCAAACGTTCCGGGTATCCAATTCCCCCAGCGCTCTGGCCTGTCACACCACCGACGATTTACTATCGCCTCAACTGTCTGGATCGACACTATCAATATACGCCTGGATTCAATCAATCCCCCACTTCACCGAGTCGACTTTTTCAACAGCGGCGACGCCTTAAACACATTTACTTACAAATACTTCATTTGCATAAAATCGATCTTGCATCTATAGGTGATAAGTTATGGTCCTCGATCGGGCCAAAAGATGCCTAGCCTCAAATGCGCATCAAACTACCCAGTATTCCTGCCCTCGGTGTTTATCTCGCACTGTCTTGCCTGTTTGTGACCGCATGGTTACTCAATCCTGCCCACACGCATTCGTCCTTTGCGATGAATCCAGTGAAGGCGGTGACCGATCAAGTGGCCAGGCCCATTTATACCAGCCGTTTCGCCTCGTCCGGGCTGGTGGACTTCGTGCACTCCTCGGCCGTAACAGCCTTGCCTGACGGTAGTTTGATGACAGCCTGGTTTGCCGGCTCTCGCGAAGGCGCAGCCGATGTGCAGGTGCGTTCCGCCCGCTTCGACGCGAAAACCGGCGAATGGGGTGCTGAGCGGGTATTGGCGACACGGAATTCGACCCAACAGGGCACCCAAAGATACATTCGCAAGCTGGGCAACCCGGTGATTGCACTGGCGCCGGACAAACGCCTGTGGTTGTTCTACGTATCCGTGTCCATGGGCGGTTGGGCCGGCAGTGCAGTCAACGTGATGGTTTCCGAGGACTTCGGTGAAAACTGGTCCGCTCCGCGCCAACTGATCACGTCCCCCTTTCTGAACATCAGCACCCTGGTCCGGTCCGCCCCCGTGTTTCATGCCGACGGTTCCATCGGTTTACCGGTCTACCACGAGTTTCTGGGCAAGTTTGCCGAGTACCTCTACTTGAGCGCAGACGGTGATGTGATCGACAAATACCGCATCAGCCACGGCAAGAACTCATTGCAACCCACGGTGGTTCCGCTGGATGGGCAGCGCGGCATCGCCTTGTTGCGTTATGCCGGCAACACCCACCACCGTGTTCTGGCAACCCGCACTGAAGATGCCGGACAAAACTGGAGTGAACCCTATCCGCTCGAGCCATGGAATCCGAACTCCTCGCTGGCGGCCGTCGCAACCCCCGAGCATGGGTTGCTGGTAGCGCTCAATGACCTGCAAGAGGGTCGCTTCAAGCTGAGCCTTTATGGCACCGACGAAAAAATGGACGATTGGCGCTCGTTGCGTGACCTGGACAAATCACCTGATCCGGAAGGAGATCCGTTTTCACCCCAAGCCTACAAAAAAATCATAGGCCATGAGTTCCGCGGTTCCAGTGGCGCGCTGCGCCAACCGCTGGAGGCGCAATTCCTGAACAATCTCGACACACGTGTCTGTAACCCCCGAGGCTGCGAGTTTGAATATGAATATCCATATTTCATCCGCAGCCCGGACGGCATGTATCACCTGGTTTATTCCTGGAACAACACTTTCATCAAGCACGTTACTTTCAACGATGCGTGGCTGTCCGAGCGACTCAAATGATTAACCTATGGCAAGCCCATGTCTGCTTCGCGATGATCATCTTCCTCTTGCTGCCGTCTTTCGGTTTGAACAGGAGCTGGCGTATCGCGCTGCTGGCCGCCTTGCTGGCCGCCAGCTTCATACCGCTGGACGGGTTGTCGTTGGCCACGTATTTGCGCAGCCACATCGATGACCTTGCGATCACGTCACTGGTGTTCATGGCATGGGGCTGTTTACGTCGGCTGGGCTACCTGCCGCCTGCGCGGCAGGGTAAAACCTGCATTCTGATCATGTTCGCCCTGTTGGCCCTGGTGCTGTACCCGGCAACCCTTGGTCTGAGCGATCTGGATCCTTATCGACTTGGATACAGCCCGCGCCCGATGTTGATTTTCTTCGCACTGCTCACTCTGGGCCTGTTTTACCTGCGCAACAGCCTGGCCGTCGTGATGCTGTCCAGCGCGACCCTGGCCTTCATCGCCGGGATAAAACCTTCGCAAAACTATTGGGATTACCTGATTGATCCACTACTGGGTCTGTTTTGCTGTGCGGCACTTCTGATGCTTTTCACACGCTGGGCGTATGGTTGCCTGAACAAACAACCCAGCCCAGTGTTTAAAGCATCCAGATCCGTTTGAGCTTCAACGACAAATTTAACAGGGGAACTTGGATGGGTTGGCTGCAATCGAGACGTTTGCACTATTGGCTAGGCGCAACAGCGATTCTGTTTGCGTTGTTTACCCTGCTACGGGTGGTGTTCTTTTTCGGCTATTCCGGTTTCGACGCTAATGCCCTGATCAACGACGAGGTCGTACGGGAAACCCTGGGCATCGGCTTTCGTTTCGATCTGCGCCTGGCCATTCTGGTAATGCTGCCGTTGGCTTTGCTTGCCTGGATTCCTCGCTGGAACCTCATCACAAGCCGCTTGCTGCGCTGGATCGCACGCCTTTACATTGTTGCGGCTCTAGGCGCCCTGTTGCTGATCTACATCATCGATTTCGGGCATTACGCTTACCTGGGCATGAGGATCAACGCCACGGTATTGCGCTTCATCGAGGATGCACAAATATCCCGTGACATGGTCTGGCAGACCTACCCGGTCATCTGGATTTCTCTGGGTTGGCTGGCAACGGTAGCGTTGACGACACTGGCCCTGGTGCATCTGGAGCGTGTGACGCTGGACCGCCCTCGCAAACCGATTCACCCGTTCTCTGCCACATGGGGCGGCGCGTTGATGGTCATGGTGGTATTGCTGGGCATTTTAGGCCGTGTCGAGAACATGAACCTGGAAAACCCTGTGCCATTGCGCTGGAGCGATGCCTTCTTCTCGGGCAATAACCAGACTGCTGCACTGGGACTCAACCCGGTGATCTTCCTGTATGACACGCTCAAGGTCGGCCAGTCGCGCTATGACGAAGCACAGGTGCGCGAGCACTATTCAGTCATGGCCAACTACCTGGGCGTTGACCAGCCCGATCCGCAAACGCTTAATTTTGTTCGCCACCAGGCACCACAACCCTACAAAGTATCGGGATCACGACCGCCGAACGTGATGTTTGTCATGCTTGAATCCCTGGGCACCAGTGCCGTCGGGGCTTACGGCAACCCGATCAATCCGACCCCCAATCTCGATCGCCTGGCCACGCAGAGCTGGTTCTTCGAGCACTTCTATGTGCCTGTGACCGGCACCGCAAAAACCGTATGGGCCAGCATTTCCGGGGTCCCTGACGTCACGCGTCAAGAGACTGCGACGCGTAACCCGTTGATCACCCGGCAGCACTCCCTGGTCAATGCCTTCACCGGCTACGAGAAGATCTACACCATCGGCGGCAATTCCGGCTGGGCCAACATGAATGCCTTGATTCGGCAAAGCATCGACGGCGTTCGCCTGTACGAAGAGCGGGACTGGAAATCCCCGGTGGTGGATGTCTGGGGCATTTCCGATCTGGACCTGTTCAAGGAGACCGACCAGCTCCTGCAGGCGTTGCCCAAGGACAAACCGTTCTTTGCGTATGTACAGACTGCTGGCAACCATCGTCCCTTCACGATCCCCAAGACCAATGATGGATTCGAGGTCAAGCACCCTACCCTCGAGGAAGTCCAGGCCGCAGGATCGCGCAGTGTCGAGCAATACAACGCCGTGCGCCTGCTGGACTTCAACATCGGTCGCTTGATGGAAATCGCCAAGGCCGGTGGCTACTACGACAACACCATCTTTGTGCTGTTTGGTGACCATAACACCCGTATCGCGCAGATCCCTTTCCTGGCCCCGGCCTATGAGCAACTGGGCCTGGAAAGCAATGCGGTGCCGATGATCATCCACGCCCCGGGCTTGCTCGGGACACGCAAGGTCCAGGAGGCGGTTGGCCTGGTGGATTTGCTGCCAACAGTGGCGGGCATGGCCGGTCTTGAGTTCCGCAACAGCGGCATGGGTCGTGATATTCAGCAGCCGGCGCCCGAGGGTGAACGCGTAGTACCGCTGGTATTGCGCGAGGGAACGTTCCCGCTGATTGCCGGCGTGACTCAACATTACATGGTGCAAATGGAGCACGACGGCAGCTCGCCAACGCTCCACGACCTTGCTTCGAAAACGCCCCTGGACAACGTGGCCGAGCAAAACCCTGAAGAATTCAAACGCCTGGTGCAGTTGACCCGCGCCATGCATGAAACCTCAAGGTTAATGCTGTATCAGAACGTGCGACAGTAACTGCTGGCGCCAGCGAGCCCGCGTCTATGGTGCAGATAGACGCGGGTCGCCCTGACCTATGACATCAGCTGCGCTCGCGGGGAATCAGGCTCTGCAGCTGTTGCGCCAGAAAGTTTGCATCGAACTCAAAGGTATCCGGGTCCTTCAAGCCATTGGTCTTGCGCCACTGCCAGCCAGTGGATGGCGGCAGGCACACCAGTGACACGCTGCCATAACGTGCTGCCGTAAAGCCCATCACCGCCACGCAAATCTGCCCGCCGACACCCATCGCCTCCGGCACGAACTCCACCGGCTTGCCCGCGATCAGGATGCTCAGCTTTTCAGTCTTGAAGGGAGAGGTCTCCACCGGAACACTCGGCCCCGACGCGACATACACTTCACGATTCACTTCGAGCAGGTCAGGCGCCTTGACCGGTTCGAGCCACTGCTGGATCTCATCGAACAGCGCACCAATGCGCTTCGCCCACTCGGCCGATTGCGATTCGAACACTTGTTTTTTGTGCGCTTCGCTTTCGGCGTAGTGGCGAAGCATTTCGCCCAGTTGCTGTACATCGTCCATAGCGGTGTTCCCTGAATAGACCGGTGTTGCGGACCTGGAGCATGGCAGATGCGCGCACGCTGTGTACGACTATAACCTGACGACAGTTTGCACCGTCGCGTAAACGCAGGCACTGCAGGTGCGCACTTCACCGGACAAACGGAGCTGCAAGCGCCAGCTGCGGTGGCGTTCGCCCTGGGCGAATGACTCAGCCGGCCCTGGGCGGGCGACGCAGGCGCGCCATGCTCAAGGTGTCCACCAGTACGCCGTCGCGAACGGCGTAATCACGAAACAGGCCCTCGGTTTCGAAGCCGAACTTGCGGTACAGGGCAATGGCTGCTTCG
Source organism: Pseudomonas sp. FW305-70 (assembly GCF_058783925.1). NCBI lineage: Bacteria > Pseudomonadati > Pseudomonadota > Gammaproteobacteria > Pseudomonadales > Pseudomonadaceae > Pseudomonas > Pseudomonas sp. FW305-70. The sequence goes on from NZ_JBYSYZ010000006.1 coordinate 117,214, forward strand.
TTATCGGCATACACCGAAAGCTCGACGCGCTGCAGGTTCATCCAGTTGTCGGCGATATCCAGCGCCGTCGCGAGCAACTTGGAACCCACGCCCTTGCCTTGCCACTCGACCGCAACACCCATGCCGAAACTGCCGGCATGGCTGCGACGAATGCGCGAGAACTGCTCCAGGCCAATGTTGCCGACGACCGTGCCTTGATGCAGGGCCACTACCTTCACCAGGCGTTCGTTATCCGGCGCCAGGCGACTGCGCCAGAGCTCGGTGGACTGAAACGGCATTTGCAGGGTTTGCCGGGCGATGGCGGGATCGTTGTACAGCGCCGTAATGCCTTCGATATGGGATTCGTTGAAGCGCTCGAACGTGATAACGGGTTCGGTGGTCGGCATGGGTGAATCATCCTTGAAGCAGACATGGCCGTTCACTCTATAACGCTTTCTTCAGTGTGGCGAGAATCGATGTGGGAGCGGCGGTGCGGCGATCCGACTTGCTCGCGAAGGCGGTTGACCAGTCACCTTCAATGTTGAATGTGATGACGCCTTCGCGAGCAAGCCCGCTCCCACATTTTGATCGCACTCAGCTTTCGAACCACTCCCGACGCTCGCTGAAGGTGTTTTCGATCAACTCGACGATCATCCGTACCTGCGCGTCCTCCTCGGAACGGGCATTGACCGCCATCCACACCTGACGCTGCATCGGCCGGTCAAACAGTCCCGGCAAGGCAACGAGGCCGCGGTCGAAGTGGCTCATGTAGTGCGGCAGCAGGCCGACGCAGGCGCTGCAACGGATCATCTCCAGCATCAGTTCGTAGGACTGCAACTGCACAGCTCCCGCCAGGCGCTGGTCCACCAGTGCATTCCATGGCCGGAAGCTTTCAACCTGGCAGTCCTGCTGCCATTGCACCAGGAGGAAATCGGCCAGTTCCTCCAGGCATTCCGGCCTGGAAGCCACCCGTGAGTAACGCTTGGCAATGTGCGGCAGGTACTCCAGTTGCGCCAGAGACCGGGCTTCGGTGGTGGTAAAGCTCGGCCCCGGCAACGGCGATCCGGTTTCGCCCAGCCACACCACCACGTCGGCGCTGACCGCTTGCAGGGACAGTTCGCTGTCGAGGGTCTTGATGTCCAGGCGCACGCTGGCATTGCGTCGCAGCAGCGCCACCAGGTCACGCCCGAGAATGTCATGCAGGATCGAATCGGCCACGGCCAGCCGAATCAACGGCTGTTCGATCACCGGCAAATTGCGCTCATGGGCCAGTGCGATCAATTGTGCGTGCAGGCGCAAGCCATCGCGACTGAGGCTCAAACCATTGTCTGACGGGTTGAACAGCGAGCAGCGCAGCTGTGCCTCCAGCAGTGCCAGTTGCCTGCGCAGGCGGGTGGCCTTGATGTTCAGGCTGCGCGCGGCCTGCATGAAACAACCGCAACGGGCACTGACGGTGAAGCACAGCGCCAGTTCGGGGTCGATACCCGCGGCCAACTGGCGCCAGGACGCATTTTTATCGATGGTTACACGATACTCGGTAGCGCCCCGGTGGGCGCCGGTTTCCATGACTGACATCGAGGACTCCCTGTCGACATGACACTGACAGTTCCATCCTGCGGATCATTGATGAACCTGCCGTGACAATAACTCAGGCGCTGGGTGTCTGGCGAAAGCTCACGGCCAGGCGATTCCAGCTGTTGATGGTGGTGACGGCGATGGTCAGGTCGACTATTTCGCTTTCACTGAACTGCTCCCTGGCCTGCACGTAAACATCGTCCGGGACGTGGCTTTGCGAGAGCAAGGTGACGGCTTCGGTCCAGGCCAGCGCGGCTCTTTCCCGCGGATTGAAAAAGTTGCTGTCGCGCCAGACCACGATGGAATACAGCCGGCGCTCGCTTTCGCCGAGGCGCCTTGCATCCACCGAGTGCATGTCGGTGCAGAAGGCACAGCCGTTAAGTTGCGAGGCGCGAATCTTGACCAGGTGCAGCAGGCCCTGCTCGATGCTCAGGCTGCTGGTCAGGGCCTCCATGGCGATCATGGCCTTCATCGCTTGGGGGGACGCGCTGTAGTAATCCAGGCGGGGCTTCATGGCGTTCTCGTGCGGCCTTGAGTTGATTTTCACGATAATAGCTGGCGCGCGAGCATGACAGATCCAATTTCGCGATTTCCCCGTGGGCCACGGCCTGCAGACCAATTGACGGTTTTTCCACCGCGCAACTTCTGCCGAGCGAGCGGATAAGGGTAATCTTGCGCGACGCACACGCGCCTCAACAGCCCCGGAGTCTCGCCGGCATGGAACTACATGTTGTCATCAACGGCCGCAAGGACCTGGCCGGCCAGTTGTATAACCAACTGCGCAGCGCCATCGAGTCCGGACGCCTGGCCGCCGGGACGCAACTGCCGCCCAGCCGGTTGCTGGCCGAACAATTAGGCATTTCACGCAAGACCATTTCCGATACCTACGCCCAGTTGACCTACGAAAACTTCCTCACCGGGGTGGTCGGCAAAGGCACTTACGTCAATGCGCGCTCGTCGAAAGTGCAGCGTAAACAGAACTACACGGAGCTTGGCGGCTTTGAGGTGATCGAATCCTGGCGCAACCTGCCGGTATTCCTGCGTCATCCGACCCTGGAAGGCTCGCTGCGCTACGATTTCATTGGTGGCGCCACCAGCAAGGGCCAGTTTCCCCAGGATGACTGGCGACGCTGCACCTCCCACGCGCTGCGCCAGATTGCCGGCTCCAAGGGCTTGTACAGCCAGCCTGAGGGCTTGCCCGCCCTGCGCAACGCCATTGCGCGGCACATCGCATTCTCTCGCGGGGTCAATTGCCAGGATGAGGATGTGGTGGTGTGCAACGGCGCGCAGCAGGCACTGGACCTGATTGCGCGGGTGCTGATCAGTCCGGGCAGCCTGGTCGCCATGGAGGACCCTGGCTACCCGCCGGCGCGACTGCTGTTCGGCACCCATGGTGCCACGGTGATTGGCGTGCCGGTGGACGCCGAAGGCATTGTGGTGGACCAGATTCCTCGCGGCACGCGCCTGATCTACGTCACCCCGTCGCACCAGTTCCCGCTGGGCATGCCGATGAGCCAGGCGCGCCGGCAAGCACTGCTGGCCAAGGCCCATGAACTGGGCGCGATCATCATCGAGGACGACTACGACAGCGAATTCCGCTACGAAGGACGCCCCACCGATTCCCTGCAAAGCATGGATGAACGGGGGATCGTCGCTTACGTCGGGACCTTTTCCAAAACCCTGCTGCCGGAACTGCGGCTTGGCTATGCGATCCTGCCGCCAGCGATCCTGGAGGCCGTGGTGCGCGCCAAACAGCTCACCGACCTGCACACCTCAACCCTGCCGCAATGGGCGCTGGCCAAGTTCATCGCCGAAGGCTGCCTGCTCAAGCACATCCGCCGCTGCCATACGGTCTATGCCGGGCGCCGTGAACGGATCCTGACGCGCATGGCCGGCGACCTCTCCCCCTGGCTGGAGGCGGTGCCGTCCACCGCCGGCTTCCACATGGTGGTGATGTGCAAAGTGCCCATGGATATTCCATTGGTGATCGAACTGGCGAAAAAAGTCGAAGTCGGGCTCTATGCCATCGACGGCTTTTTCTATCAGCAAGCGCCCAAGGCCGGGTTTTTCCTCGGTTTTGGCGCCATCGAGACCCTGGACATCGACACCGCCCTGGACCGTGTGCGCGACATTTTGCAGCAGCTGGCCTGACGGATTGGCCTGGGATTTTATCCGGCGATTGGCTATTGGCGGTCCGCAGGGTCAGGCCTATCCTGCATAGGCGTTAACCCTCAATGAGCAGGATTCGTCCGGCCTGATTCAGGAGTGTGAGCAATGTCCCATGAAGTGATCAATACCGTACAGGTACAGGCCGCCGCCGGCCGCTCGGATGAACTGGGTAAGCAACTGCAAAAGATTGTCGAAACCCTGCGTGAACTACCGGGCTGCGAATCCTATATGGTCGACCGCTGCCCAGAGGACAGCAATCGCTGGACCGTCAGCGCCCGCTGGCAATCGGAAGCGGCCATGAAATCCCATTTCAACTGCCCCGAAGTCCAGGGTTTCATTAGCCTGATCGACAGCCAACTGGCCAATGCGGTGGACTTCAACAGTTTTCCGATCGTCTGAAAACAAGATCAATGGATCGCAGCCTGCGGCAGCGCCTGCACGGGCTGCGATCTTTGCTTTGGTCCCCTCGCCTTCCGCAATATTGGCTGTTTAACCGCTACCGCTTGCGCACTACTGTGGTTTGCAACAACTAACCACCGCAGGTAAAGAACCATGAACATGTTGCGTTGCTGTGCTGCCTCCCTCGCCGCTCTGGCCATGATTGTGTCCGCTTCGGCCTTTGCCCATGACCCTTCGGAAAAGGTCACTGTTTTGCAGGACCAGATGCTGAAAAATGCTCCCGGCAAAAAGGCTTTGATGATCGAAGTTGACTACCAGCCAGGCCAATCGTCCATCGCCCACAAGCACGACGGCACGGCCATGGCCTATGTGCTTTCGGGGTCGATCACTTCTCAGGTGAAAGGCGAAAAAGCGGTTACCTACAAGGCCGGTGAGTATTGGTACGAACCCGCAGGTTCGGAACACCTGGTCTCGAAAAACGCCAGTACAACCAAACCGGCGAAGCTGTTGGTGTTCATGGTATTAGCCCCGGACGAGAAAGTGTTGATCCCATTGGAAAACTGATGACTGAACGTACAGCCATAAATAAAAAGGCTCGAATGGCGAATTCGGGCCTTTTTATTTCCCGAGGCAATTAACCGCAAGCTGTTAAGCCAAACAAAACTATTGGCCACCGGATAAGTTCGAACATTGGCTGTTTCAATAAAACATCCAGGGTTTAGTCTTGAGTCACTGTCGGCACAACACCGGCAACATCAACTGTCGACCAAACTGTTTCACTGGAGAAACACCATGAAACTTGCACTTGTCAGTACGTTGACCATAACGGTAGTTTTAACTGGTTGCTCGATCCCGACTGCGCCAACGGCGGTCTCTTCGCTCAATGGCATTTTCACCGAACCGGTAGGCCGCAGTGGTGCCACCCTGATTACCAACGGCAGCCATGTCTCGCTGGGCATTATCTACAGTCAGAATACCCAGACGAACCGTGCCTATCTGCGGGACTACCAGGCCAACGCCGGCACCGGTTTCGGCCAAAGCCTGCTGGTACAGCCGATTCATGACGCCTATGTAGCCACCTCCAGGCCGGACATGGCCGTGGATTGGGTCAAGGCCTCCCTGCAGCGGCAATTCGGTTCGGTGACCGTGTATCCGGACATGCAGAGCCTCAGGGCGGCGAAGCCGGACGTGATGGCAGTGGTCGACACCCGCAGCCAACTGATGACATCGCGCAGTTCAGACATCCAGTCAGATGTCAGTGCGGACTTTTACGACAAGAACTTTAACTATATCGGTACTGCACAAGGGCATGACGCCAAAGCACTCAGTCCCGTGTGGGCTGACTACAAACGTAGTGAAGACATAGTTGCAGACATCAATGAACAACAGAATGTGCAAGTCAGGGCGCTGCAGAAGTTCGACCAGACGCTCAATAGTTTGCTTAGCAAACCGACTAGCCTCTCGATGATTGACAACACGCCAGAGCAAAACCACTACTGACGTTATCGCCCTCCAGACTTTCTGACGCCTAAAGGCACGCTCAAGCTCGCTCCCACAGTAGATCAGGAAATGGGAGCGGGCCGTGTAGCACTGCGAAACAAATAACCAAGGTAAAACAAACCAATTAAAGTTATTTTAAGTTCGGCACGGAACAGCCACCTTTTAAACTTTAAATAATGGATTGATATATGAGCAAAGATGAGGAAAGATCCTTCATAGCGTGCTTGACCTGCGAAGGGAGCCCCATGACTTTTTTCGAAAGGGTATTAAGCGACAGGCATTTTCAGCAAGACGATGAAGATGGCCCACACAAACACTTGATTACGACTGCAGAAGTCTACTCCGCTGATTTACAGAAAATGGTACCCTTGGGCGTCACCTCTAAAAATAAAAACAGCATAGGGATAGTGGTGCATTTCAGGTGCTATGACGACTACTACAATCTGCAGATTTTAAGCGAGCCCTACTACAACAACTACTTCAGCAAGAGCACCCAAGGTTTCCTCGGAGCGCTTCCGGCGGCGGGAGGTGATACGACTTCTTTTAACTTGCTGAATGAAAGTTTCAAGACTGTCACGCTAGATGATTTCGACAGCGACAATCAGACCGTTTACTTGCAGGCACGCAATGCAGGCGTTATCAAAAAAATGCTATGGGGCGCTCAGGTGAACCGTTATTGCTTCCACGACCTGGCGGGTCACCAGGTTTTATTCAAACTGCACATTCTTGAAAGAAACGTGGCCACCCCTCAAAGCACTACACCCTACACTTGAAATAGCAGTGTGTGGTGATTTGACCCATTAAAAAAAGCCCCGCATCCTTCGATGCGGGGCTTTTTCATTCAACGCCTGATCAGGCCGCCGGTTCCAGCTCGGCGGCGACGGCGGCAGGCACTACCGCTTGACCGCTCAACGCCAGGTCCAGCAGTTCGCGGTTGGCCACCGCGTACATGGCGTAGTCGGTGCCGCTGGCGGCACGGATTTCCACCAGCATGGCGCGCCAGCGTTCGATCATGCCTTCGTGCTGCGCCATCCACAGGGAGAGCCGTGTTTCCACGTCCTGGGTGCCGTCGCCCTGTTGCAGGACCGAGATGGTGATCGCGCGTTGCTGCCAGTCGACGTCATCGCGGAACGCTTCACGGGCCAGGGCCTGCCAGTTGTTTTCAACCGGCAGAGCGCTGATCTGTTGCATGTACCAGGTGATGTCCAGCGCGCTGCCCACGGCGAAGTAAGCCTTGGCCACCTCAGCCGGATCCTGGCCGGTCACGTCGGAAGCCTCGATGATCGGCAGCAGGGTGTACAGGTGCGAGGTACCCGCCACCATACGCGCCAGCAGCTCCGGCACACCGGCTTCGACGTAGGCCTGATAACGGCGCTGCCAGGTTTCACGGATCTCGCCACTGAGCAGCTCGTCGAGCTTCAGGCCCAACTCTTTCAAGTGCGGACCAAAGTGCGCGACGTCACGGGCAGCATTCTGCTCGTTGCGACGGGCACGCAGGAACCAGCGCGTAGCGCGACGGCCCAGGCGCATCAGCTCGTCCATCAGCTCCAGTTGCACGTCGGCGGCAACCTGGTAGTCCAGGTTTTCGATCTGACGGAACCAGTGCGGGAGATGGAAAATGTCACGCACGATCACGTAGGCACCGGCCACGTTCGCCGGGCTCATGCCGGTCGACTCTTTGAGTCGTTGAACGAAGGTGATGCCCATGTGGTTGACCAGGTCGTTGGCGATCTGGGTGCTGACGATTTCGCGCTTCAGGCGGTGACGGCGCATGGCCACGGAGAACTTGCTCACCAGCGTTGGCGGGAAAGCGGTTTCCATGTCGCGGGTCAGGTAGTCGTCGTCCGGCACCAGGGAGCCCAGCAACTGCTCCTTGAGGTCGATCTTGCTGTAGGAGATCAATACCGACAGCTCGGCACGGGTCAGGCCATGGCCTTGCGCGACACGCTCGTTGATCGCGTCTTCCGACGGCAGGAACTCGATGGCACGATCCAGCTTGCCGCGGCCTTCCAGGTCGTTCATCAGGCGCTTGTATTCGGCAATCCGCGGCAAGGCGCGACGGGCTGCCAGGGACAGGGCCTGGGTCTGCTTGTAGTTGTTGCCCAGCACCAGACCACCGACTTCGTCGGTCATGCTCGCCAGCAACTGGTTACGCTGCTTGTCGGTCATGTCGCCGGCCTGAACCACTTCGTTCAGCAGGATCTTGATGTTCACTTCGTGGTCGGAGCAGTCCACACCACCGGCGTTGTCGATGAAGTCGGTGTTGGAACCGCCGCCATTGAGGCCGAACTCCACACGACCCAGTTGGGTCATGCCCAGGTTACCGCCCTCGCCCACGACTTTGCAGCGCAGTTCGTTGCCGTTCACGCGCAGTGCATCGTTGGCCTTGTCGCCGACATCGGCGTGGCTTTCGCTGCTGGCCTTGACGTACGTACCGATACCGCCGTTCCACAGCAGATCCACCGGTGCCTTGAGCAAGGCGTTCAGCAGTTCGGTCGGGGTCAGCTTGTCGGCCTCGATGTCGAAGCGTTCTTTCATCTGCTCGGAAATCGTGATGCTCTTCGCGCTGCGCGAGAAGATACCGCCGCCTTCGGACATGATGCTGGTGTCGTAGTCCGACCAGGCCGAACGCGGCAGGTCGAACAGGCGCTGACGCTCGGCGAAGCTCGACGCCGGCTCAGGGTTCGGATCGATGAAGATGTGCAGGTGGTTGAACGCCGCGACCAGCTTCAGCTTGTCGGACATCAGCAAGCCGTTGCCGAACACGTCACCGGCCATGTCGCCGACACCGACCACGGTGATGCTGTCTTCCTGGACATTGATGCCGCGCTCGCGGAAGTGGCGCTGTACGCCGACCCACGCGCCTTTGGCGGTGATGCCCATCTTCTTGTGGTCGTAACCTGCCGAGCCGCCGGAGGCGAACGCGTCACCCAGCCAGAAGCCGTAGTCGATGGCGATGCCGTTGGCGATGTCGGAGAAGGTCGCGGTGCCTTTGTCCGCCGCCACGACCAGGTACGGGTCATCGTCGTCATGACGCACGACGTTGGCTGGTGGTACCAGTGCGCCGTCCTTCAGGTTGTCGGTGATGTCCAGCAGACCCGAAATGAAGATGCGGTAGCAGGCGATGCCCTCGGCCGCGATCTCGTCACGGCTGCCGCCCAGTGGCAGGCGACGCGGCAGGAAGCCGCCCTTCGCACCCACCGGCACGATCACCGAGTTCTTCACTTGCTGGGCTTTTACCAGGCCCAGCACTTCGGTACGGAAATCTTCTTCACGGTCGGACCAGCGCAGGCCGCCACGGGCAACGTTGCCGAAGCGCAGGTGCACGCCTTCGACGCGTGGCGAGTACACGAAGATTTCGAACTTCGGTACCGGCTTGGGCAGCTCGGGAATCAAGTGCGGGTTGAACTTGAAGCTGAAGTACGATTTGTTATGGCCGTTGGCATCGGTCTGGTAGAAGTTGGTGCGCAGGGTGGCCTTGATCAGGTCCAGGTAGCGACGCAGGATGCGGTCTTCGTTCAGTACCTGGACGTCGTCCAGGGCGCTGAGAATCGCGTGTTCCAGACGCTGTTGCTTATCGTCCAGGTCATCGCTGGTCAGCTTGCGCGCCAGGTAGAAACGGGTCTTGAACAACCGGGTCAGTTCGCGAGCGATGTCGGTGTGGTTGTTCAGGGTGCTGGCGATGTAACCCAGGTCGAAGCCCAGGCGGATCTGCTTCAGGTAACGGGCGTAGGCACGCAGCAGCGCCACGTCACGCCATGGCAGGCCGGCGGTCAGTACCAGACGGTTGAACGCGTCGTTCTCGGCATCGCCACGCACGATGTGGACGAACGCGTCCTGCAGCGTGTCGTTGAGCTGCTGGATGTCGAGTTCCAGGCCTTCGGCGGCGGTGAACGCGAAGTCGTGAATCCAGAATTCGCGGCCATTGCTGTGACGCAGGTGATACGGGAACTCGCCCAGCACGCGCAGACCGAGGTTCTCCAGGATCGGCAGGACGTCGGACAGTGCCAGCGGCGTGTCGGCGTGGTACAGCTTGCAATGCAGCTGGCGCTGACCGGCGACCTGGCCCAGCGGCTGATAGAAACTCATCACCAGCGGGTTTTTGTCGCTCAGGCTCAACAGATGCTGCATGTCGACCACAGCGGAATGCGCGGCGAAACGCTCGCGGTAACCGGCCGGGAAGCCTTTCGGGAAATCGGCCAGCACGTTGGTGCCCTGGGCTTCACCGAAGCTCTCGACGGTCAGTGCGGCGTAGTCGTCCTGCCAGCTGCGACAGGCCTGCACCACTTCTTTTTCCAGCAGCAGCGGGTCGATGTCGAGGCGGTTTTTCGGGTCGACGCGCAGGATCAGCTGCACGCGGGCCAGTACGGACTCGGAGAAGAACGTCCAGAACTCGCAGTCGGTGGCTTTCAGGCGATCCATCAGCACTTGCTGGATCTTCTGGCGCACTTCGGTGGAGTAGATGTCGCGCGGCACGTAGGCCAGGCAGTAGCAGAAGCGGCCGTACGGGTCTTTGCGCAGGAACACGCGAATCTTGTTGCGTTCCTGGATCTGCACGATCGACATCACGGTGCTGAACAGCTCGTCCACCGGGGTCTGGAACAGATCGTCGCGCGGCAGCACTTCGAGCACCTGCGCCAGTTCCTTGCCCAGGTGAGCCTTGGCCTGGAAGCCGGAGCGGTGTTCGATTTCCTCGACCTTGCGGCGGATGTACGGGATCACCCGCACGCTCTCGCCATACACCGACGAGGTGTACAAGCCCATGAAACGGCATTCCTTGATGACCTTGCCGTTGGCGTCGATTTCGCGGATCGACACGTAGTCCGGGTAAGCCGGGCGGTGTACACGGCTTGGGTGCGCGGCCTTGGCGAACGACAGCAGGGTCGGTTCGCGCAGGTAGTTCACGGCATAGTCTTCGATGCGCAGGTCATCGTAGGTCAGGCCGGCACGCAGCAGCTTGGTCAGACCGAGGAAGGAGTCCTTGTCGTAGACGATGTGGCCGCCATCGGCTTCGTCGCTGACCACGAACTCTTCATAACCGAGGAAGGTGAAGTGGTTGCCCACCAGCCATTCCAGGAAGCTCTTGATTTCGTTCTTCTCGTCGCCATCGACGGCGAACTGGCTGTTGTCCAGCTTGCTCAGGATGTCCTGAACCTTGGCCTTCATCGGCTCGAAATCATCGACCGCCACGCGGACTTCACCGAGCACCTGCTCCAGCTCTTTGCTCAGCACATTGAGTTCGGCGGTGTTGGCGCAGCGGTCGATTTCCAGGTACATCAGCGATTCTTGCTGAATGTCCTCGCCCTGGGTGCCCTTGGGCAGGATTTCCAGCAACTCGCCCTTACTGCCACGACGCACGCTCAGCACGGTGGTTTGCAGGGTATGGATGCTGTAGCCGCGGCGGTTCAGCTCGGTACGCACCGAGTCCACCAGGAATGGCAGGTCGTGGTGCAGCACTTCGACCGCCGTGTGGGTCGACTGCCAGCCGTGGCGTTCGTAATCGGGGTTGAAGACTCGCACTTGCGGTTGCGCGTGATCGAAGCGCTCAAGCAGGCGCCATGCAGAAAGGGTGCAGCCAGCAAGGTCGGACAACCGACGCTGGGTCAGCTCGTCAAGGGAAATGATGCCGAAGAATTGTTCAGCGAACAGCGCCACTTGTGGCAGTGCCTGTTCACTGATGTGCTGCGCCAGTGCCGCTTGCAGTTGGTGCTGGAAGTCGGCTTTGCTGGCTGCGGTGAAGAACGCCATCTGTGGTACTCCGCTTGGGCTTGTTATTGATGGAAGCGTCGCGCGAAACCCCTTTCGGGGCTACGTTTCAAAGCTAGCCGTCACCCGGTTCCTGATTCTCGGGCAGAGGAAACAGGGTGACAGGTGGGTGAAGCTGGACGAGACACTCAGGTCACATCCACCTTCCGTGAATGGGCATCTGCAAAAACGACTGGCCACAGGTTGCTCCAATGTCTTTACAGGTATCCATTGGTTGCGCAGCTTAACCAGTGCGGCAAGGCCCGTGCTTGCGGTGCTGCGACATATTCGGTCATCGGCACGCTGCTCAAGGCATGCGTATCGAACAACACTAGCAGTCGTACAGGAAAATGACGGCTTTGCACCCGCATTTACGGGACCTTCGTACCAGAAATGACCGGTAACACACTGATTGTTCACTACATGAGCATGGCCGCTCGGACGAGCAGATTTTTTTGGGGGGGAATGAGGCTTGTTGGTGTCAGGTGCAGTGTTCAACGAAGATGAGCGAGTCAAAGGTGACAGTGAGCACGGGGACTTCAGTGCTCACTGGCGGTTCAAGATTTCGGCAGAGACAACAAACTGCCTTGTTATGGGCAATCAATCCCTGGCTGCCAAGGCTCTCCCCACGGAGCTGAATAGAGATCCGGTGGCTTATTCTCGCTCTGGAAGTTTTGTTTGTATTTTTTCCTTTTGTACGCCACCTCTTCGTCATAAGTTACATATTTTTTACTGGCATCCCAGGTCGGGATATCGCCGCACTCACCGCCCCCGGCAGGTGCTTTGATATTGAGATGCTCGGTTAGCGTAATGGTATGCGCGCCATCAGAAACAGCTACAGAAAGGGTGCCTCTAGTATCCGCAGTGACTGTCGGCGCTTTGAAGGACATCGATTGCGTATCACCTCTCGAAGGCTCGAATCCGGTGGCGGTCCAAAGATAATTCAGGGGCTTGTTTGCTGGAGACCCCGCATAGACATGTGCGCTGAATATCTCGCCCGATGCTACTTCCTCTGGCACGGCAAGCCGTCCTGCAGGCGGTTTGTCCTCCAACATTTTCTTGATTGCGACCTCCAGATCGGGTTGAACGCCTATTTCTGTACTATCGCCGTTGATCTGCGGGTAGCCTGTTTCGACAAGGAGTTTACGGAGTTCTTTCGGTGGAATATTGCCTAGTCCCTTGGCGCGGGCTACTCCTTGTAACGAGGCAACAACACCGGCAATGATTGGGTTCGCTGAAGAGGTGCCGCTAAACGTATGCGTATAGCCCGTGGTTGGATTGTTCACACTCCATGCTGTCGTTGTGACATTGTAACCCCAACTAAATAAATCGACGCGACTTCCGTAGTCGGAATAGCTCGCTCTAAGGCCAGTTTTTGGGTCAACAGCCCCCGCATAAATTGCACCGCTATCGAAAACATTACGATCATAGTAGCCATTGAAAAATGAATGATCCAAATCTATGTTGCCATTCCCCGCAGCCTCCACCACATGCACGCCTTTTTCTTCAACAAGATAAGAAATAATATCGCGCACCGTTCTATTTTCTTCGATCGGCACAAAACAGTTAACCGTGCAGCCAACCTGACTAAAAGGCTCCTTTTTTCTGATTTGAACACCTATCTGCACTACATCACCCTCACCTAGCTTATCCGCCAACTGGAGCAATCTGTCCGTACCCCAGTGCAAATAACCGAGCTTGGTCCAGGGAACAATCCCGGTAGTGCCAAAGCCATTTTCCTGTGATGCAATAATGCCTGCACTGGCCGTATCATGAGAGCCTGTTACGGCCCCAACATCAATTTCCAGATTAGCTTTTGGCAAATCAACATGTTCCCTCGCCCATCGATCTACTTCTGCGGAGACCACCTGCATATCGCGGCCTTTGCCACCCAAAACTTTCCAGGCTTCAACCGCGTTCACGCCACCAATCTTATAGGGGGTTACAGTAGCTTTGCCTTGCAGATAGTTTTGTTGACCCGTGAAGTCAGGAATACTTTTGCGCGCGAGCTTTTTAATAGGCTTACCATTATCTTCATGCATCCCTTCTACACGCGGTTCAAACTCGGCGCTTTCGACCAAAGGATTCCGTCTTAATTTATCAAGCAATGACTCAGCCTGATTTTCAGTCAGTTGGTGGGTATCAACCATGAAGTAACGATCCAATCGATGTCTCTGCAGTGCCTGTAACTGGGCATTGGTTCTCTCTCGGGAAGCTGGAACCAGCGGCCGCATATCAGGCACAATAAGCCTGAGTGTCTTTAACGATTCATCATGACTTTCCGAAGATAAAACACCGCGCTTAACCAATATCATCACACGCGAATAATCAGGAGCGGCCGCATTCACCAGCAAAGGCAACGAAGCAACACAGAACAACATAGCACCCAGCCATTTATTCATCGACTTCATGTCTGCACCTCGCAACTGTTGCAAAAATCAATAAAGCACTTTCCAGCAACACCAACACTGACCCATGCAACACAGTACAAACTTGACTGCTATTCATTGATTGCTCGGCCTACAGTGAATGCTGCAATCCGAAGAGTGGCTACTGTCAAAAATAACAGTGCCGACGACTGGTCACATAGACTGAAGACAATTGCACAGAGACGTCTCGTTGTTATTGCTATCGCTACGCAAAAGGCCCTGTAGCCGAGCAGGATTTTTTAAAGGCTGGCAGAATTGTGCCCTTGTCTGTCTTCGCAGCGCTCGTCGAGCCAGGAAATCCCCATGAAAATGAAAACCGCCCTCTTGATCGTCAACCCATGCGATGACGAAGAAGACAACATGGCCATGCTCTGCTGCCATAGCGAACAGGGCGAAATGTTCCTGATGAGCCGCTACCCGGATGAAGACGAACTGGAAATCACCCTCGACGGCGAGCCTTCGACCCTGGAGGGCGTGAAAGTCACCCTGAGCCCTTCCCTGCTGAAGATTGAAATTGCGGCGGCAGATGCCGATGCGCTCAATGGGGATGATGTGCTGGAGATCACCTTTGATGCCGACATGACGGATCTGGCTGAAGTGGAAGAAACCCTGCAGAACATTCTCAAGGGTACTGGCACCTATATCAGTCAGATTTGATGGTGTCTGGGCGGGTGCTTTCGCGAGCGAGCCCGCTCCCACAGGGTCCTGATGTGTTACGCAGATCGCAAGCCCGCCACCGATACTGTGGGAGCGGGCTTGCTCGCGAAGAGGCCCGAAAGAACACCACCAGCCTGAAACCTGTAGAAAGTTCCTACAACGATTACCAACCATTTCCTGCACTTTGCACAAAATGCCGTTAGTCGCCGCCCCCCGCGATGGATTAAAGTAACGCCCCCAGCCCTGGCGCATTTTCGAACGTCCTCGGCCACCCTTTTGCAGGAACAGTCATCGATGGAACATCGTGAAGCGCTGCTCGCGCTGCGAACCTTTCTTTCAACGCAGATTCTCGGCCAGGAAAAACTCATCGAGCGCTTGCTCATCGCCCTGCTCGCCGACGGCCACATGCTGGTCGAGGGCGCCCCTGGCCTGGCCAAGACCAAGGCCATCAAAGAACTCGCCGAAGGCATCGAGGCCCAGTTCCACCGCATCCAGTTCACCCCCGACCTGTTGCCGGCCGACATTACCGGTACGGAAATCTACCGCCCGGAAACCGGCAGCTTCGTGTTCCAGCAAGGGCCGATCTTCCATAACCTGGTACTGGCGGACGAAATCAACCGCGCCCCGGCCAAGGTTCAGTCGGCCTTGCTCGAAGCCATGGGCGAGCGGCAAGTCAGTGTCGGGCGCAGCACCTATGAGCTGTCGCCGCTGTTTTTGGTGATGGCCACGCAAAACCCCATCGAGCAGGAAGGTACCTATCCGCTGCCAGAAGCCCAACTTGACCGGTTCCTGATGCACGTGAAAATCGGCTTTCCCGATGCCGCTGTCGAGCGCCGGATTCTGCAGCAAGCCCGTGGAGAAGCCCTGAACGGCGAAGCGAAGCCTGAGCGTCGGGTTACTCAACAGACGATTTTTGTCGCGCGCAAGGAAATCCTCGGTTTGTACATGGCCGACGCCGTGGAGGAATACCTGGTGCAGCTGGTCATGGCCACCCGCATCCCGGCCAAGTTCGACCCGGAGATGGCCGAGTGGATCGCCTATGGCGCCAGCCCGCGCGGTTCGATTGCCCTGGACCGCTGCGCCCGTGCCCACGCCTGGCTGGCCGGCCGCGACTTCGTCAGCCCCGAAGACATCCAGGCCGTGCTGTTCGACGTGTTGCGCCATCGCATCATTCTTTCCTTTGAAGCCGAAGCCGCTGGCATCGATCAGGACCGGGTGGTCCAGCGGATTCTCGACGTCGTAGCCGTCGCTTGACCCCGATGAACGCCAGCCTGCCGCCCGAGCCGGGCATCCGTGTCAGCCTCGCCGACCTGATCGAGATGCGCCATCGCGTGCGTGAAGTGCAATTGTTTTCCACGCCGAGCCAGCGCAGCCCGCTGATCGGCCTGCACCATTCAAAACTGCGCGGACGTGGCGTCGACTTCGATCAGGTGCGGGTCTATCAGGCCGGCGACGATGTGCGCACCATTGACTGGCGCGTGACTGCCCGCACCCAGGAACCCCACACCAAGCTGTTCCACGAAGAACGTGAGCGACCGATCTTCATCATGGTCGAACAAAGCCGCCGGCTGTTTTTCGGCTCGGGCCTGATGTTCAAGTCAGTGCTCGCCGCCCAGGCCGCGAGCCTGATCGGTTGGGCCGCCCTGGGGCACAACGACCGGGTCGGCGGGCTGGTGTATGGCGACAACGAGCACTACGAAATCAAGCCTCGGCGCAGCAAGCAAAGCCTGCTGCAGTTGCTCAACCGGCTGGTGCGGGTCAATCAGTCGCTCAATAGCGAAAGCGAGCCGGACCGCGACGCCTTTGGCATTGCCCTGCGCCGTGCCCGGGAAGTGTCGCGCCCTGGCAGCCTGGTGATCGTGATCTGCGACGAACGCGCCCTTTCGGACAGCGCCGAGCAACAGCTGAGCCTGTTATCGCGCCACTGCGACCTGTTGCTGCTGCCGTTGTCCGATCCGCTGGATCATGCCCTGCCCGCCGCAGGTCTGTTGCGTTTCGCCGAACGCGGCGCACAACTGGAACTCGACACGCTGAATTTCGATCTGCGCCAGACTTACCGGGCCCAGGCCGAAGCACGTATCGCCCGCTGGGAACTGCTCGCGCAGAAACTACGGGTGCTGATGATGCCGTTGAGCACTCAGAGCGAGATGGTCGAGCAATTGCGCGAATACCTGAACCCACAGAAACCGGGGAAAGGCCGATGAGCAGCCTTGATCAACTGCAACCGCTGATATCCCCGCCACCGGTGCAATTCTGGCCTCCGGCACCGGGTTGGTGGTTACTGCTGCTCGTGATCCCGCTGATCGGTCTGGGCCTGTGGAAGCTGCGTCGCTTCATTCCACACAAACGTCCCGTGGTACGTGCCGAACAGCCGCTTGACCCGGTACGCCTTGCGGCCCTGGCCGAGCTGGCACTGATGCCCAAGCCTTACGACGGTGCGCCGGCCGGTGCCTGGCTGCAGCAACTCAACGGCTTGCTCAAGCGCCTGTGCCGCAACCATTATCCTTACAGCCAGAGCCACACCCTCAACGGCCGCAAATGGCTGGCGTTCCTCGACAATCGCTGCCCGGCGGCCGGCCTGACCCGCTGGATGGTGCTTGTCGAAGGCGCCTACAAACCCGAATGCAAACTCGACGACAAGGCCATCGCCGGCCTGACCCAAGCCGTCGAAACGTGGATTCGCAAACATGTTTGAATTCGCCTGGCCGTGGATTTTTGCCCTTGCGCCGCTGCCGTGGCTGATGCGCATCGTATTGCCGGTGGCCGACAGTGGTGAACCGGCACTCAAGGTCAGCTTCCTCAGCGATCTGGAAGGTCTCGCCGGGCGACGCGCCCGGGCCAACCTGCCAGCCTGGCGCCAGCAGGCACCGTTCATCCTGCTGTGGCTATTGCTGCTGGTCGCGGCGGCTCGCCCGCAGTGGCTCGGCGAACCCATGCCAATTGCCGCCAGCGGACGTGACCTGCTGGTGGCAGTGGATGTTTCCGGGTCCATGGATTTCCCTGACATGCAATGGCAGGACGAAGACATCAGTCGCCTGTCACTGGTCCAGCATCTGCTCGGAGACTTTCTCGAAAGCCGCGAAGGTGACCGGGTCGGGCTGATCCTGTTCGGCAGCCAGGCCTACCTGCAGGCACCGCTGACCTTCGACCGCCACACCGTGCGCGTCTGGCTCGACGAGGCGCGCATCGGCATCGCCGGCAAAAACACCGCCATCGGCGATGCCATCGGTTTGGCCCTCAAGCGCCTGCGTTTGCGTCCGGCCACCAGCCGCGTGCTGATCCTGGTGACCGATGGCGCCAACAATGGCGGTGAAATCGACCCCCTCACCGCAGCGCGACTCGCCGCCAAGGAAGGCGTGAAAATCTACCCGATCGGCATCGGCGCCGATCCAGAGCAAAGTGGCACGGTCGGCTTTCTCGGCGTCAATCCGAGCCTGGACCTGGACGAACCGTCCCTCAAGGCCATCGCCGAGGCCACGGGTGGCCAGTATTTCCGTGCTCGCGACGGCAAAGAGCTGCAGGCGATCAAGGACACCCTGGACCAACTGGAGCCCGTGGCCCAGCAACCCACCCAGGCCCGCCCGACTCAAGCGCTGTACCACTGGCCACTCGCCCTGGCGCTGTGGTTGAGCATGCTCCTGGTGGCCCCCGTGCTCTGGCCGGACAACCCCTTGCAACGCCTGTTTACCAAGGACCTGTTCTTGCAAACCCAACTGCTGCCTGACTGGCGTCAGCGTCTCAAACGCCTGCGCCTGCGGAGGCGTCGATGAGTGCGCTGTGGCCGTACTGGTTCCGCCCCTGGTGGCTGCTGTTGCTACCGGTGCTTGGCTGGTTGCTCTGGCAACTCTGGCACCGCAAGAAGCGCGCCGGGCGCTGGCAAATGATTCTGCCACCGGCCTTTCACGCCGCACTGCTCAGTGGCGGCAGTGGCCGTGACAGTAAACTGCCTTGGATCGCCCTCGGTCTGGCATGGCTGTTGACCGTGCTCGCCCTGCTCGGTCCGGGCTGGCAGCGTGTCGAGCAGACCAGTCAAAAGCCCGCCGACCCGCTGGTGGTGGTGCTCGAACTGACCCCGGAAATGCTCGCCACCGACGTCATGCCCAACCGGCTTGAACAGGCTCGACGCAAGTTGTTCGATCTGCTGCAGATTCGCAGCGACGCGCAAACCGCCATCGTCGTCTACGCCGGCAGTGCCCACACGCTGGTACCGCTGTCGGATGATCTGTCCACCAGCCGCAATCTGCTGGACGCACTGAAGCCGTCGTTGATGCCAGAGGCCGGGCATCGCGCCGATCTGGCGGTGCTCAAGGCGCTGGCGCTGCTCGAACAAGCGGCGCTGGGCGACGGCCGGATCCTGCTGATCGGTTCGTCCTTGACCGAACAGGAACGGCTGGGCATTCGTCACGCGCTCAACGGCAAATCGACTCAATTTCTGATGCTTGGCATCGGCACCGCCGAAGGCTCGCCCATCACCCAGGAGGACGGCAGTTTCCTCAAGGATGAACAAGGGGCCATTCTCGTGCCGCGCCTGGACGAGCCAGGCTTGAAAAGTTTTGCCAACGACCTGGATGGAAGCTTTCGCCAGGCACGCCTGGACGACAGTGACCTGCATGCCCTTGGCCTGTTCGACGGCCCACGCCACCTGCGCAACGATGGTCAGACCCTGCGCCTGGACACTTGGGCCGATCAGGGTTACTGGCTGTTGCTACCGCTCCTGTTGCTGGCGGCCTGCGCGGGACGTCGTGGCTGGCTGCTGTTCCTGCCGCTGCTATTGGCGCTGCCTCAACCGAGCTACGCCTTCGACCTCGTCGACCTGTGGTTGCGTCCCGACCAACAAGGCGTACACCTGCTCAAGCAAAAGCGCCCGGCCGAAGCCGCGCGGCGCTTCGAAGACCATCAGTGGCAAGGCGTGGCGCTCTATGAAGCCGCAGACTATGCCCGCGCCGCCGAGCGGTTCGCAGAAGGCAACGATGCCCACGCCCACTACAATCGAGGCAATGCCCTGGCCAAAAGCGGTGAGCTGGAGGCGGCCCTGGACGCGTACGAACAGGCTCTGGAACGTCAACCGGATTTGCGCCCGGCGCTGACCAACAAGGCGCTGGTAGAGGAGCTGCTCAAGCAGAAAAACAGCTCGCCCGCCCCGGAACCGGACCCTTCTGGCAGCGACGAACCCCAGGCCATGCAACAACAGACTCCACCTGGTGTTTCATCGCTGTCTTCGGAAAACGGTGAGCCGCAGGCGCAGGAACCGCCGGCCGACTCCAACACCGCGCAACCGCCGGTGTCGCCGCCCAGACCGGGTGCCAATGAAGTGCCCGGCAGCGAGTTGGGCGACGAACAACACACCACGCCGCCCTTGCGCCCTGCCACCGACAGTATCGAAGGTGAACAGCGTCAGGCACTGGAGCAGTGGTTGCGGCAGATTCCGGATGACCCCGGTGAGCTGCTGCGGCGAAAATTCTGGTACGAACAGCAACAACATCAGGATCAGGAAAAAACTCGATGACCCGCTTCACCGTTTTATTGCTCGCGCTGATGCACGGCCTGTTGCTCTGCTCTATCCAGGCGCAGGCTGCAGAGCTGGCCGCCAGTGTGGACCGCACTCGCCTGAGCTCAGGCGAGACGGTCGAGCTGACCCTGGAGTCCACCGACGTGACACAGTTCGGCAAACCCGACCTGACACCCCTGGAGCCGTTGTTCGAAGTGCGCGGCACCCGCCAGGTCAACCAGTTGAATACCCTCAGCGGTGAAAACCAGGCCGCCACGCGCTGGATCATCACCCTCCTGCCGCGGCAAAACGGCAGCGTCGTGATTGCGCCACTGCAACTGGGCGAACTGCAGAGCCAGCCGATCACCCTGCAAGTGGTCGAGAGCGAAACACCGGACACCCCGAACAAACGCGCCCCGGTGTTCATCGATGCCAGCCTCGATCAAACCAGCGTGTACGTTCAGGCCCAGGCCGTCCTGACCCTGCGCATCTACCACTCGGTGTCGCTGTACGACGACAGCAGCCTGCCACCCTTGCAGATACCTGACGCACGCATCGAACAATTGGGCGACTCACGCACCTACGAAAAAGACATCGATGGCCTACGCCACGGCGTGATCGAAATGCGCTACGCGATCTACCCGCAACACAGTGGCGAACTGATCATTCCGGCACAGATCTTCAACGCGGCGCTGGTCGACGCACAACCGGTACAGGACAGCGCCGCCCAGGGAGCGAAATCCGGCAAGCTGATGCGCGTCACCTCGACCGAACTGCTGTTGACGGTCAAGGCCAAACCCATCACCTGGCCGGCCGATCTCCCCTGGCTGCCTGCGCGCAGCCTGACCCTGAGCGAAAGCTGGAACCCGGAGCCGGACCACACCCAGGTCGGCGATTCACTGACCCGCAGCCTGACGGTGACGGCCGAAGGCTTGTCCAGCAGCCAACTGCCACCGCTGCCCGGCACCGATGTCGGCGGGCTGCGCCGCTACCCGGATCAACCGGTGTTCGGCAACCAGAACAGCGAACGCGGCCTGGTCGGCAGCCGTGAAGACCGCGAGGCCCTGGTGCCGACACGGACCGGTGCCATCGAGCTGCCCACCGTCGACGTAGTCTGGTGGAACACTTTCGAAGACCATCTGGAACACAGCAGCCTGCCTGCCCGCACGCTGCACGTGGCGGCCAACCCGAGCCTGGTGGTCGACACCCCGGCCGGCGCGTCTGCGGTCCAGGCCAGCGCCGACAGCGAAGCCCTGTGGCGCTGGAAGCTCAGCACCTTGTTTCTGGCCTGCACCACCCTGCTCGGCTTCGGCCTCTGGTGGCGTGGCCGCTGGCAACCGGCGGTGGCGCGCACCGCCCAAACCGGCCCGAGCCCGCGCACCGTACTCGACGACCTCAAGCGTGCCTGCCTGGCCAATGATTCCCACGCCACCCGCCAGGCCCTCGACGCCTGGGCCCGGCAACAACCGGAAACCCTGGCCGACATGGCCGCCCGCTTCGTGCCCCTGTCCAATGCCCTCGACGGCTTGAACGGCGCGCTCTACAGCGAAACCGGCCAGTACTGGCAAGGTGACGAGCTGTGGCGGGCGATCAAGGCGATCCCGATGGCCGAACGGGTGCAGGATGTGGTTGGCGAGAGTGGGTTGCCGCCGCTTTATCCGAAATAGAACCCTTCGCCGGCAAGGATGCATTTGTGGCGAGGGGGCTTGCCTGTGGCGAGGGAGCTTGCTCCCGCTCGGTCGCGAAGCGGCCGTAAATCCTTACAGCTCGGTATGCCTGAAGGAATCAGGGGGGCCGCTTCGCGACCGAGCGGGAGCAAGCTCCCTCGCCACAGAACTCCATACCACAAGAAATTCGGTGTGCAACCACACCCGACCGGTTTACCAGTAAACTCTCCCCCCTTTCGCCGCCTTCATTTTTCACGCGGCCACCACCTGTTTTTTGTACCGGAGTCCGCCTTGCGCTTGTTTCACACCTCCGACTGGCACCTGGGGCAAAACCTGCACGGCCAGGATCGCGATTTCGAACACGGCTGTTTTCTTGACTGGCTGTTGCGCCAGCTGAAGCTGGATCAGCCGGATGTGCTGTTGATCGCCGGCGATATCTTCGACACGGTCAACCCGCCGGTCAAATCTCAGGAGCGGCTCTACGACTTCATCGTCAGCGCCCACGAGCAGCAGCCGTCGCTGACCATCGTGATGATCGCCGGCAACCACGATTCCGGCTCGCGGATCGAGCTGCCGGCCCCCTTGATGCGGCGCTTGCGCACCCATGCGCTCGGTCGTGTGCTGTGGCTGGATGACGGACAGCTGGATGCCGAGCGCCTGTTGTTGCCGTTGCCTGACGCCAGTGGTGAAGTCACCGCCTGGTGCCTGGCGCTGCCGTTCCTGCGCCCGGCGGAAGTCACCGGCGCGCACTTGGGCGACAACTACCTGCGCGGGATCGGTCAGGTGCACGAATGGCTGATCGAAGCGGCCAACGCCAGGCGCACGCCAGGCCAGGCACTGATCGCCATCAGCCACGCGCACATGGCGGGCGGTTCGGTGTCGGAAGACTCCGAGCGCAGCCTGATCATCGGCAATGCCGAAGCCCTGCCCGCCAGCCTGTTCGGACCGAGCATCAGCTACGTTGCCCTGGGCCACCTGCACAAACCGCAGAAGGTCAACGGCGAGGAGCGCATCCGCTACAGCGGCTCGCCGATTCCGCTGTCGTTCTCCGAGATCAGCTATCAGCACCAGATTCTCGACATCACGCTCGACGGCGAAACCCTGGTCAGCGTCGAGCCGAAACTGATTCCCCGCGCGGTCAACCTGCAACGCATCGGTCCGGCGCCCTTGAGCGAGATCCTGCTGCAGCTGGCGGACCTGCCGGACATCGACCTGTTGGCCGACATCCAGCGCCAACCCTGGCTGGAGGTGCGGGTGCGCCTCGATGAGCCGCAGCCCGACCTGCGCAATCAAGTGGAAACCGCCCTGCAAGGCAAGGCCGTGCGCCTGGTGCGCATCGCCGCCGAGTACGCTGGCAACGGCAGCCGTGACGGTGCCGATGAGGGCAGCACGCTGATCGAACTGGACCAGCTCACGCCCCAGGAGCTGTTCAGCCGTGCCTGGCAGGACAACTACGGCAGCGAGGTCGACGAGCAGACCCTCAAGGACTTTGCCGAGCTGTTGCAAGACGTGCAGATGGAGAGCGAACAGCCATGAAAATTCTCGCGATCCGCCTGAAAAACCTCGCCTCCCTGGCCGGGCCCTTTGAAATCGACTTCACCGCCGAACCCTTGGCCAGTGCCGGACTGTTCGCCATCACCGGCCCCACCGGCGCCGGTAAAAGCACGTTGCTCGATGCTTTGTGCCTGGCGCTGTTTGGCGCCGTACCACGCCTGAACAACACCGGCCGCGACGCGAAAGTGCCGGACGCCGACGGCGAAATCGGCACCGGTGACCCGCGAACCCTGCTGCGGCGCGGCACCGGTGAAGGCTATGCGGAAGTGGATTTCGTCGGAGTCGACGGCCGCCGTTACCGCGCCCGCTGGGAAGCCAACCGCGCCCGGGACAAGGCCGCCGGCAAGCTGCAGGCCAGCCGCCAGAGCTTGCGGGACATCGATCAGGACCAGTTGCTGGCCAGCCAGAAAGGCGAATACAAGGCTCAGCTCGAAGCCGCGCTGGGGCTGAACTTCGAACAGTTCACCCGTGCCGTGCTGCTGGCGCAAAGCGAGTTCAGCGCATTCCTCAAGGCCGACGACAACGACCGCAGCGAACTGCTGGAGAAACTCACCGACACGGCGCTCTACACCCGACTCGGTCGTCGCGCCTTCGACAAGACCAAGGAGGCTCGCGAGGTTCACAAGCTGCTGCAGGATCAGGCCAGCGGTGTGACGCCGCTGGCGCCGCAGGTCCGTGCAGAACTGGATGCGCGCTTCAACGAAGCGCAACAACAGCAGAAATTGCAGCAGGCACAACTCAAACAGCTTGAGCAGCAGCACACCTGGCTCAAGGATTTGCGTCAGTTGCAGGACGCTCAACTCGCAGCGACCGAGCAACTTCAAAGCGCCCAACAGCACTGGGAAGGTCTGGCCAGCGAACGCTTGAAGCTGACACGGCTGGAACAACTCGGCCCGCAACGGCACCAGTTCGCCCGCAAAACCGAACTCGATGCACTGCTGACGCCACTGGCCGCACAGGTTGCTGCCCATACCCGGCAGCAGCACGAACTGACTGAACGCCAGACGGTGCTGGAGCAAAACCTCTCGGCCACACAAATCGCCCTGAGCGAAGCCCAACAACGACAAACCGACAGTGCTCCGCTACTGCGTCAGGCCTTCGAAGAGCAAAGCACCCTCGCCCGCCTGGCCAGGGACGCCGCCCTCAGCGCCGAGGCGAAGCACAACGCAGAACAAGCCTGCGCCCAAGGCCAAAGCGCCATTCAAGCCTTGCTGGAAAAGCAGCACCAGGTTGCCGAACGTTTGCAGCGTATCGCCACCGAGCTTGAACAAAGCGCCCATCTGGCGCCGCTCAGCGACGCGTGGAATGCCTATCGGGATCGCCTGCAACAGTTGATGCTGATCGGCAATCGCTTGAACAAAGGCCAGGCCGAGCTGGCGACCCTCGAACAAAACGCCACCCGCTTCGGCGAAGAACTCGCCTTGCAAAAGCAGCAACTTGAAGTGCTGTTCAAGGAGGCTGGTGCGGAGCCGGACGCCGTGGCCGAGCAGATCGGCATCCTCGGCAACCTGTTGCAGGACAACCGTAAACAGCTGCGCGCCATCGAAGACCTGACGCGGCTGTGGGCCAGCCAGCAGGAACTGGACAAGCGCGGCGCCGAACTGCAACAACGCCAACTCGCCGCGCAACAGGAACGTGAGGGCCTGACTCAGGACGGGGTGAAAACCAAAGCCGAACTGACGGTCGCCGAACAAACCTTCAACGTCACCCGGGAACTGCTCGAGCGCCAGCGTCTGGCCCGCAGCGCGAGTGTCGAAGAGTTGCGCACGCAGTTGCAGGACGACCAGCCGTGCCCGGTCTGCGGCAGTCACGAGCATCCTTACCATCAGCCCGAAGCGCTGCTGCAGAGTCTCGGTCGCCACGACGAAAACGAACAGGCCCGGGCGCAGCAAGCGGTGGACCAGCTCAAGGAAAAGCTCACCGAATTGCGCGCCGAGGTGGTGGGCGTCATCGCCCGGCAAAAGGAGCTGCTGCAACAACAGGAGCAACTGGACGCCCAACAACAAGCCTTGGCACCGAGCCTCGACGCTCACCCACTGGCCGCACAACTTCTGGACCAGGACGCCGAAAAGCGCGACGCCTGGCTGAGCCGGCAAAACGATCAGTTGAACCAGAGCATCACTCAGGACGAACAGCGTCAGCGCGCCCTGCTCACCCTGCAGCAGGACGCCGCGCGCCTGACCCAGCAATTGCGCCACGCCGAAACCGCGCATCAGCAAGCGGCCCAGCACCTGAGCAACCAGCAGCGCGAACTGAGCAGCGACCGTCAGCGGCTCGACGAGGAGCTCACCGCGTTCGGCAGTCTGCTGCCGGCCGAAACCCTCGAAGCGCTGCGGATGGAGCCTGCTGCGACGTTCATGCAACTGGATCGGCAGATCGCCGAACGCCTCACACAGCTCGATCAGCAGAAGGAAGAACTTGCCGAGCAGCAACAGCGTCAACAGACGCTTGAGAAAGAACAGGATCGCCAGCAAACCCGCGTGCAACAGCAGCAAATCGCCGAGCAACAATTCACTGCACTGGCCGAACAGCAAACGGCTTGCCAGCTCCGACTTGCACAACTGCTGGGCGAGCACGGCAGCGCCGAGCAGTGGCAGCAAGGGCTGGAAAACGCCGTAGAGCAAGCACGCAGTGCCCAGGCAACAACGGCGCAGGAGCTGCAGCACGTAAGTACGCAACGGGTGCAGATCGCCGCCGAACTCAAGGCGCAGCAGGAGCGTTTGCAAGCGCTGGAAAACGAAGATCGCGATCTCACCGACAAAATCGCCGACTGGCGCGGCCGACATCCCGAGCTGGATGACGGTGGCCTCGAAGATCTGCTGCGGGTCGACGACACGCAGGTCAGCGAACTGCGCCAACGCTTGCAACACAACGAAAAAACCATCGAACAGGCCAGGGTGCTGCTGCAGGAGCGTGATCAGCGCTTGCTCGATCATCAAGCCCGGCACAACGGCCATCTCGATGCCGAGCAACTCGCCACCGCCCTCACCGACCTGCAACATCAGTTCGCCGTCAGCGAGCAGCACTGCGCCGAACTGCGCGCCGAGCAGGTCGAAGACCAGCGCCGGCAGAACGCCAATCAGGCCCTGGCCCAACAGATTGCCGACGCCTACAACGAGTATCAACGCTGGGCACGCCTGAATGCGTTGATCGGGTCCGCCACCGGCGACACCTTCCGCAAGATCGCCCAGGCCTACAACCTCGACCTGCTGGTGCATCACGCCAACGTGCAATTGCGCCAACTGGTGCGCCGTTATCGCCTCAAGCGCGGCGGCAGCATGCTCGGGTTGCTGGTGATGGACACCGAAATGGGTGACGAACTGCGTTCGGTGCATTCGCTGTCCGGTGGCGAGACTTTCCTGGTATCACTGGCACTGGCCCTCGGCCTGGCCTCAATGGCATCGAGCACGCTGAAAATCGAGTCGCTGTTCATCGACGAAGGCTTCGGCAGCCTCGATCCGGAGTCCCTGCAACTGGCCATGGACGCCCTCGACGGCTTGCAGGCCCAGGGCCGCAAGGTCGCGGTGATTTCCCACGTACAGGAAATGCATGAACGGATTCCGGTGCAGATTCAGGTCCGCCGCCAGGGCAACGGCCTGAGCACCCTGGAGGTGAAATGAACACGCTGTATTCCTTCCGCCGCTGCCCGTACGCCATGCGCGCACGCATGGCCCTGCGTTATTCGGCAGTGGCCGTGGACATCGTCGAAGTCAGCCTGAAGGCCAAGCCCGCCGAGATGCTCGCGCTGTCGGGCAAAGGCACGGTGCCGGTGCTGAGCGCCGATGGCCGGGTGATCGACGAAAGCCTCGACATCATGCGCTGGGCCCTGGCGCAGAACGATCCGCAAGACTGGCTGCTCAAGGATGATCCTGATGCAGCGGCGCAAATCGCCCTGCTGATCGAACAGAACGATCAAGTGTTCAAGGTGCACTTGAACCGCTACAAGTACGCCGAGCGTTATCCCGAGCAGCCGATGGAGGCGTATCGCGCCGAGGGCGAGGTGTTTTTGCAAAGGCTGGAGGCGTTGCTGGAGGGACGCGACTATTTGCTGGCCGACCATCCAAGCCTGGCCGACGTGGCGCTGATGCCCTTCGTACGCCAGTTCGCCCACGTCGACCGTGAATGGTTTGCGCAGACGCCGTATCGGCGGTTACAGGACTGGTTGCAGCGGTTTCTGGAGTCTGAACTGTTTACCAGTGTGATGCGCAAGTAAGCACACCGACACTGTGGCGAGGGAGCTTGCTCCCGCTGGGCTGCGAAGCAGCCCCAAATCCATTGCACTCAATTCTTCAGGTAAACCATATCAACCGGTTTACGACTGCTGCGCAGCCGAGCGGGAGCAAGCTCCCTCGCCACAAAGGATTCAGTGACCAGCAGGGTTCAAGCCAACACCTCACACATCCCGATCGCCGAGCAATCCACATGGAACGGGCCGAAAACCACGCCTTCGGTCCTGATCGGCGGGTTGCCGGCCAGCATGCCCTGTGCGTTGGCATTTTCGATGTTGCGGGCAATGTTGTGATTGGCTTCGATGGCGCGTGCCACCGAGCCCGCCGAGCCCTGCCCGATCCCCAGCAGGGAGGATCCGTTGGTCATGAACGCCAGGACAGCGATGACCCAGAGTCTGTGCCCTTTCATGCGCCGGCGACTCCTGCGAGTTCAGCCTGATCACCGCTGGCGTTTTGCGCACGGTGGTCAAACTGGATGCCGGGATGAGCGACCTGGATCGGTGCTTCGAAGCTGGATTGTGACTGGGCGGACAGGCTGACCAACAGCACCATGGCAAGGTACAGGCCGATCGCTACATAAGCACCGTATTTGGCAGAAGTGAGAATTGCGCTGGCCATGATGTTCTCCACAGGCATGTTTCAATGCCCACAGAATCGATCAAAACAGCCTGGGTCACCACTCAGGGTTATCCATAGTGATCATCAGCTTCGTTGATCATCAAGCCAGACTATTTCAGTCTTCGATAAAACTCATCAAACGCTCGCGCGCAGCATCCGGTTCACCGGAAACAGCGTCGGATGCCGACAAAATAGGGGTGGAATAGAGAAACAGAAGAACCAATGCCAGACGCGTCACCATGCTGCCGATCCTTGCCGTGAGGAGGAGTCAAAAAATCAGCGTCAATTTAAACGCATGGCCATGTGATATCAAGCGGGACATTGATAGCAAAATGATGCTGTCGCAAATGCGTTATGCAGGAGCGACATCACTCTGATCGTTTTCGACACCTGCTTTTCAGCATCAGGCGCTTCGATCATCAGTGACTTCGCTCCTGCATAAAGGCAGGGGGGGAAGTTCAGGCTTGGTTCTTGTGATCCAGCGCGGCGTAGAAGTTGGCGCTCTGTTGCAGGTATTTCTGGGTGTAGCTCTGGGTGTGGGCTTTTTTGTCGCTGATTTCAACGTTGGCACTGGCTGGCAGCGCAACGGTGGCAGAAATGGCGGAAGCGGCGATGACAGAGAAGATGTTGAAGTTCATGGCGGTATTCCTCGGATTCAGTTGGCTTGCTTGCCCGGTGGGGCCGTGGAGCAAACTTAACCCTCGAGGGTTCATGCCTTGAAATGCTTTGTAGCAGTACCAGATATCAGCGCCATTGATAAAAGCAGGCAGGCCCCGTCAACCGGGGCCTGCGGCTTATTGACGCAGCAGAAACTTCAGGTCGCTGGGGGCGTCCATCGGCAGTTTTTGCACGGTTTTACCCAACAGACCGCTCTTGGCGTCGCGTTCGACGACGACAATCTGGTTGCTCTTCTGGTTGGCGATCAACAGGAATTTGGCGCTCGGGTCGAGGCTGAACTCCCGCGGATGCTCACCTTCTACCGCCCGGCGTTGCAGCTCGGTAAGGCGTCCGGTTAGCGGATCAATGGCAAACACCAGCAGTTGATTGGCCGTGCCACGGTTGCTGACGTAGAGGAACTTGCCATCGGCCGAGGCATGCAACGCGGCGGCTGCCTTGTCCGAGACGGGTTGCCCGGCAGCCAGGTCGACCATCTGCGTCTGCTCTAGCGTGCCGTCGTGGTAATCGAACGCCGCCACCTGAGCGCTCATTTCCATGGTCAGCCAGGCGTGTTTGCCATCGGCGCTGAACAGCAGATGACGCGGTCCGCTACCGGGCGGCAGTTGCACGAATGCCAGGTTGCCCGGGGTCAATGGCAGCTGCGGATTGGCCTTGGGGTCGAAACGGTAGGCAAACACCTTGTCGGCGCCAAGGTCGATGGAGAACACGTATTTACCGTCCGGCGACGGGATGGACGAATGTACGTGGGCCGAGGCCTGGCGCTCGGGGTTGACCCGGCTCGCCGGGTGGCTGCTCATCTGCACCACCGGTTTTAGCTTGCCATCGGCCGCCACCGGCAGCACCGCGAGAGTACCGCCGGGGTCTTCGGCCACCGAATAATTGCTGACAAACAAATGGCTGCCATCAACGCTGAGACTCGAATGGGTCGGCTCGTTGCCCAGGCTTTGTACCTGGCTGATCAGGCTCAGCCCGTGGGTCTTGGGATCAATCGCATAACTGCTGACGCGCCCGACCGGATCAACCTGGCCCGGGCCGTTTTCGTTGACCACGAACAGGTGTCGCTGGTCTTTCGACAGGGTCAACCACGATGGATTTTCGCTTTTCACCACTTGCAAGGGCCTGGCGTTGATCTGCCCGGTGGTGCTGTCGAACGCCAGGCGGTAGATGCCTTGGCTTTGCCCGGCGGTGTAGGAGCCCACCAGCAGTTGATAGTCCTCGGCGGATGCGGCCTGGACGCCCATCGCGCCGATGCTGCCGGCCATCAACAGTGGCCAGAGGTTACGCATCGTCTTGCGCGTCTTCGCCGTCATCGTTGTCACCGCGGTATGCGGTCATGCACACCAACCGGTGCTCACCGGATTCACCGGTAATCAGCCAGCTTTGCAGGGTTGGATCGAAGCTCGCCGCCTGGATTTGCGCCGGCGTGAACTCCCAGTGCTTGGCCGCGCGGCCATCCATGCATTCGATGTGCAGGTTGTCGAATTCATCGAGGGAGAATTCGAAAGCGTGCAAACCGTCGATTTCCACCATATCGCAGTGTTCGAGGACGTTGAGCAGGGTGTCGGTTGCGGAAGTCATGGCAGTCAATCTTTGAATGGGAAAGCACCAATGATAGCGCAAGCACCCGACCAAAGTTTCACACAAAACTGTGGGAGCGGGCTTGCTCGCGAAGGCGGTTTATCATTCAACATCTCTGTTGGCTGACACTCCGCTTTCGCGAGCAAGCCCGCTCCCACAGGGATTGTGGTGAGTCGTTACAACGCCTCGCGGGACGATTGGCCATCCACCAGCCGCTGGATGCGCAGCGGATTGCCGTTCTTCAGCGCGTCCGGCAGCAAACTGTCCGGGTAGTTCTGGAAGCACACCGGGCGCAGGAAACGATCGATGGCCAGTGTACCCACCGATGTACCGCGCGCATCGGAGGTTGCCGGGTAAGGCCCGCCGTGGACCATCGAATCGCAGACTTCCACGCCAGTCGGATAGCCATTGAGCAGGATGCGTCCGACCTTCTGCTCCAGCAATGCCGTCAGCCCGGCGAACTGCTCGACGTCTTGCGGCTCGCCAATGACGGTGGCGGTCAATTGGCCATGCAAGCCGTTCAGGGCGGCCGTCAGTTGCGCCTGATCCGCGACCTCGACCACCACGGTGGTTGGCCCGAACACTTCCTCTTGCAGGACTTCATCGCCATCGAGCAGCAGGCGGGCATCGGCTTTGAACAGCTGCGGCTGGGCCTGGTTGCCCTGCTGCGGATCGCCGGCCAGGTGCTCAATCCCCGGATGCGCCAGCAGTTTTTGCACGCCTTGACCGTAGCTGCCCAGGGTGCCGGCATTGAGCATGGTTTGCGCCGGTTGGTCGCCCATCAGCCCGGCCACTTGCTGCACAAAGGCACTGAACGACGCCGAGCGAATGCCGATCACCAGACCCGGATTGGTGCAGAACTGCCCGCAGCCCTGCACCACCGAAGCCGTGAGGTCCCGGGCAACCGTGTCGGCCCGCACCTGCAATGCCTGGGGCAAGACAATCACCGGGTTGATGCTCGACATCTCGGCGAACACCGGAATCGGTTGCGCACGTGCCGCGGCCATGTCGCACAGGGCTCGCCCCCCCTTGAGCGAACCGGTGAACCCCACGGCCTGGATGGCCGGATGCTTGACCAATGCCTCGCCGACACCCCCGCCGTAGATCATGTTGAACACACCGGCCGGCATACCCGTTTTTTCCGCAGCGCGAATGATCGCATCGGCCACCTGCTCGGCGGTGGCCATGTGGCCGCTATGGGCCTTGAACACCACCGGGCACCCGGCGGCCAGCGCCGAGGCGGTATCGCCACCGGCGGTGGAGAACGCGAGCGGAAAGTTGCTGGCACCAAACACCGCCACAGGTCCCAGGCCGATGCGGTACTGACGCAGGTCCGGACGCGGCAACGGCTGACGCTCAGGCAATGCCCGGTCGATTCGCGCGCCGTAGAAATCACCGCGACGCAGTACTTTGGCGAACAGGCGCATCTGCCCGCTGGTACGCCCACGTTCGCCTTGAATCCGGCCTGCGGGCAACGCCGTTTCGCGGCAGACGACAGCGACAAAGTCGTCACCGAGGGCATCCAGTTCATCGGCGATGGCATCGAGAAACTGCGCCCGTCGCTCCGCGCTCAGGCTGCGATAGGCCGGATAGGCGATCGCTGCTGCGTGGGCCGCCGCATCGACCTCCTCCGGTGTCGCCTGAGAAAAATCGTGGGGCAAGGCCTCCCCCGTCGACGCATCGACACTCTGCAACTTGACGCTGCCGGCGGCGCTACGTTGGCCGCCGATGTAGTTGTGACCAAGAATCCGGGTCATGGACAAGTCCTCAAAGTGTGCCGACGGTGCCGGGCTCGAAAGCCGCCGGGACCGGTGCGATGCCATTGATCAATGGTGCGCCGAACTCGGCCTGGGTGATCTCGAACACGTCACCCGGTCGGGTGCGAATGCCGTCGGCAAAGGACAGGGTCGCGGTGCCGAAGAAGTGAATGTGCACGTCCCCCGGGCGCAGGAACTGGCTGTACTTGAAATGATGGAATTCCAGGTTGGCGAGGCTGTGGCACATGTTCGCCTCGCCACTGAGGAACTCGTTCTGCCACAGCACTTCGCCGTTGCGCAGGATGCGGCTGGTGCCCGCCAGATGCTGCGGCAGCTCGCCCACCCGCAGTTCCGGGCCGTAGCTGCAGCTACGCAGTTTCGAATGGGCCAGGTACAGGTAGTTCTTGCGCTCCATGACGTGGTCGGAGAACTCGTTGCCCACGGCAAAACCCAGGCGATACGGCTTGGCGTCGTGACCGATCACGTACAGGCCGGCGATCTCCGGTTCTTCACCGGCATCTTCGGCAAACGGTGGCATTGGAAACGGCTGGCCTGGCCTTACGACGATGCTGCCATCGCCTTTGTAGAACCATTCCGGTTGCACGCCGGCTTGATCCGCCGCCGGCTTGCCGCCCTCCACGCCCCATTTGAATATGCGCATGGTGTCGGTCATCGCGGTTTCGTCGCCACTTTGCTGGTGCATCTTGTCCCGGGCCGACGCGCTGCCCAGATGGGTCAGGCCCGTACCGCTGACCAGCATGTGCGCCGGGTCCGCATGATCCAGCGGCGGCAGGATGCGCCGTTGCGTCAGCAGATCGGCATAGTCATGGCTGATGCCCAGCCCCAGGCTCTGCACCTGTTGTTCAAGGCTCGCGCCCGCTTCAATCGCCGCCAGTGCCAGGTCGCGAACAGTGCGCGCGTCTTGCACTTCACGGACCAGGCCGTTGTCGACCACACCGACACGGCGTTCGCCGTTACTCAATTCGAATTGAACCAAACGCATGAATTTTCTCCTGTAAAACAAAACTTCAAATCACCGCAGAACCAATGTGGGAGCGGGCTTGCTCGCGAAGAGGCCGTCATACCCGACATCACCAGTGACTGACACTCCGCTTTCGCGAGCAAGCCCGCTCCCACATTTGGTCGGTGTGAACTCTCAAAATCAGGTACGGGAAGCCCCACGCGCACTCGCCGCAAACTCATCGGCCGGCAACACGTGCTTGCGTTCCAGCAAGCGATACACCACACCGGTCAACACCAGCCCGAACACCATCACGCACGACAGGAAATACAGGCCCGAAGCCAGGTTGCCGGTGTATTCCTTGAGTGCGCCGATCACGAATGGGCCGAGGTAGCCGCCGAGGTTGCCCACCGAGTTGATCAAGGCGATCCCCGCCGCCGCACTGGCGCCGGCAAAGAAGCGGCCCGGCAAGGTCCAGAACACCGCCGTGCAGGAGAACAACGCGAATGCCACCAGGCACAGTGCCGCCAGTTGCAGCACCGGCACCGACAGCCAGGCGCTCAGAAACAGGCCGATCGCACCCAGCACGTAAAGCACGGCGAGGTGGCCGTAGCGGTCATTCAAGCGGTCGGAACTGCGAGGAATGATCAGCAGGCCGACGATGCCGAAGATGTACGGCACCGCGGAAACGAAACCGGTCACCAGGTCGCTGCCGCCGAACTGCTTGATCAGGGTCGGTAACCATAAGCCGAGGCCATAGATGCTCAGGGTCACCGGCAGGTAGAACAGCGCCAACAACAGGACGCGCTTGTCCTTGAGGGCGTGCAGCGGATTGCCGTGACGGGTCTGGCCATACGCGTCCAGGTCCTTTTTCAGCTCGCCGCTCAGCCAGTCTTTTTCCGCCTGGTCCATCCACTTCACTTGCTGCGGGCCGTCCGGCAACCAGCGCAGCACAGGCCAGGTCAGCAGGATCGCCGGGATGCCAATGACAATGAACAGCCACTGCCAGCCGTGCAGCCCGAGCACGCCGTCCATACCCAGCAGGCCGCCGGACACGGGGCCGGTGATCATCATCGCAATGGGTTGCGAGAGGATGAACAGCCCGAGGATCTTGCCGCGATGGCGCACCGGGAACCATTGGGTGATGTAGTACAGAACACCGGGAAAGAAACCGGCCTCGGCGGCGCCGAGCAAAAAGCGCATCACATAGAAGCTGTTCGGCCCCTGGACGAAAGCCATGCCGATGGTGATGGCGCCCCAGGTGAGCATGATCCGCGCGAACCAGCGCCGTGCGCCAAAGCGGTCGAGCATCAGGTTGCTGGGGATTTCCAGCAGGAAGTAGCCGATGAAGAACAGCCCGGCACCCAGTCCGTACGCCGCATCGCCCAGACCGATGTCGGCGCCCATGTGCAGTTTGGCGAAGCCCACTGCGGAGCGGTCCACGTAGGCGATCAGGTACAGCAGGATCAGGAAGGGAATCAGTTTCAGCGTGATGCGACGGATAAGCCGCAGTTCCTGGCTCATGAGATCGGTCTCCGATTGTTGTTGTTATGGAACCTCGGGGGACGCCTCTCGCGAAAAATCCGCCAGGACCATCCCTCCGTTTGAGCGGACTATATAGTAATACTATTTGCGCAACAACACTTCCAAACATCGCAATTTGCGCTTATGTTACGCCTCAGCTCGAACAATATAGTCATACAATAAGAGAACCGATCATGTCTGATAAGAAACCCACCCTGCGCTCCGCCCAATGGTTTGGCACGGCCGACAAGAACGGCTTCATGTACCGCAGCTGGATGAAGAATCAGGGCATTGCCGACCACCAGTTCGATGGCAAGCCGATCATCGGCATCTGCAACACCTGGTCGGAACTGACTCCGTGCAACGCGCATTTCCGCCAGATTGCCGAGCACGTCAAACGTGGTGTGATCGAGGCCGGCGGCTTCCCGGTGGAGTTCCCGGTGTTCTCCAACGGCGAATCCAACCTGCGTCCTACCGCCATGCTCACCCGTAACCTGGCAAGCATGGACGTGGAAGAAGCCATTCGCGGCAACCCGATCGATGGCGTGGTGCTGCTGACCGGTTGCGACAAAACCACCCCGGCACTGCTGATGGGCGCCGCCAGTTGCGACGTGCCGGCCATCGTCGTCACCGGCGGGCCGATGCTCAACGGCAAGCACAAGGGCAAGGACATCGGCTCCGGCACCGTGGTCTGGCAGCTCAGCGAACAGGTCAAGGCCGGCACCATCAGCATCGACGACTTCCTCGCGGCCGAGGGCGGCATGTCCCGCTCGGCCGGCACCTGCAACACCATGGGCACGGCCTCGACCATGGCCTGCATGGCCGAAGCACTGGGTACCTCCCTGCCCCACAACGCCGCGATCCCGGCCGTGGATGCGCGCCGTTATGTGTTGGCGCACATGTCCGGCATGCGTGCCGTGGAGATGGTGCGTGAAGACCTGAAACTGTCGAAGATCCTCACCAGGGAAGCCTTCGAAAACGCCATTCGCGTCAACGCCGCCATCGGCGGTTCGACCAACGCGGTGATTCACCTCAAAGCCATCGCCGGGCGCATTGGCGTGGAGCTGGACCTCGACGACTGGACCCGTATCGGTCGCGGCATGCCGACCATCGTCGACCTGCAACCGTCGGGACGCTTCCTGATGGAAGAGTTCTATTACGCCGGTGGCTTGCCGGCCGTGCTGCGTCGCCTCGGCGAAGCCAACCTGATCCCGAACCCGAATGCCCTGACCGTCAACGGCAAATCCATCGGCGAGAACACCAAAGACGCGCCGATTTATGGCGAGGACGAAGTGATCCGCACCCTCGACAACCCGATCCGCGCCGATGGCGGCATCTGCGTCTTGCGCGGCAACCTGGCACCGCTGGGCGCCGTGCTCAAGCCGTCCGCCGCCACGCCGGCACTGATGCAGCATCGCGGTCGCGCGGTGGTGTTCGAGAACTTCGACATGTACAAGGCGCGGATCAACGACCCGGAACTGGACGTGGATGCCAACTCGATCCTGGTGATGAAGAACTGCGGGCCGAAGGGTTATCCGGGCATGGCCGAAGTGGGCAACATGGGTTTGCCAGCCAAGCTGCTGGCCCAGGGTGTGACCGACATGGTGCGCATTTCCGATGCGCGCATGAGCGGCACCGCGTACGGCACTGTTGTCCTCCACGTCGCCCCCGAAGCCGCTGCCGGTGGACCGCTGGCCGCAGTGAAAGAAGGCGACTGGATCGAACTCGATTGCGCCAGCGGCCGGTTGCACCTGGATATTCCGGACGCCGAACTGGCCGCGCGCATGGCCGACCTGCAACCGCCGCAGAATCTGATCGTCGGGGGATATCGTCAGCTG
Organism: Pseudomonas sp. FW305-70; assembly: GCF_058783925.1. Classification (NCBI taxonomy): domain Bacteria; kingdom Pseudomonadati; phylum Pseudomonadota; class Gammaproteobacteria; order Pseudomonadales; family Pseudomonadaceae; genus Pseudomonas; species Pseudomonas sp. FW305-70. The sequence goes on from NZ_JBYSYZ010000006.1 coordinate 153,559, forward strand.
TACATCGACCATGTGCTGCAAGCGGACCAGGGTTGCGACTTCGACTTCCTGGTCGGTTGCCGTGGGGCTGAAGTACCGCGTCACTCCCACTGATCACCTCCGCCCCCTGTGGGAGCGGGCTTGCTCGCGAAAGCGGAGTGTCAGCCTACGCATATGTTGTCTGACCCACCGCTTTCGCGAGCAAGCCCGCTCCCACATTTGATCTACGCCCGCCTCAAGATTGTGCCGCGCCTGCTATCATGCGCGACACCAATTCGCACAGGACCGCGTCGCTCCCCATGGATTACCGCAAACCCTCCGACCGCAAAAGCATGCACTCGCGCATCGTCCAGGAACTGGGCATGCAGATCGTCTCGGGACGTTTCCTGCCGGACGACAAACTGCCCGCCGAAGCGCTGTTGTGCGAAGAGTATGCGGTCAGCCGGCCGGTGCTGCGCGAAGCCACCCGAGTATTGGTTGCCAAGGGTCTGGTGTATTCCCGCCCGCGCGTCGGGACTGTGGTCAAGCCACGCAAGGACTGGCACATGCTCGATCCGGACGTGCTGCACTGGCTGATGCAGAGCAGTCCGCAGAACCAGTTTTTCGACCTGCTGACCAGTGTGCGCAGCATCATCGAACCGGCCGCTGCCGCCCTCGCCGCGCAATTCGCCACCGAGGCGGACATCGCGTCCATCGGTGAGGCCTACCAGCGCATGGAAGCCGCGCCGACACCGGAGGCGCTGTTGCAGCCGGACCTGGACTTCCACAGTCGCATCGCCGACGCCACCCACAACGACTTGCTGGCCAATCTGTGCAACATGCTCTCGGTGGCGATTGCCGAAGCCTTGAAGCATTCGAACCAGCGACCGAACCTGCATGAACTGGCGCTGCCGCGGCACAAGGCGATTCTCACCGCCATCGAGAACCGTGATGCTCTGGGCGCACGGCATGCGACGCTGGTGCAGCTCGATGATGCGCGTAGCGCGTTGAATGTGGTGTTGGGTAGCGATCCTGCCTGATCACCGTCCCCTTGTAGGAGCGAGCTTGCTCGCGATAAACCGCAGAGCACCGCGGGGCATCTGCCAACCAGCGTTTTCGTTGACGACCATCGCGAGCAAGCTCGCTCCTACAGGGGCTGGTGCGAATTTGAGATAAAAAAAAGCCGCAACCAAGGTTGCGGCTTTTTCACTTCTGCATGGATCAGTGAGCAAACAACGAGTTGCCCTTCTGCCCCGCCAGTTTCTCCGGCTTGATCAGGAACCGCGCCAGTGCCGGCAACAGCCACAGCGCGCCGAACATGTTCCACAGCAGCATGAAGGTCAGCATCAGCCCCATGTCGGCCTGGAACTTGATGGCCGAGAAGATCCAGGTGCACACGCCGATCGCCAGGCACAGACCGGTGAACAGCACGGCCTTGCCGGTGGACTTCAGCGTCTGGTAGTACGCCTCTTGCAGCGGCAGGCCGGCACGCAGGAAGCTTTCCAGGCGGCTGTAGATGTAGATGCCGTAGTCCACGCCAATCCCCACCCCGAGCGCCACGACCGGCAGGGTCGCCACTTTCACGCCGATGCCCATGAAGGCCATCAGGGCGTTACCGAGTACCGAGGTCAGCACCAGCGGCAGCACAATGCACAAGGTCGCCGCCCATGAACGGAAGGTGATCATGCACATGACCGCCACGCAGATGTACACCAGGATCAGGATGGTCAGCTCGGACTTCTTGATCACCTCGTTGGTGGCCGCCTCGATCCCGGCGTTACCGGCAGCGAGGATGAACTCCAGGCCTTCCTTGTTGTTTTCCTTGGCGAACTCCTGCACCGCATGCACCGCGCGATCCAGGGTTTCGGCCTTGTGATCGTTGAGGAACACCAGCACCGGCGCCAGGGAGCAACTGTTGTTGTACAGGCCGTCGGCGCGGGCAATGGAGTTGTTCAGCACATCAGGGTTACGCGACAGGGTTTCCCATTTCAGGTTGCCCTCGTTCATGCCCTTGATCATTTGCTTGGACACGGTTACCAGGGAAATCGCCGACTGCACGCCCTCGGTGTTCTGCATCTTCCACATCAGCTCGTCGATCGGCGCCATGGCTTCATAGCGCGAGCAGCCTTCGGACTTGGTCTTGACCATCACCACCAGCACGTCGGAACTGGTCGAGTAGTTGTTGATGATGAAGTTGTTGTCCTTGTTGTAGCGCGAGTCCGGACGCAGCTCCGGGGCACCCTGGTCGAGGTCGCCGATTTTCAGGTTCTGGCTGTACCACAGGCCGCCGCCAAAGGCGATCAGCGCCAGCAGAATGGAAACCGGTGCGACTTTGGCGCTGGCAAAATTCGCCAGCAGGCGCCAGAACGGGTGTTCACGGGTGGCGTCTTTCTTGCTGCGGGCCACGGCACGCTTGCTGATGCCGACATAGGAAATCGCCACCGGCAGCAGGATCAGGTTGGTGAACACGATCACCGCCACGCCGATGGACGCGCCGATGGCCAGCTCGCGGATCACGCCGATATCGATGATCAACAGCGTGATGAAACCCACGGCATCGGCAAGGATCGCGATCATCCCCGGCAGGAACAATTGACGGAAGGTGCGGCGCGCCGCCGTCAGGGCGTTGTCCGCCTCGCTCGATTGCAGGGCGATCCCGTTGATCTTCTGCACGCCGTGGGAAATACCGATGGCGAAGATCAGGAACGGCACCAGCATCGAATAGGGGTCGAGCCCGAAGCCGAAGAAGTGCATCAGGCCCAGCTGCCAGATCACGGCCACCAGCGTCGTGCTCAACACGGCGACGGTACTGCGCAGGCAGTTGGTGAACCACAGCAGGAGGATCAGGGTGATGACGAAGGCGATGCCGAAGAACATCACGACCATCACCAGGCCATCGATCAGGTCACCGACCTTCTTGGCGAAACCGACGATGTGGATCTTCACATTCGGGTTCTGCGCTTCGAACTTGGTGCGGATCTTGTCTTCAAGCTCGTGGGAGAACTTGCGATAGTCCAGCGCCAGCAGCTTGCCCTGGTCCTGCGGGTCCGGGTAGGACTCCAGCAACGGAATGTCGACGATGCTCGACTTGAAATCGTTGGACACCAGGCGCCCGACCTGACCGGACTTGAGCACGTTGTTGCGCAGCAAATCGAGACTGGCCTGGGAGCCGTTGTAGCTCTGCGGAATCACTTCACCGCCGGCGAAGCCCTCTTCCGTCACTTCGGTCCAGCGAATGCTGGGGCTCCACAGCGATTTCAGACCGGAACGGTCGACACCGGAGATGTAGAACACCTCGTCGTTGATCTGACGCAGGGTCTCCATGTACTCCTTGGAGAAGATGTCGCCATCGGTGGCTTCCACCGAGATCCGCACGGTGTTGCCCAGGTTCGCCAGATCGTTGCGGTGCTCCATCATCTTCTGGATGAAGGGATGCTCCAGCGGGATCATTTTTTCGAAGCTGGTGGACGGACGGATCAGCGTCGCCTGCCAGAACAGGAAAATACTGACCAGCAGGCAGATCGTGATCACTGCCGGACGGTTATTGAAGATCAGGCGCTCGAGGAACGTCGCCTTGTCCTGGTGATGTGTACTCAAGGAAGTCATAGCTCCGCCTTCTTATTATTAACCCGGCTCATTTGCCCGACTCGGTACCGTTTGGCGAGGTGACGCGAACGCCGCCCTGCCCGGCCAGAACCAGATTGCCATTGCCTGCCGCCGTCACTGCCGAGACCGAAATACGGTCCGCACGGTTGACCACCTTGAAGGTTTCGCCATTGTCACTGCTGCGAATCACCGAACCGCCGTTGCCGACGATCACGATCGAACCATCGTCGAGCAGCGTGCCGCCGGACAGCCCGAACTCCAGGTCGCCGCGCTCGGCCTTGAGCTCGACTTGCTCCCAGGTGCTGCCGAAATCCGTGGAGCGGTAAAGGTTGCCGCGCAGTCCGTAGGCCAGCAGCGTATTGGCTTGCGCCGTGCCGATCACGCCGAACAGCGAACCTTCGTACGGACCTTCGAGCTTTTCCCAGGTCTGGCCCCAATCAGCGGAGCGGAACATGCTGCCCTGCTCGCCGACGATGAACAGCCCGGCGTCCTTGACCGCGGCGATCGCGTTCAGGTGGTACTGGTCCTCGTTGTCAAGGCGGTCGCTGGCATCTTCCCAATGCTTGCCACCGTCGGTGGTTTCCATCAGCGAGCCATAAGCGCCCACGGCAAAGCCGCTGTCGACGTCCTTGAACCAGACATCGAGCAGCGGCGATTCACGATTCAGATCTTCGAATTGCTTGGTCCAGGTCGCCCCGCCGTCCTCGCTGGCGAGGATCTGCGCGTCATGGCCGACGGCCCAGCCGTGCTTGTCATCGACAAAAAACACCGACGTCAGCAGGGCCCGGGTCGGCACCTTGGCCTGGGTCCAGGTCGCGCCCTGGTCATCGGAATACAGGATGTGCCCACGATCCCCGACCGCCACCAGGCGCTTGCCGGCGTGGACGACATCGAGCATCAGGGTTTTGGCAGCCTTGGCCGATTCAATGGAATAAACAACATCGGATGCTGGCGCCGCCGCGGCCAGCACAGGTGCCGACAGCATGGCAGAGCCCAACAGCGAGAGCGCTGTAGCCAGCAACGCTAATTTGCGCAGTGCCGGCGGGCGGCAGATACCCACACCCATGACAGGCTCACTCATAGACCTTCTCCCATTATTATTGTTAGGTCGTTCAACCTTTCTGGGCGCCGCAAGGGTGCGTGTCTGGACCGGTTGTTTCAGAGCATAGTCCTGAAACCCGTCATCCAGAGCCCCTTCGGAAGCTGGCTTATCCTATCGGTGTTTTTTCATGTCTGACAATCGACGCCACGTTATGTTTTGTTAACCGAGGGGGGATGCGGCCCGGGTGAATGGTCGGGTATTCCACAAACTGATCGAGCCACCTCCAGGCAACCGGTTGCCATTCGTCAACGGAGTCAATCGAACTGTAGTCATAATCGTTTTTTTACAGATATCAACTTGCCCCCGCCCTATGGTGATTCAAATTTACTAACCATGAAGGCGTGAAATGATTTCCTCAGTAAACGGCTCCTCATCCAATCAGCCTCTCGAACCCAGACCCCAGCCAGCGGATACCACACCTGTTTCAAAGGAGTTGAAAAATGTACGCCAAGGAAACGCTGAATTAGTGCTGACAAAGGACAACCGCCTTAATCAGTTCACTGTTCCCAATGGGTATGTTTTGACCTCCGGGTGCCTATTCACCGTGGCGCGCCCTTATTCGAATGACAGCGCGGCGAAACCGCCATTCGAACAGACTCTGGCCAATGCGAAAAGCATCCTGAACACCGCGCTCACCATGCGCAACCTGATCAAGGAAGGGCATGAACTCGCCGAACAAAAACCTGCAGGCAACTCGCCACACATAGAACTGGCCACACGTATTCAGTCCAGCTTGGGCGAAGCTGCAAACGGTCGTCTATCAGTACTCGCCTCACCGATTGCCTTGACCCTCGACAACAGCAAGGTCACTTCACTCAGCCCTTCCAAAAGCGACATGGCCGATTGGATAAAAAGCCATGACAAGCCTGGCAGCTACATTGTGTTGAACGGCAACAACGACGAAACCTACGTCTCATACATCGCCGAGAAACTCGCGAACAGCAAGCTCATCAACTTTATTACCAGCGGCTTCGGTGGCCACGGCACGACGGATCGCCATGCCATCGCGACCAACAAAACCGAAGGTGACCGCTTTAAAGAGTTGCTGATGAAAAAAGGCATCGCCCCACAACGGATTACGGTTGATCCGTTCTCGACCAACAGCGGTCAAAACGCAATTAACGTCGCGGACATCATCAACCGTGACATTCAGGATGGAAAACCACTGGACACCGTAATTGTCAGCGGTACGCCCGCCGCGGTCTTTCGACAAACCTATACCTATGCCCAGCAACTCAAGGTAAATACCGAACAGCCTTTTCAGATTGAATCTTTCCCATTCTGTGACGAGGCTAAATACACCACGCTCTCTGACAATCTGGCCGTTATTCGAGAGTTTTCCACAACACTGAATTACTTGTTTAACACCCAGTATCTTCCAAGTGATGCAGGCGTCTACCCTGATGCCTTTTTTTCCTCGGCTCAGGATTGTCTGACGACGTTCGCTGATAAGTTGACTGCGGACCATCCGATAGATGCGGGTGAACATAAAAAGGTTATCAGTGCTATTCGTACGATTGATCAACAGATGATTGAGCGATTCAAGTCGGCGCAGTTGACCCCGGAAGACAAGACAGCCGTCCGCACAGTCGACGATTTCTTCAGGTCTCTCTTCAATCCGCTGGAACTCACATTCAGTCGCGACACCGTGTAAGCCACAAAAAATGCCCGTATCGCAAGATACGGGCATTTCAGTATTTCAACAGCCGGTGCGAACAAACCCGCTCACACAGACATCAAGCCAAACTCTTGCTGACCACCTCAAACACATCACTGGACAACTGCCCCGAAGCCCGAATCCGCTCCAGCTCCCCCTTCATCAAAGCCTGCCGAGCGCTGTCGTACTTGCGCCAGCGAGTCAAAGGCGCCAACTGACGCGACGCGATCTGCGGATTGAACCCGTTCAACTCGATCACCAGATCCGCCAGGAAGCGATACCCGGAACCATCCGCCGCATGGAAGTTGATCAGGTTCTGCCCGGCAAACGCGCCGATCAACGCCCGCACCTTGTTCGGGTTCTTGATGTTGAACGCCGGGTGCTGCATCAACGCCTTGACCCGCGCAAGTCCGCCCGGCAACACGCTACCGGCCTGGACACTGAACCACTGGTCCATGACCAGCGGGTTGTCCTTGAAGTGTTCGGCGAAGCTGGTCAGGGCCTTGGCCTTCTCGGCTTCGAACGGAGAATTGACCAACACGGCGAGTGCAGTCAGGCGCTCGGTCATGTTGTCGCAGGCGTCGAACTGCTCCAGCGTCGCCGCCAGAACCTCCGGCTTGCCGCTGAGCATCAGGTACGACAGCGCGATGTTCTGCAAGGCGCGACGGGCGAAATGTTCCGCCTCGGCCACGTACGGTGTTTGCTTCGAAAGTTCGCGGTTGGCCTGGTAACGCAGCCACAAGCCCTCGAACAACGCGTCAGCCAGTTGCTTGCGGGCAAACTCGCGGGCGCTGTGAATGGCTTCGACGTCCGCCACTTCGCTGATTTCGGTCAGGTACGCTTCGCTTGGCAGCGAGAGCATTTCGGCGACCATGGCCTGATCCAGCGACTCGTCCGAGAGCACCGTGCGCAGCGCCGACACCAGGCGCTGATCGAGCACCAGCGTTTCGCCCTTCTGCTGCTGGGCGATCAGCTCTTGCAGCACCTGCACCGACAGTTGCTGGCCGGCATCCCAGCGGTTGAAGCCGTCGCTGTCGTGCTGCATCAGGAACATCAACTGGTCGCGGTTGTACGGGAAGCTCAGTTTCACCGGTGCCGAGAAGCCACGCAGCAACGACGGCAGCGGTTGTTCGGCGATGTCGACGAAGGTGAAGGTCTGCTCGGCTTCGGTCACGGAAATGACCCGCGAAGTGCCTTGCGCGGTGGTTTCACCAGCCAGACGCAGGGCAATCTCGCCACCCTTGCTATCGAGCAGCCCCAGCTCAACCGGGATCACGAACGGCAGTTTTTCAACCTTGTCCGGGGTTTGCGGGCAGCTCTGGCGGAAGGTCAGGCTGTAGGTTTTCGCCGCGGCATCAAAGGACTCGCTCACCGTCAGACGCGGTGTACCGGCCTGGCTGTACCAGCGTTTGAACTGGGTCAGGTCGACGCCATTGGCATCTTCCATGGCCTTGATGAAGTCATCACAGGTCACGGCCTGGCCGTCGTGGCGTTCGAAGTACAGGTCGCTGCCTTTGCGGAAGCCTTCGGCGCCGAGCAGGGTGTGGATCATGCCGACCACTTCCGAGCCCTTTTCGTACACGGTCAGGGTGTAGAAGTTGGAAATCTCGATGAAGCTGTCCGGGCGCACGGCGTGGGCCATGGGGCCGGCGTCTTCGGCGAACTGATGGGTGCGCAGGTACGCCACGTCCTGGATGCGCTTGACCGTGGCCGAGTTCATGTCCGAGGAGAACCCGGCATCGCGGAACACGGTGAAGCCTTCCTTGAGCGACAGCTGGAACCAGTCGCGGCAGGTCACGCGGTTGCCCGACCAGTTGTGGAAGTATTCGTGGGCCACGATCGCCTCGACCCGCTGGTGCGCGGCGTCGGTGGCGGTTTCGGCCTTGGCCAGCACGGCGCTGGAGTTGAAGATGTTGAGGCCCTTGTTCTCCATGGCGCCCATGTTGAAGTCATTCACGGCAACGATCATGAAGATGTCCAGGTCGTACTCGCGACCGTAGACCTCTTCGTCCCAGCGCATGGACTTCTTCAGGCTGTTCATGGCGTGCTGGCACTTGTCGATGTTTTCCGGCTCGACGTAGATGCGCAGCGCCACGTTGCGCTCGCTCAGGGTGGTGAAGCTGTCTTCGACGCACCACAGGTCACCGGCCACCAGCGCAAACAGGTACGCCGGTTTCTTGAACGGGTCTTCCCAGGTCGCCCAGTGCCGGCCATCTTCGCCGGGGCCGGAAGCGATCGGGTTGCCGTTGGACAGCAGCACCGGGTAGCTGTGTTGTTCCGCGACGACCGTAGTGGTGAAGGTGCTCATCACGTCCGGGCGGTCGAGGTAATAGGTGATCTTGCGGAAGCCTTCGGCCTCGCACTGGGTGCAGAACATCGTGCCGGACTTGTACAGGCCTTCCAGCGCGGTGTTGGTTTCCGGGTGGATCCTGACGCTGGTATCGACCGTGAAGGTTGCGCTGGTCGGGTGCAGGGTCAGGTGATTCTCGGTCAGTTGATACTGTGCAGCAGAAAGCTCTTGGTCGGCCAGGGTGACCGACAACAGTTCCAGCTGCTGGCCGTCCAGCACCAGCGGCGGCAGCCCCGGGCCACGCTCGGGGTTGCGGCGCATCACCAGTTGCGCATGGACCAGGCTGTGGTCCTCGTACAACTCGAAGGTCAGGTGTGTTTCGTCGATCAGGTACTCGGGCGCCTGATAGTCCTTGAGGTAGATCATCTTCGGTTGTTCGGTGCGCATGCTGGAGTCCTTACTGATGCACGGCGAGCTGGTAAGCCGTGTATTTACGAATGTTGATCACGCCGGTGTCGAAGATCAGGTATTGACCCTTGACGCCCATCAGCGTGCCTTCGGCAATCGGGTTCTTGTCCAGGTTGAAGCTGACAATCTTCGCCGGGTATTGCTCGACCGGGTAGCGGATTTCCAGCGGTTCGACGCCGCTAACCGTCTGGATCGCCTGCAAGCCGAATCGTTCCTGCAACCCTTGCAAGCCTTCGGCGCAGCTGTCGAACAGTTGATCGCGAACCTCGGCCAGGTTCACCGCCGCCGCATCGCCCTTGAGTAAAGCACGCCAGTTGGTCTTGTCCGCCACCTGGCTGCGAAACAGATCCTCGACGAAACCCGACTGCTGCCGGGTCGAGACGCGCACGATCGGCAAGGCCTGGCTCGCACCCTGGTCGAGCCAGCGGGTCGGCAGTTGGGTGGCACGGGTAATCCCGACTTTCACCCCCGACGAGTTGGCCAGGTACACCACGTGGTCGGTCATGCAGAACGTCTCGCCCCACTCCGGTTCACGACAGGTGCCGGCGTCGAAGTGGCAGCGCTCCGGGCTCATGATGCACACGTCGCACTGGGCCAGCTTGGTCATGCACGGGTAGCAGTAACCCTGGCTGAAGCTGGTCTTGGTCTTGCGTCCGCAATGGGTGCAGTGGATCGCCCCCAGGTATTCCAGGCGTACCCTGGTGCCGATCAACGGATTGACCGGGACCTCGGTGTCGCCCAGACGGAAAGCGTATTGCACGTTCGGCCCGTCAAGGCGTGCCGACATTTTGCTGATTGCACCGCGGCCAATCTCGATCAATGGATGGCATCCGACTTGAACAGGATATTCGGCACTTCGATCGACTTCGAGGCGCATTCCTGCGGCCCCATGTAACCGGTACGCTGGTCTTCGGGCAGGTTCTGGATTTCCCAGGCGATCATCGCCTGCAGCGACAGCTCGCGTTGTTCGGCGGTGAGCTTGCCACCGTCGGACCATTTGCCGATTTCCACGGCCAGTTTCAGGCTCTCGTAGATATCGGGGGTAATGTTCTGGATCATTTCGTTGAAAGAGGACATTGGGTCTCCGTCTCTTTATTACATGTTCTTGAATTAGGCGGCCAGTTTACGGCGGTTATACAAACCGCCCAACAAACCGGTGAAGCATCCGATGAGTAACCCGCTGACGTGGGCCGCGTTGGCGATTTCGCCGAAGCCGATCATCGAGACCAGCCCGGACAGGCACAGCAGCAACCACACCAGCATCATCACCAGCACGCCGCGCGGCAGGCGATAAGCCGGGTTCGGCGCCAGCAGCTGGAAGATCCAGCAATGCCCGAGCAGGCCGTACAGTACGCCGGACAATCCACCGAACAAGGTCGGGCCGCTGAAGGCGTACTGGGCGTAGTTGGACACCAGGCTGAACAGCAGGGTCAGGCCGATCAGGTTGATGCTGCCCTGGCGCGACTCGATGCGCCGCCCCAGCTCCCAGTACCACATGCCGTTCATCGCCAGGTGCAGGATGCCGAAGTGGATCAGCATCGGCGTGAACAGGCGCCACCACTGCCCCGCCGCCAGGCTGTCGGCCAGCGGTGTGAAGTGGATGTATTCGCCGACGACGCGAAATTCGAGGAAGGTCAGCCAGCGCATCGTTTCCAGGTTGTCACCGAGCAAGGTGACCGCACCGACGATGAGGCTCAGCAGCAATACCAGTGCAGTGGCCCTGGCGTATTTCAGCTGTTCGACAAAGCCCGGACGCTTGATGGTCTGCGCCACCGGAATGTCCAGTTGCTGGTCGGGATCGCCCGCCGGAAACCGTTCGTACAGTGCGCGCACGTCTTCACTGATGTTGTCCGGCACCCACAGCACTTGCTCGCCCGCTTCCTCACTGACCCGATGGGGCACCTGCATGCGCTTGAGCAAGGTGACGAACCCGCTCAAGTCCACCGCCAGGGGCAGACGCAATACCGCTACAGCACTCATTGCAGCACCTCCGGCCGCTCGACATCGACCCAGACGAATTTATCCGGATCGAGGCGGGTTTCCTGATCCAGTCGGTAGGCAACCAGTTTGCCGTAGAGCACTGCGCTGTAATCCAGGCAGGCCAGGTTCGGGCGGATCGGTGCCGGCTTGCCGCTGCGCCAGTAATGGCCGACGAACAACAACGGTTCATCGATGCCATAGCGCAGCAAGCTGTTCTTTTCAGTGGACGTCAGCGGCGTCCGCGCAACGGGCTCAGGCAGCGCGTCCGGCTGGAACACGATGTCGCCGTAGGTTTTCGGATCGTCTTCCCAGAACTTGGTGCGGAAGAACGAACGCACCAGGCCGTCGCCGCTGGTCATGGTCAGGCCATGGGGCAAGCGCATGTCGGTGCCGCGCAACAGGCGATCGAACACGGTGCAGGCAAACGAACCCGACTCCGCCGACGCCTGGAGAAAATGCTCGTCGACGCAACCGTTGGGGAACAACGCCCGCAGCGGCTCGATCAGCCCGGCATCCCAGCAGGCGTGGACCACGCGAAAACGCCCGGCATCGACGAACAGCGGCAGCTCATAGAACCATTGCTGGAAGTCGTGCCAGTCACCCGGATGGCCTTCGAACTGGGTCAGGGTTTCGTGCAGCAGGCGGGCATGGCGCGGCGTGTGCTCGCGCACGAACTGCTTGCCGCTGCCGGGCAGCGCCGGTGTGCTCCAGCCCAGCGCATTGAACTCATGGTTGCCCATGATGCACAACGCCTGACCGGCCTCGACCATGTCGTGGACGATGTGCAGCGCCTCGCGAATCCGCGGGCCGCGGTCGATGATATCGCCGACGAACACCGCCATGCGCGACGCATGCCGCCAGACGCCACCCTGTTTGTGATAACCGAGTCGGTCGAGCAAGTGCTCCAGGGTCAGGGCGCAACCGTGCACGTCACCGATCAGGTCGTAGCTACGCGCGGGATCGAGCATCAGTCGCCTCCACCCCCCAGCTTGCTGCCCCAGCCGAGCTTGGTCCGGCAGACTTCGTAGTAGTTGTGGTCGAGCGGGTGAATCAGCCGCAGTTTCTGGGCTTTTTTGCTGACGGTAATGGTGTCGCCGGGCGCGCAGGTGAAGTGGTTCTGCCCATCGCACGAGACTTGCGGGTAAATCTGCATATCCTTGGACACGACGATTTTCAGCTCACTGTTGCCATCGACCACGATCGGTCTACCCGACAAGGTATGGGGGTACATCGGCACAATAACAATAGCGTCGAGCTTGGGGTGCATGATCGGCCCGCCGGCAGACAACGCGTAGGCGGTGGAACCGGTCGGCGTGGCGACGATCAGGCCGTCGGCCTTCTGGCTGCAGACGAACTGGCCGTCGATGTACAGCTCGAATTCGATCATTCGCGTGGATTTGCCGGGGTGCAGCACGACGTCGTTCAGGGCATCGCCCTGGCCAATGGCCTCACCGTGGCGGCGGACCTCGGCCTGCAGCAGGAAGCGGTTTTCCACCAGATAGTGGCCGTCCAGCACTTCGGCGACCTTGGCCTCGAGCTCGTCGGGGCGGATGTCGGTCAGGAACCCCAGGCTGCCCCGGTTGATGCCGAGCACCGGAATATTGTGTTTGGCCAGCGCCCGGGCAGCGCCGAGCAGACTGCCGTCACCACCGACCACGATGACCATGTCGCAGACTTCGCCGAGCATCTTGCGCGACGAGGTTTGCAGGCCGTGCCCTGGCAGCACTTCGGCGATGGTGTCTTCGAGGATCACGTGCAGGTGACGATCGAGCAGAAACCGTTTCAGTCGGCGGACGGTATCCAGCACCTGGGAACTGCCCAGGCGACCGATGATGCCGATATTGCGAAATTGCTCCATGGGGCTCCTGCAGGGATCTGTGTGGCGGCGAAAACCACGATTATGGGCGAAAGCCGCCCGTAGACAAAATCCTTTCAGCTTCAAGGGGGTGCCCGGGTTTCGGGCTATGCTCGCAAGATGATGCTATTTCCGGATCTGCTCCACCTGCCCCATCAGTTACGCCATCCCGAAGTGCGTGACCTGGCGTGGGTCATCCTCGCCCCGCCCATGCTGGACGATACCCCGTGGCCGCAACGTCACCCGTTGGCCGGCAGCGACTGGGTGCAGGCACCGGACCGGCTGGAGCTGTGGCTGCGGCAGCTGGACCGGGACAGTTATGGCTTGCTGCACTGGCTGGCCCAGGCCCGCACCCGCCGCCTGGGCCTGTACTACGAACGCCTCTGGCAATTTGCCGTGCAGCACGCGCCGGGCATTGAGCTGATTGCCGCCAACATGCCGATTCGCCGCGAAGGGCACACCCTGGGTGAACTGGACATGCTGCTGCGCGACCGCGACGGCGTGCATCACCTGGAACTGGCGATCAAGCTCTACCTCGGCCCGCAGTCGGGCGACGGGCACGACACCGCCCAGTGGCTGGGCCCGGGCTGCCACGATCGGCTCGACCGCAAACTGGCGCACCTGAGCCAGCATCAGTTACCGATTTCCGCACGCCCCGAGAGCCGCGAAGTACTGGCGGCGCTGGATATCCAGGCCTTCAGCGCCCATTTATGGCTGGGGGGTTATTTGCTCTACCCCTGGCCCGGACAGGCCGCCCCGCCGTCGGGTGCCCATCCGCAGCATTTGCGCGGTCGCTGGCTGCATCAAAAGGATTGGCCGGCGCTGGTTGCCCAGAGCGCGCCCGGTCGCTGGCAACCCCTGCCCCGCCATGCCTGGCTGGCGCCCGCGCACTATTGGGCGGAGCACACCTGGACCCCTGAACAGATGCGGGCATGGCTCAATGACCTGGACCCGCTGGCGCCGGCACAATTGCTGGTGCGACTGACGGAAAATGCCAATGGCGACTGGGAAGAGGCCGAGCGATTGTTTCTGGTGGCGGATCTTTGGCCGAATGTGCCGGGACAGGGTTGAGTTTTTGTATTGCCTGTGCCGGCCCCTTCGTCGGATCGCCGCCCGGACCAAGCCCGCTCCCACATTGGGCCTCAGCCGAACACAAGTCTTGTATCCACTGAGGATCCCTGTGGGAGCGGGCTTGCTCGCGAAGGGGCCAACACGGTCTAAAGAGATAACCACCCAGCGCTTTGCAGGCCAAAGCGCTGGCAAACGACCATCAGACTTTCTTGTGCTGCTCGACCCATTGCCCATAGGCATTGATGAAACTTTGCAGGAACGGCTTGACCGACTCGGACAATTTGCCCGCCTCGTCGAACGCCGAACCCGCGTTCCCCAGATAGGCCTCCGGTTGCTGCATCAGCGGCACATTGAGAAACACCATGGATTGACGCAGGTTGTGGTTGGCACCAAACCCGCCGACGGCCCCCGGCGAAACGCTGATAACCGCGCCCGGCTTGCCGTTCCAGGCACTTTTCCCATAGGGGCGCGAGCCCACGTCAATCGCGTTTTTCAACGGTGCCGGCACCGAGCGGTTGTATTCCGGGGTCACGAACAGCACCGCGTCGGATGTGCTCACCTGTTGCCGGAAAGTGCTGTAGGCTGCCGGCGGTGAAGCACCATCGATGTCTTCGTTGTAGAGCGGCAGATCGCCAATTTCGACGATATTCAGCTTCAGATTGGCCGGTGCCAGTTCAGCCAGGGCCCGTGCGACCTTGCGGTTGATCGATTCCTTTCTCAAGCTGCCGACCACGACGGCGACCGAATAGACGTTGCTCATGGGAATGTCTCGACTGTCCGATAGGAAGAGCTTGTAGTTATAGATGACGATTCAAGCAGCGGGTGACTGAAAACGTCGCCCCTGACTATTTTTTTCCTGTAGGAAAACTTACCTCACCCAGACACGGTCTACAGAGCCGCAAATTGAGTGATTTATCTCCAGAGGTTCTAAGCAGATGGCAGCAGTACTCGTCGGTCAGTTCCATGCAAGAGACGCGCAAGGCCGTATTTATTCGGTGCACGAGTTCCAGGAATCCACCCCGGCGGTAGACGGTTCCGGGCCTGTCACTACCTATAAGCTGGCCATTGGCGACCGTGTCAACAAGGTCGACGACAATGAATTCATGCTGGTGCAAACCGGCGTGACCATTACCCGCGAACCGCAAACCGTCAGCGCTTCATAACCCGTCGTTATGAGCAGAAGTCATATGCGCGGACTTGGGGTAGGATTCAGCCACTGACTCCTCCACCTGCTGAACATGGACTTCACGCATGCGCTTACGCCATATCGAAGTGATCCAGGCGCTCCTGCAGACCGGTCACCTGGGCACCGCCGCCGAATGGCTGCAGTTGCCAGTGACCGAAGTCGAGCGCTTGCTGCGCGACGCCGAGGATCAGTTGGGGTTCATGCTGTTCGCCAGCGTCCGCGGACGATTGCAGGCCACCCGCGAAGCGCAGCAACTGCAGGTGGAAATCGCCCGGGTCTACGACGCGCTCGAACCGGTGCAGCGTCTGGCCAACAGCCTCAGGCAATACCTCGCGCCGCCGTTGCGCATCATCTGCACCCCGCCCCTGGCCAACCAATTGTTGCCACACAGCATCGCGGCCCTGCGCCGACGCCTGCCCGACGCGCCTTGCACACTGCTGAGCCAGCCGACCCGCGACATCGTCAGAAGCCTGCTGCTGCGTGAAAGCGATCTGGGCCTGAGCCTGCACGACCCCGATCACGCCGACCTCGATTGCCAGGTGATTGCCCAGGGCAAACTTCAGTTGCTCGCCCCCCACGGCTGGCTGCAACCGAAGCAGAAATACATTTCACTGCAGGACCTGGCCGGTCAATCGATGATCGGCCTGGAGGGGCACGACCCGCTGAGCCCGGCACTGGAAAACAAACTGCACGGCTTGCGCCCTGCCCCGGTGATTCAGACCCGGGTCCAGACGCACCAGATGATGCGCAGCATGGTCGAGGCCGGCGAAGGCCTGGCCATCGTCGACCCCTTTACTGCCGTCGGTGCCAAAGCCTCGGGACTGGACAGCTGCCCGCTGGCACCCGCTATCCCGATCAGTCTCTACGCCCTGTCCCTGAAAAATGCCGAACCCTCTCCGGCGGTTCAGACCCTGCTGGCCATCGTCACGGAACAAGCCGCGGCGATGCTGACGAACTGAGCGGGTTTTCCAGCGGATTTTCGAATATTCGATACCAGAACAGCGCCACTTCGGCGGTGTTCGGATCGATGCCGCGATAGCGCAGGTGGTCGATCCCGCCGATCATGTAACCGCAGCGTTCATAGAGCCGGCAGGCCCCCAGGTTGTTGTTCTGGGTTTCGAGCATGATGCCCGGGAGTTTCTTCTTGCGGCTCCAGAACTGCGCCACATCCAGCAGGGCCTTGGCCACGCCGTGCCGTCGGGCCGGCGCATGCACCGCCAGTTCGTCGATATGGGCAAAGCCGTTCCAGTTAGTGCTGACCACCAGGTGCCCCACGGGCTGGTCATCCAGGTAGGCCATGAAAATCGCGCTGTCGGCGGCATCGCGAAAGCTGCTGAACTCCTCCGGGTCGATGCCGTAGCACTTGCGGTAAGGCGTGATCGGCGTCACCGGCCACTGCGCGACCGGTTTGCCGATTTCAGCCGCACCATAGGCCGCGACTTCAAAACTGAAATCACTGCCCCAGATGTAGGCGGCAAAACCTTCATCGGCAACCCGTACCGACAACCCTGGGTAATTCGGATTTATAACCGGCTGCATACTGGGAAAGGTCCTCACTCCTTGATGCAATCGACGGTGTAGCACCGCCCACTGCCCTGATCTTCGTGTTGCAATCCGTGCACATCAGCAACGAACCCCGGGAAACTGCTATCGAACGTGCGGGCAAACGCCAGGTAATCGATGATTGAGCGGGTCGACTCGGTAAAGCGTTCACCCGGCATGATCAACGGAATGCCGGGTGGATACGGCACCAGCATCACCGCGGCAATCCGTCCGTCCAGCGCATCGATCGACACCGCCTCGACTTCACCGCGCACCAATTGATCATAGGCGTCCGCCGGCTTCATCGCGACTTCCGGCAGTACCGTGTACATGCGCTTGAGGTGCCTGGCGGTGGCATTGCTGCGATAACAGGCATGCAACTGATCGCACAGATCACGCAGGCCCATGCCCTGATACCGCGCGACGTTTTCCTGCGCCACGCAAGGCAGGCAACTGGCCAGACTGACGTTGGCGTCATAGCTGCGCTTGAACTCCAGCAATTCGGTGAGCAGCGTGCTCCACTTGCCCTTGGTGATACCCATGGAGAACAACACCAGGAACGAATACAGCCCGGTTTTCTCAACCACCAGGCCACGCTCCCAAAGGAACTTGCTGACCACCGCCGCCGGAATCCCGCGCTCGCTGAGGGCGCCACCGGCCGTCAGCCCCGGCATCACCAGCGTGACCTTGATCGGGTCGAGCAGCACATAATCCTCGGTCACGCCGCCAAAGCCGTGCCAGTCGGCTTCCGGCTGCAGCAACCAGTCCTCGGTGACGACCCGCTCGATGCCTTCCGCCGACGGCGGTTGCCAGATCGAAAACCACCAGTCATCAGCGGCAATGTGCTGGCGCAAGTTAGCCAGCGCCCGTCGAAAACTCAGGGCTTCGTCGAACATTTCCTGCAACAGCGAACGCCCGGCCGGCCCTTCCATCATCGCCGAAGCCACATCCAGCGAGGCGATGATGCCGTACTGCGGCGAGGTCGAGATGTGCATCATGAACGCTTCGTTGAAGCGATCCCGATCCAGCTGCCGCGCGCCGCCGTCGCGCACGTGAATCATCGACGCCTGACTGAAGGCCGCCAGCAACTTGTGGGTGGAATGGGTGGTGAACACCAACGGACTGCCTTCATCACGGGACGTGCCCATGCCGTAGCGTCCGGCAAAAAACTCATGGAACGCCGCATAGGCGTACCAGGCCTCGTCGAAGTGCAGCACCTCGACGCTGTTGCCCAGTTGCTGCCTGATCAGTTCGGCGTTGTAGCAGAGGCCGTCATAGGTCGAATTGGTCACTACGGCGAGCTTGACCTTCGGTGCACGCCCCTTGGTCAGCGGGCTGGCGTCGATCTTGGCCTGGATCGATTCGCGGCTGAACTCGCTCAGGGGGATCGGGCCGATGATCCCCAGCTCATTACGCTCCGGGCACAAGTACAGCGGGATCGCGCCAGTCATGATGATCGAGTGCAGCACCGACTTGTGGCAATTGCGATCCACCAGCACTAGGTCATCGCGAGCGACCACCGAGTGCCAGACAATCTTGTTGGCCGTGGACGTGCCATTGATCACGAAAAAGGTGTGATCGGCACCAAAGTTGCGGGCTGCGCGGGCCTCGGCTTCAGCCAGGGGGCCGGTATGATCGAGCAAGGATCCGAGCTCCGGCACCGACACCGAAAGATCCGAGCGCAGGGTGTTTTCCCCGAAAAACTGGTGAAACGCCTGCCCGACCGGACTCTTGTGATACGCCACCCCTCCGCCGTGACCGGGGGTGTGCCACGAGTAATTGGAATCCGCGGTGTGCTGCACCAGGGCCTTGAAGAACGGCGGCAACAGGCCATCGAGGTATTTGCGCGCAGCACGGGCCACCTGCCGGGCAAGAAAGGGCACGGTGTCTTCAAACAGGTAAAGAATGCCGCGCAACTGGTTGAGCTCGGCCATGGCATCGGCGGGCGCGTTTTCCAGGGTCACTTTTTCGCCCAGGGCGAAGATCGGCAGATCCGGCGCACGCACTCGCGCCAGACCGATCAGTTCGGCCATGTTTTGCAACAAGTGGGAATGGGTGCTGGCGTCCTCAGACGCTATCAACATGCAGGACAGGCCATGGTAGGTCGACGCCACCAGTCGTCCTTCGGTGTAGTTCACCGCCGAAACGACGCTGAACCCTTCCTGCTCCAGCTCCCGGGCAATCCCCCGCACGCGGTCGCCGGCGACGCTGTCGGCCTTGATGTCGCGATGGACAATCAGGACCGGGAATTTCAAATCTTTATACATGAGGCTCAGTGTCCTGAGGCGGCAGACCAGAGCCTGCCAATCACCTCAGGGTAGAGTGTTACCGCGCAAGTGGCGAGCGGGATGCACCACTTTGTGGCGACGAGAGCGCTTCCCTGTGGCGGGGGGGCTTGCCCCCGTTGGGTCGCGAAGCGACCCCCAACAATCTTTCGGATAAACCGCAGAGAATGGAATTACGTCTGCTTCGCAGCCGAACGGGGGCAAGCCCCCTCGCCACAAAAGCAGTGGTTGCAAAATGGGGGGAGTTACGCCTGCGCCTCAGCCTCAGCCAACTGCACCCACAACGCCGGGGCACCAGCGGATTTGCCGATGATTTCCAGGCGCGCCGCGTGGCGGGCCAGGTCGTCTTCGCTGGCGCGGATGATGCGCGTCGGCTGGCGATCCGCCGGCAAACGACGGATTTCGGTGGCCGAATTGTCCGCCCCTTCACCGGAGCCATTGCCATCGGAGGCGTTACCGGCCAGGGACAGGCTGGTCTGCCCGCCGGTCATGGTCAGGTAGACGTCGGCGAGAATCTCGGAGTCGAGCAAGGCGCCGTGCAGCTCACGGCCGGAGTTGTCGACGCCATAACGTTTGCACAAGGCGTCGAGGCTGTTGCGCTGCCCCGGGTGACGTTCCCGGGCCATCATCAGGGTGTCGAGGATCGTGCAGTGCTGCGTGATGTCCGCGCGGTCCTGCTGCCCCATCAGGGCGAATTCGTTGTTGATGAAGCCAACGTCGAACGCCGCGTTATGGATGATCAGCTGCGCGCCCTTGATGAACTCGAAGAATTCTTCGGCCACCTCGGCAAAACGCGGCTTGCCCACGAGGAATTCGTTGGTGATGCCGTGGACGCCGATGGCGCCCTCGTCACTTTCACGATCGGGCTGCAGGTACACGTGAAAGTGCCGGCCCGTCAGGCGCCGGCCGATCAACTCGACACAACCGATTTCGATAATCCGGTGGCCGTCAGTCACCGGCATGCCGGTGGTTTCGGTGTCGAGTACAACGGATCTGGTGGCCATCAGTGCTCAGCTCTCAATCGGTCAATCGTGCAAAAGCGGCGATGTTATCACGCTTGCAGGGGCTTTCAGATATACCGAGTCGCCACCTTCGCGAGCAAGCCCGCTCCCACAAGGGATCTGTGGCGCATGGAGATCAATGTGGGAGCGGGCTTGCTCGCGAAGGCCGCGGCGCGGTGCATCGGTAGTACCGGAATCAGCCCTGCTTGTACCCGCGCACTTCGTCGACGCCACGGTTGGCCAACTGGTCGGCGCGTTCGTTGCCGTGATGGCCAATATGCCCGCGCACCCATTTCCAGGTGACCTTGTGGCGGTTGACCTGCTCGTCGAGCAATTTCCACAGATCAGCGTTTTTCACCGGTTCCTTCGCCGCGGTTTTCCAGCCGCGCTTCTTCCAGTTGTCCATCCACTCGTTGATGCCCTTCATCACGTACTGGGAGTCGGTCACCAGCAGCACCTCACAGGGACGCTTGAGCTCTTCCAGGCCACGGATCGCGCCCATCAGCTCCATGCGGTTATTGGTGGTATTGGCTTCGCCGCCCCAGAGTTCCTTTTCAACGCCCTTGCACACCAGCAGTGCGCCCCAGCCGCCAGGGCCAGGGTTGCCCTTGCAGGCGCCGTCGGTGAACAGTTCTACGCTATCGCTCATGCCAATCTATCCAGAAAATGCGCCGGCCCGCCGATCGCAGATCGACGACGCCCGAAGCCGGGACAAGCCCGGCCGCAAATGAAAAGTGTGTATTACGGTTCGATGTTGCGACGGTTGACCTTGGCCATCGGCAAAGGAATCAACTTGCCCATCGGCTCGCGCCGCTCCTGACGGACCGGTCGCAGACCCACCACGATCTTGCGCGCCACCAATAAATAGAAGCCGCCGCCCGACAGTTGCCAGTCACCGGCCTTGCGCTCCCATCCGGCCAGGCGGGTCTGCCACGCCGCAGACGCAAGCGGCGGACGATAGCACCCGAAGCGGCGTTTCTCCAGCGCGAAGCCCAGCAGGTTCAGCCAGTCCGCAACCCGTGACGGCGAAATGCAGCGCGCCTTGCGCAGCCCATCCTGGGCAAACACATGCCGCAGGCCCCAACTGCTCCAGGGATTGATGCCGATGATCAGCAAATGCCCGCCGGGGCGCACGCTGCTTGCCGCTTCGCGAAGCAAACCGTGGGGCGACAGGCAGAAATCCAGGCCATGCTGCAACACCACCACGTCGGCAGCGTGCTCGCTCAGCGGCCAGGCCTGTTCTTCACAGACGATCTCGACCCCCGGCAACGGCGCGCCAAGGCGTACGTTGCGCTGCACCTGCGGCGCTGATGGCGGGGTCTGGGCCGAGGGACCGTAATGCACCAGATAGCCACCAAAGAACCGCCCGAGCTCGTCTTCGAGCATGCGACGCTCTTCGTCCAGCAGGAATTGCCCGATCGGACCTTCCAGCCACTCGCGGGCGGCGCTGATCAACGCCAGCCAGTCAGGATCAGCCTGTGCGAACGCTTTATCAGTCATTGCATTCTCCAACGCGCCAGGAAGTTCTAAGATGCGCCATTGTTTTCCGCTTGGCGAATCCGACGATGATACAGATCACAGCCCTGCCCGCCTTCACCGACAACTACATCTGGTTGTTACAAGACCACCGCAGCAAACGCTGCGCGGTGGTCGACCCGGGTGATGCCGCCCCGGTACATGCCTGGCTTGCGGCCAATCCGGGCTGGGTACTGAGTGATATTTTGATCACTCACCACCATCATGACCACGTCGGCGGGGTCGAACAGCTGAAAAAAGCGACGGACGCGAAAGTCTATGGTCCGGCCAGCGAAAAGATCCCGGCGCGGGACGTAGCGCTCAAGGACAACGAGCGCATCAGCGTGCTCGGGCTGGACTTCGATATCTTCGCGGTCCCCGGCCACACCCTGGGCCATATCGCCTATTACCATCACGGCTTGCTGTTCTGCGGCGACACCCTGTTTGCCGCCGGTTGCGGGCGGTTGTTCGAAGGCACGCCACAGCAAATGTACAGCTCGCTGACACGTCTCGCGGAGTTGCCGGAAGACACGCTGGTCTACTGCACCCACGAATACACCCTGAGCAATCTGAAGTTTGCCGCAGCCGTCGAACCGAACAATCCGGATACGGCCGAACGCCTGGCCAAAGTCACCCGCCAACGGGAATCCGGGATCATGACGCTGCCGTCGACACTGGCACTGGAAAAGCTGACAAACCCGTTTTTGCGCGCCGGTGAAACATCCGTTAAAGAAAAAGCGGACGAACGGACCGGCACCGATAACTCGGCGCCCGATATGGTTTTTGCTGCGCTTCGCGCTTGGAAAGACACGTTCTAAAGGGGTCCCCAAAGGCTGTAACAATTCTGAAAGGTTGACCGCGCAGGGTGCGCTTTCTAGAATCGCCCGACATTTTTGCCCGGAACTTACTTCCAGCCAATGTCGTCACCTATTCGCAAAGCCATCAGTTCCGACGCATTGACCCGCCTGGCTCAAGCCATTGCGGTGGCTGTGTCCGCCACCCTGGCGGGCTGTTCCAGCCATGCGCCGCAGACCGATGCGGCGCACACGCAGAACATCGCCGCGCGCGCCAAGCAGAAGCCGGTCTGGCTCAGCGAAAAGCCCAGCCCGCAAATTCCACAGGACGTCTGGGAGCGAATGCGCCAGGGCTTCCAGTTGCAGGACGGGCTGGGTGTCAACCCGCGTATCGAGCAGCAGCGCCTGTGGTTCGCCAGCAATCCGTCTTTCCTCGAAAACGCCGGTGAACGTGGCAGCCTCTACATTCACTACATCGTCGAGCGCCTTGAAGAACGCAACATGCCGCTGGAACTGGCCCTGCTGCCAGTGATTGAGAGTGCCTACAACCCGATGGCCTATTCCCGGGCCAACGCGGTGGGTCTTTGGCAGTTCATCCCGTCCACCGGGCGTTACTTCAACCTGCGCCAGACCCGTTTCTATGATGGCCGCCGCGACATCACCGCGTCGACCACCGCCGCGCTGGATTACCTGACCCGCCTGCACGACATGTTCAACGGCGACTGGATGCTGGCCCTGGCGGCCTACAACGCCGGTGAAGGCACCGTCAGCCGGGCCATCGAGCGCAACGAGCGTCTCGGTCTGCCAACCGATTACTGGAACCTGCCACTGCCCTCCGAAACCCAGGCCTACGTGCCGAAGTTGCTGGCGCTGTCGCAAGTGGTGATGGCGCCGGAAGCCTACGGCGTGAACCTCAACCCGATCGCCAACGAACCCTATTTCCAGGTCGTCGAAATCAACCAGCGCATGGACCTCTCCAAGGTTGCTGAAGTCGCCAACATCGACGAAGACGAACTGTTCCAGCTCAACCCGGCCTTCAAGCAGCGCACCACCATCGACGGCCCGCAGCACCTGCTGGTGCCGACCTCCAAGGCGCAACTGCTGACCAGCAGCCTGCAGACCATGCGTCCTGAAGAGTTGATCAGCAAGAAATCGCTCAAGCCGGTCTTCGAAGGTGCCGATGACACCCAGGTCGCCAGCGCCAGGCGGTCCTACCGGGTCAAGCGGGGGGACAACCTCGGCTCCATCGCCAAGGCCAACAACGTTGACGTGAAGGACCTGCAACGCTGGAACAAACTGACCGGCAAGAATCTCAAGCCCGGCCAGACCCTGGTGATGCAGGACAACAGCAAACGCAGCTCCGGGCGCGTCAACACCGTGATTGCCGCCAACTCCAAAAAGCAGCAGACCAAGTACAAGGTCCAGCAAGGTGACTCGCTGTACATCGTGGCCAAGCGCTTCAACGTCGAGATGCAGCACCTCAAGCGCTGGAATCCTCGTGTCGGCCAGGCGCTGAAGCCCGGCCAGATGTTGACGGTGGCCAATCCGCACTAAAACTGTAGGAGCAGCCGGTCGACGTTCGATTGCTCGCGAAAAACCCAAGGGCACCGAGTTGATTCAGGCGCCCCGCGTCATCGTTGACCACCATCGCGAGCAAGCTCGCTCCTACAGGATTGCGACCGCCCAAATCCCCCGTCTTTTTCCTGTCCATACAAGCTGTTACTGTACGGTCCACAAAGCCCAAGCCGCCTGGATCGGATCTCCTATTTGAAGCGTCCCCTGCCCCTGCTCCTGATCAGCCTGGCCTTGAGCTCCACCGCAAGCGCGACGATCAGCGAAAGCCATGGTTATGCGCAGTTCGGCACGCTCAAGTACCCGGCCCGATTTACCCACTTCGACTGGGTCAACCCGCAAGCGCCCAAAGGCGGTACGTTGCGGGTGATGGCGTTTGGCACCTTCGATACGCTCAACCCGTACACCTTCAAGGGCACCAGCCCGGTCACCACGCCGAACTTCCTGCAATACGGCATCAACGAACTCAACGAACCGCTGATGGTCGGCACCGGGCAGTACGCGCCGTCGGGTGACGAGCCCGCGTCCAGCTATGGCCTGATCGCCCAGTCGGTGGAGTTCAGCGAGGACCGCAGTTGGGTGGTGTTCAACCTGCGTCCTGAAGCACGCTTCCATGACGGCACGCCGATTACCGCCTTCGACGTTGCGTTCTCCTACCGCACGCTGCTCAAGGAAGGGCATCCGTTGTACCGCACCAACCTTCAGGAGGTGCTGCGGGTCGACATCCTCAACCCCCAGCGCATCCGTTTCGTGTTCAAGCGCGCCGGCAATCCGCTGCTGATCCTGCGCCTGGGCGAAATGCCGGTGTTGCCACAGCACTACTGGAGGGGCCGTGACTTCAAGGCCACCACGTTCGAACCGCCACTGGGCAGCGGGCCGTACCGCATCACGTCGGTCACGCCAGGACGCCAGATCGTCTTCGAACGGGTCAAGGATTACTGGGGCAAGGACCTGTCGGTCAATCGCGGCAAGTACAACGTCGACCGCATGGAAGTCGAGTTCTACCGCGACAGCGACGTCGCGTTCGAAGCGTTCAAGGCCGGTGAATTCGACATCTATATCGAGCATCAGGCGAAGAACTGGGACACCGGCTACAACTTCCCCGCCCTACGCCGTGGTGATGTGATCAAGGCACAGATTCCCCACCAGATCCCGACCCAGACCCAGGGCCTGTTCATGAACGGCCGCCGACCGACTTTCTCGGATGCCAGGGTCCGTGAAGCACTGGGGCTGATGTTCAACTTTGAATGGACCAACCGTGCACTGTTCAGCGGTGCCTACAAACGCGCCATGAGCTATTACCCCAACAGCGAGTTCTCGGCCGGCGGCTTGCCGGTCGGGCATGAATGGCTGTTGCTCAAGCCCTACCGTGAACAACTGCCGGCCAGGCTCTTTACCGAGCCATTCAGCCTGCCGCAGACCGATGGCCGCGGCATCCCCCGGGAGACCTTGCGCAAAGCCCTCGGCCTGCTCGCCGAAGCCGGCTGGAAGCTCAATGGCCAGCACCTGCAAAACGCCGCAGGCCGACCCTTGCGCCTGGAGCTGTTGCTGGTCAACCCGAACCTGGAACGCATCCTCCAGCCCTACGTCGAGAACCTCGCCAGCATCGGCATCGATGCGCGACTGCGCACGGTCGATCGCGCGCAATACAAGCAGCGCCTCGACCAGTTCGATTTCGATATGATCCTGATGACCCTCAACCAGACCCTAAGCCCGGGCCTGGAACAATGGCAGTACTTTCACTCCAGCCAGGCCGGGGTCAAGGGCAGCAAGAACTACGCCGGCATTGCCAACCCGGTGGTCGACCATCTGCTCGAACAGTTGCTGGCCGCCCAGACCCGTGACCAGCAAGTCGCCGCCGGCAAGGCCCTGGACCGCGTGCTGCTGTGGCAGCACTACATCGTTCCCAACTGGTACCTCAATTATCACCGTCTGGCGTACCGTAACCGGCTCGCCTTTGTCACCACGCCGCCTTATACCCTGGGCCTGAATGCGTGGTGGCTGAAATCTTCGGAGAAAGATCAATGAACCCCATCCGCACCCTGCTGCTGCAGGCCGGCGGCCTGTTGTTCGCCGGGCTGGCCTGCGCCGCCCCGCAACATGCAGTGACCCTGTACAACGAGCCGCCGAAATACCCGGCCGACTTCAAGCACTTCGACTACGTCAATCCCGACGCGCCCAAGGGCGGGATCTTCCGCCAGGCCGGGTTCGGTGGCTTCGACAGCCTCAACCCGTTCATCAGCAAAGGCGTGCCGGCGGATGATATCGGCATCATCTACGACACCCTGGCCAAGCAAGGCCTGGACGAGCCGTTCACCGAGTACGGCCTGATCGCCCGGCTGATCGAGAAAGCCCCGGACAACGGCTGGGTGCGCTTCTACCTGCGCCCCGAAGCGCGCTTCCATGACGGTCATCCGGTACGCGCCGAAGACGTGGTGTTCAGCTTCCAGATGCTGACCAAGGACGGCGCACCGATGTACCGCGGTTACTACAATGACGTGGCCGATGTGATCGCCGAAGACTCGTTGACCGTGCTGTTCAAGTTCAAGCACACCAACAACCGCGAGCTGCCGCTGATCCTCGGCCAGTTGCCGGTGCTGCCCAAGCATTGGTGGGCCGACCGCGACTTCAACAAGGGCAACCTTGAAATCCCGTTGGGCAGCGGCCCCTACAAGGTCAGCGAAGTGAAGGCCGGGCGCTCGGTGCGCTACGAGCGAGTCAAGGACTACTGGGGCAAGGACCTGCCGGTCAATCGCGGTTTCTATAACTTCGACGTGATGACCACCGATTACTACCGCGACAACACCGTGGCCCTGGAAGCGCTCAAGGCCGGGCAGTTCGACTACTGGCTGGAGATGACCGCGAAGAACTGGGCCAACGCCTACAACATCCCGGCGGTCACCGAGGGCCGACTGGTCAAGGAGCAGATTCCCAACGGCAACCCGACCGGCATGCAAGGCTTCGTGTTCAATATGCGTCGCCCGGTGTTCCAGGATGTGCGTGTGCGCCAGGCCCTGTCGCTGTTGCTGGATTTCGAATGGACCAACAAGCAACTGTTCAACGGGGCCTATGTGCGTACCCGCAGTTACTTCGAGAACTCGGAAATGGCTGCCACCGGCCTGCCTGACGCCGAGCAGGTGGCGATCCTCGAGCCGTTCCGCGCCAAGCTGCCGCCGCAGGTGTTCAGCGAAGCCTTCCAGAACCCGAGCACCGACGGCAGCGGCATGATCCGCGCCCAGCAACGGCAAGCCTATCAACTGCTGCAGGAGGCCGGCTGGCGCATCGTCGATGACAAAATGGTCGACGCCACCGGCAAGCCGGTGGTCATCGAATTCCTGTTGGCCCAGACCGAATTCGAACGGGTGCTGCTGCCGTTCAAGCGCAACCTGAGCGACCTGGGTATCGACCTGGTGATCCGCCGGGTCGACGTCTCGCAGTACATCAACCGCGTGCGCTCCCGGGACTTCGACATGATCGTCGGCAGCTTCCCGCAGTCCAGCTCACCGGGTAACGAACAACGGGAATTCTGGATGTCGGCCGCCGCCGACAAACCCGGCAGCCGCAATTCCATGGGCCTCAAAGATCCGGTGGTCGATCAACTGGTCGAGCAACTGATCAACGCCGAATCGCGCAAAAGCCTGGTGGCCCATGCCCGCGCGCTGGACCGCGTTCTGCAATGGGGCTATTACGTAATACCCAACTGGCACATCAAGACCTGGCGCGTGGCGTACTGGAACCACCTCGGCCACCCGAAGGTCTCGCCCAAGTACGACATCGGCACGGCCACCTGGTGGGTCAAGCCCGACATCAAGCCGGCGATAGAAGTCGAAACCATACTGCAGGCCGATCCTGCGGGCACGGAGTAATCAGATGCTGGCGTACATTTTTCGTCGACTGTTGCTGATCATTCCGACGCTGTTCGGCATCTTGCTGATCAATTTCGTGATCATCCAGGCCGCCCCGGGCGGGCCGGTGGAACAGATGATCGCCAAGCTCGAAGGCTTCGAAGGCGCCACCAGCCGCATCGCCGGCGGCGGTGCCGAAGTCTCGGTGGCAGGCTCGGCCTATCGCGGCGCCCAGGGCCTGGACCCGGCGCTGATCAAGGAAATCGAGCACATGTACGGCTTCGACAAATCGGCGCCGGAACGCTTGTGGATCATGGTCAAGAACTATGCGTCGCTGGATTTTGGCGACAGCTTCTTTCGCGACGCCAAGGTCATCGACCTGATCAAGGAAAAGATGCCGGTGTCGATCTCCCTCGGTCTGTGGAGCACCCTGATCATGTACCTGGTGTCGATCCCGCTGGGGATCGCCAAGGCCACGCGACACGGCAGCCATTTCGACGTCTGGACCAGTTCGGCGATCATCGTCGGCTACGCGATCCCGGCGTTCCTGTTCGCCATCCTGTTGATCGTGGTATTCGCCGGCGGCAGCTATCTGGACTGGTTCCCGTTGCGCGGGCTGACCTCGAACAACTTCGATGAGCTGAGCATGGGCGGCAAGATCCTCGACTACTTCTGGCACCTGGCGCTGCCGGTGACCGCGCTGGTGATCGGCAACTTCGCGACCATGACCCTGCTGACCAAAAACAGCTTCCTCGACGAGATCAACAAGCAGTACGTGATCACCGCCAGGGCCAAGGGCCTGACCAACCACCGCGTGCTGTACGGCCATGTGTTCCGCAACGCCATGCTGCTGGTGATCGCCGGTTTCCCTTCAGCCTTCATCGGTATCTTCTTCACCGGCTCGCTGCTGGTGGAGGTGATCTTCTCCCTCGACGGCCTGGGCCTGATGAGTTTCGAAGCGGCGATCAACCGCGATTACCCGGTGGTGTTCGGCACGCTGTTCATCTTCACGTTGCTGGGGCTGGTGGTGAAACTGATCGGCGACCTTACCTACACCTTTGTCGATCCGCGTATCGACTTCGAAAGCCGGGAGCATTGAGATGAACCTGTCCCCTCTCAATCGCCGGCGCTTCGAACTGTTCAAGGCCAACAAGCGTGGCTGGTGGTCGCTGTGGCTGTTCCTGATCCTGTTTGGCGCAAGCCTCGGCGCCGAGCTGATCGCCAACGACAAGCCGCTGGCGGTGCATTACGACAACAACTGGTACTTCCCGGCGCTCAAGCGCTACCCGGAAACCACCTTCGGCGGCGAGTTTCCGCTGGAAGCCAACTACAAGAGCCCGTACATCCGCGAACTGCTCAAGGCCAAGGACGCCTGGGTGCTCTGGGCGCCCATTCCCTACAGCTACCAGAGCATCAACTACGACCTGAAAGTCCCGGCCCCGGCCCCGCCCTCGACGGACAACCTGCTGGGCACCGACGATCAGGGCCGCGACGTGCTGGCCCGGGTGATCTACGGTTTCCGCATTTCGGTGCTGTTCGCCCTGACCCTGACCGTGCTCAGCTCGATCATCGGCGTGATCGCTGGCGCCTTGCAGGGTTTTTACGGCGGCTGGGTGGACCTGGCCGGGCAGCGCTTCCTGGAGATCTGGTCCGGGCTGCCGGTGCTGTACCTGCTGATCATCCTTGCCAGCTTCGTGCAACCCAACTTCTGGTGGCTGCTGGGGATCATGCTGCTGTTCTCGTGGATGAGCCTGGTGGACGTGGTGCGCGCCGAATTCCTGCGCGGGCGCAACCTGGAATACGTACGCGCTGCCCGCGCCCTGGGCATGCAGAACGGTGCGATCATGTTCCGCCATATCCTGCCCAACGCGATGGTCTCGACCATGACCTTCATGCCATTCATCCTCACCGGCGCCATCGGCACATTGACCGCCCTGGACTTCCTCGGTTTCGGTCTGCCGGCGGGCAGCCCGTCGCTGGGTGAACTGGTGGCCCAGGGCAAATCCAACCTGCAGGCGCCCTGGCTGGGCATCAGCGCCTTTGCGGTGCTGGCCCTGATGTTGAGCCTGCTGGTGTTCATCGGCGAATCCGCTCGCGATGCCTTCGACCCGAGGAAGTGAAATGAATCAGGACAATCTGATCGAAGTGCGCAACCTGTCCGTCGAGTTTGTCGTCGGCAATCGTTGTCAGCGGGCCGTCGAAGGCGTCAGCTTCGACATCAGGCGCGGCGAAACCCTGGCCCTGGTCGGCGAGAGCGGTTCCGGTAAATCGGTGACCGCGCATTCGATCCTGCGCCTGCTGCCCTACCCGCTCGCCCGCCATCCCTCCGGCACCATCGAGTATTCCGGGCAGAACCTGCTGGACCTGAAGGAAAAAACCATCCGCCACATCCGTGGCAACCGGATTGCAATGATCTTCCAGGAGCCGATGACCTCGCTCAACCCGCTGCACTCGATCGAAAAGCAGATCAACGAGGTGCTGGGCATCCACAAGGGCCTGAGCGGCAAGGTCGCGACCAAACGCACCCTGGAACTGCTGGAGATGGTCGGCATCCCCGAGCCGCACAAGCGCCTCAAGGCCCTGCCCCACGAATTGTCCGGCGGCCAGCGTCAGCGGGTAATGATCGCCATGGCCCTGGCCAACGAACCGGAACTGCTGATCGCCGACGAGCCGACCACCGCGCTGGACGTGACCGTTCAGCTGAAAATCCTCGAATTGCTCAAGCAATTGCAGGCCCGCCTGGGCATGGCGCTGCTGCTGATCAGCCACGATTTGAACCTTGTGCAAAGAATTGCGCATCGCGTATGTGTCATGCAGCAAGGTTGCATCGTCGAACAGGCATCGTGCGAAGAATTGTTCCGCGCGCCGCAGCATCCGTACACTCGGGAACTGCTGGCAGCGGAGCCTGGCGGCAAGCCTGCCAGCAACGTGATCGGCCCGCCCTTGCTGGCGGTCGAGGACCTGAAAGTCTGGTTTCCGATCAAGAAAGGCTTGCTCAAGCGCACGGTGGATTACGTCAAGGCGGTCGACGGCATCAACTTCAGCCTGCCCCAGGGCCAGACCCTGGGGATAGTGGGTGAAAGCGGTTCCGGCAAATCGACCCTGGGCCTGGCCATTTTGCGGTTGATCGCCAGCAAAGGCGCCATTCGCTTTGAGGGCCAGCCGCTGGACAGCCTGACACAGCAACAGGTCCGGCCGTTGCGGCGGGAGATGCAAGTGGTGTTTCAGGACCCGTTCGGCAGCCTGAGCCCACGGATGTGCGTGAACGACATCGTTGGCGAAGGCCTGCGGATCCACAAGATGGGCACCGAGGCGCAACAGGAACAAGCGATCATTGCAGCACTCAAGGAGGTAGGCCTGGATCCGGACACCCGGCACCGCTACCCCCACGAATTTTCCGGCGGGCAACGGCAGAGAATCGCCATTGCCCGGGCATTGGTGTTAAAACCGGCGTTGATTTTGCTGGACGAGCCGACTTCGGCCCTCGACCGCACGGTTCAACGCCAGGTAGTGGAGCTTTTGCGTTCGCTGCAAACCAAGTACAACCTGACGTATCTGTTTATCAGCCATGACCTGGCTGTGGTGAAAGCGCTGAGCCACCAGTTGATGGTGGTCAAGCATGGCCAAGTGGTCGAACAGGGAGACGCGCAAAGCATTTTTGCCGCCCCCCAACATCCGTATACACAGCAGTTGCTGGAAGCCGCTTTTTTGGCTCCGGCCACTGCGCAATAACCTGAAAGAGGAGCAACACATGGGTTTTCTCGCCGGTAAGCGCGTACTGATCGTCGGTGTCGCCAGCAAGCTGTCCATCGCATCCGGCATTGCTGCCGCCATGCATCGCGAGGGCGCTGAGCTTGCCTTCACTTATCAGAACGACAAACTCAAGGGTCGTGTCGAAGAGTTCGCACAGAGCTGGGGCTCCAACCCTGACCTGTGCTTCCCGTGCGACGTAGCCAGCGATGAAGAAATCGCCAAGGTCTTCGTTGAGCTGGGCAAGAAGTGGGACGGCCTGGACTGCATCGTGCACTCCGTGGGCTTCGCCCCGGGCGACCAACTGGACGGCGACTTCACCGAAGCCACCACCCGTGAAGGTTTCCGCATCGCTCACGACATCAGCGCCTACAGCTTCGTGGCCCTGGCCAAGGCCGGCCGCGAAATGATGAAAGGCCGCAACGGCAGCCTGCTGACCCTGTCGTACCTGGGCGCCGAGCGCACCATGCCGAACTACAACGTGATGGGCATGGCCAAGGCTTCCCTGGAAGCCGGCGTACGTTACCTGGCCGGCTCCCTGGGCCCGGACGGTACTCGCGTCAACTGCGTATCGGCAGGCCCGATCCGTACCCTCGCCGCCTCCGGCATCAAGAACTTCCGCAAGATGCTGGCCGCCAACGAAGCGCAAACCCCGCTGCGCCGCAACGTCACCATCGAAGAAGTCGGCAATGCCGGCGCCTTCCTGTGCTCGGACCTGGCGTCCGGCATCAGCGGTGAAATCATGTACGTGGACGGTGGCTTCAACACCACGGCCATGGGCAGCCTCGAAGAGTAATCTTCGGTCAGCCTGAAAAACCCGCCTCTTTTTGGCGGGTTTTTTATGCCTGTGATTTCCCCGGCCGATGCAGCCGCCCCCTGTAGGAGCGAGCTTGCTCGCGAAAAACCCGGGCACGCCGCGTTCATCCAGACTGCGCGTTATCGTTAACGACCTTCGCGAGCAAGCTCGCTCCTACAGGGTTAGAGTTGTGTCAGGCATTGGGCGAACAACTGCTGAATCGGCTGAGTCCGCTGACTATAGCGCTGCAACAACACAATCTCCCGATAGAACGTCAACTCGCCCAAGGGAATGACTCGCACCCCGGCCCCATGCTCAAGCCACAACCCCGCCTGCGGCAACAACGAAATCCCCAACCCACACTCAACCATTTTGACAATGGCCTCCAGCTCATCCAGCTCCAGCGCCCCGAGCACCTCGATCTGCTGTTCGCGCAAGAACCGCGTCACCAGTCGCCCGCCAAATGAATTGCGGTCGTAACGCACATGCGGGTGCTCGGCGAGCAGTTGCAACGGATCATCGCCGTCCTGGTCCGCCGGTACGATCAGCACGAACGGCTCCCGGCGTATCACCTGCGCGGACAACTCCTTGGGCAACTCGAATGGCGGCTTGATCAGGATCGCCAGATCCACTTCTCCGGTGTCCACCTGACTCAGCAGGTTCAGTGACACACCCGGCACCAGTTTGGGCTCCAGCAAGGGCGCCTGCTGGCGCAATCGCAGCAGCGCCTGGGGCAGCAGCCCGGTCTGGGCGGTCGCCACCGCGCCGATTTTCAACTCGCCACGGTACTCGCTGACATCGTCACTGACCGCCATGCGGCTGAAGGTCTCGAGCATTTCCCTGGCCATCGGCAATGCACGCTGCCCCGCCGCATTGAGCAGCGCCTGGCGGCCGGTACGGTCGAACAGACGGATGCCCAGGGCCTGTTCCAGATTGCGAATCTGCGCGCTGACGGCCGACTGCGTCAGGCCGATGTGCATACCGGCCGCGGCGAACGTGCCGTGACGCGCCACGGCGACAAAGGTTTTCAGTTCTCGCAGCATGGCGGCCTCGATTGATCGAAATTATTTGAGCTCGACGCAAAAATTATCGTCTTTCAATCAAAAAGCACAGGACTAAACTCAACCCACGCCCACCCACCAACGAGGTTCGCCCGATGCAGCTCTCCCCTTTTCACCTGGCCATTCCGGTCTACGACTTGCCCGCCGCCCGGCACTTCTATGGCGCGGTGTTTGGCCTGGAAGAAGGTCGGTCGAGCGACCATTGGGTCGATTTCAATTTTTTTGGCCATCAACTGGTGATTCACCTGGCGCCGAAAAACCCTTCGCAAGAAGCAGCCCACACCAACGCCGTCGATGGCCACGAT
Source organism: Pseudomonas sp. FW305-70 (assembly GCF_058783925.1). Classification (NCBI taxonomy): domain Bacteria; kingdom Pseudomonadati; phylum Pseudomonadota; class Gammaproteobacteria; order Pseudomonadales; family Pseudomonadaceae; genus Pseudomonas; species Pseudomonas sp. FW305-70. The sequence continues at coordinate 187,198 of NZ_JBYSYZ010000006.1, forward strand.
GTGCCGGTGCCGCATTTTGGCGTGGTGCTCGGGATGGCGGAGTGGGAAGCGCTGGCCGAGCGGCTAAAGTCGCTGGGAACTCGCTTCGTGATTGAGCCGGGGATCCGTTTTCAGGGGCTGGTGGGGGAACAGGCGACGATGTTTCTGTTCGATCCTTGCGGGAATGCGCTGGAGTTCAAGGCGTTCAAGGATATTGGGCAGTTGTTTGCCAAATAGGTGGCGTCTGTCAGGACGCCTTCGCGAGCAGGCTCGCTCCCACAGGGGTTAGTGGGTGGCCAACGCCGGTCAATGTGGGAGCGAGCCTGCTCGCGATTGGGCCCGCCCAGCCAGCCTGATACTAACGACTCATCACACTCTCGGCCTCCTCCAGCAGCTCCTCAATCGAGCCATGAACAACCGGGTCATATTCGACCTGCACGACGCTGAAGTGAATGTCATAACTGCGATGCGCCGCAGCGTTGCGCTCATCGAGTATCTCATTGAGTCGCGCCTTGATCGCCCCGGTCTCCACGCTGCCAGACCCGGTCAGCAGCGCCACGAAGCGGTCGCCTTCGAGCCGGCCGACCACATCGTTTTCTCGAAACCCGATACGCAGGACATCGGCGAAGGTCTTGAGCGCATCGTCACCTTTGGCCCGGCCATACAGATAGCTGATGCGCTTGAACTCATCGAGGGAGAAGTACAGCAGCGTCGCCGGCGTCTCCAGCGCCCGGCAAGCCTCCAGCCCGAGTCGGGCCAGCGCGGTGAAGCCATGGCGGTTGGACAGCAGCGTCAGCTCATCCATGCTTGCCATTTGCACACCCGCCAGCTCTCGCTCGGCCTGGCGCGCCATTTCACGCAGCCGCTCCCGTTCTTGCTGTGGCGTGAGCAACGGGCTCGCGGAACGGCCCGATTTGCCCGTTTTGCCTGAGATCAACATCGTTCACTCCCATTGCTGGTATGCACTTTAGAGTCGCCCATACCCGCATTGACTCCCTGCAAGCGTGCCGTTGGTCAGCTACCCGCCACCGGGCACGGCCCTCCTGCGTCTACCCAGCGTTTGAATTGGCTGACGAAGATGTCGTGCGGCACCGGCACCGGCGCGCGATTGCCGCCCGGGTTCCAGCCCCACAGCACCAGTTTGTCGTCGCTGACGTGCTTGATCAGCGCGGCGAAGTCCCGGTCGCCGTTGCCGGTGCGATCCTTGATCATCGCGCACAGACGGTCGGCCGGCAGACCGATCCAGGCCATCCGCTGCGCTGCCGGCGGCAGGCTCCAGTGTGGCGCCCCGGGCGGCGCATGAGGACCATAGCTGGCCGGTGGATTGCTTTGCGCATGGCAGGTTGCACAGGGCAACCCGGCCGCGCCCTTGCCGTCCATGCCACGCACGACATTCATGGCGTGGGGCACGCCGGCATCGAATTGCAGCGGCGAATCCCCGGGAATGTGGCAGTTCTGGCAACGCGGGCTCTGGAAGACCTTCTGCACGGTGTCGAACGCCTGCAAGGCCTCGCGGTCATCGGCGAATACATGCGACGCGTAGGCCACAAGACAGATCAGAATCACCGTCCCGAGCAACCAGTGATGACGTTTCATCTCACACCCCCGACAGCTGCAAGGGCAGCTCGCGCAGGCGCTGCCCGGTCAGGGCAAACACCGCGTTGGCCACCGCCGGCGCCGTGGGTGGCACACCGGCTTCGCCGATACCACCGGGTTTGTTGCTGCTGGGCACGATATGCACTTCGACCACCGGCATTTCATTGAGGCGCAGCACCTGATAGTCGTGATAGTTGGACTGCACCACCTGCCCGTCCTTGAGCGTTAGCTTGCTGTGCAAGGCGAAGCTCAGGCCAAAGGTGATGCACGACTCCATTTGCGCGGCGATGCTCTGCGGGTTGACCGCAATGCCGCAATCCACCGCACACACCACCCGGTGCACGCGGATGGCGAGGTTGTCCTGGGACACCTCGGCCACCTGGGCCACGTAGCTGCCGAAGGATTCATGCACCGCCACACCCAGGGCATGGCCATCGGGCAGCGGCGCCTTCCAGTTGGCCTTCTCCACCGCCAGGTTCAACACACCGAGGTGGCGCGGATGGTCCTTGAGCAAGGTGCGCCGGTACTCCAGCGGATCCTTGCCCGCCGCCGTCGCCAGTTCATCGATCAGCGACTCCATGACAAACGCGGTGTGGGTATGGCCCACCGAACGCAGCCACAACACGCTGATCCCGGTTTGTGGCGAGTGCAATTCGATCTGGTGATTGGCCAGCCCTCCGATGTAGGGGCTGTCGGCCACGCCTTCGACCGAGGTCTTGTCAATCCCGTCCTTGACCATGCTCGCTTCGAGCGAGGTCCCGGCCATGATCGACTGCCCGACCATCACATGCTTCCAGGCCAGCGGCAGGCCGTCAGCGCCCAGCCCGATACGCGCATGGTGCAGGAACGCCAAACGGTAATAGCCGCCACGGATGTCGTCCTCCCGTGCCCACACGGTTTTCACCGGCACACCGGCGGCCTTGGCGACATGCACCGCTTCGCTGACGAAATCCGAGGTCGGATTGGCCCGGCGCCCGAAGCCGCCGCCGAGAAACTCGGTATGGATCTCGACCTGCTCGGGTTTGAGCCCGGTGATTTGCCCGGCGACCATCTGGTCCAGGGTCTGGAACTGGGTGCCGGTCCAGATTTCGCACTTGTCCTTGCTGATGCTCACGGTGCAGTTAAGCGGCTCCATCGGCGCGTGGGCCAGATAAGGCACACTGTATTCGGCGTCGATGGTCTTGGCCGCTTTCGCCAGCGCAGCCTGGGTATCGCCCGCCTGACCGGCGTTCAGGCCGGGGGTGGTGGCGAGTTTGCGGAAGCTTTCCAGCAGCGCCTGGCTATTGAGCCCCGCGTTCGGCCCCGGGTTCCACTCGACTTTCAGCGCATCGCGCCCCAGCTTCGCCGCCCAGTAATGATCGGCAATCACCGCAATGCCCGTCGGCACTTGCACCACTTTGTGCACGCCGGGAATCGCCAGCGCCTCGGCGCCTTCAAAGGATTTGACGCTGCCGCCGAAGGTGGGTGAACGGGCGACCATCGCCGTCATCAGCCCCTCGAACTGCACGTCCATGCCGAACTTCGCCCGGCCGGTGATTTTCTCCGGTGTGTCCAGACGCTGGGTGGGTTTACCGATCAGCCGCCAGTCTTTCGCGTCCTTGAGTTTGATCGAGGCCGGGTCCGGCGGTGACAGCTGTCCGGCGTCATCGGCCAACTCGCCGTAGGTGGCGCGATGCTCACCGGCAACCACCACGCCCGACTCTGTATGAATCGCCGAGGGAGCGACGTTGAAACGCTTGGCCGCGGCATCGATCAACATCAAGCGCGCCGCCGCGCCGGCCAGACGATAGCGATCGAATTCCATCCAGGTCGAGGTCGAGCCGCCGGTGATCTGCATCCCGCCAAACCCGGGCATGCCGTAATCGGCGGCCGATGCCGGGGAATGCTCGACGCGGATCTTCGACCAGTCGGCGTCCAGTTCCTCGGCAATCAGCATGGTCAGGCCGGTCCAGATACCCTGGCCCATTTCCGAATGGCCGAGCAACACGGTGACGCTGTTGTCATTGCCAATGCGCAGGAAAGCGTTGGGCGCAAACACCTTGCCCTGATTCTCCGCGCCCATGGCGAACCGGTGGGCGCCGGGCATGACAAACGCCACCACCAGCCCACCGCCCAGCACAGCACTGCCCTTGAGAAAACCCCGGCGCGATAACGCGTTGATGCTGTTCATGGCCACCTCAACCCAGCTCGGCGGCGCGCTTGACCGCCGCGCGAATCCGCGGGTAAGTGCCGCAGCGGCAGATGTTGCCGGACAGCGCCTGATCGATGTCGCTGTCGGTCGGTTTGGGAATTTTCGCCAGCAGCGCCGCCGCCGACATGATCTGCCCGCACTGACAGTAACCGCACTGGACCACGTCGAGTTCCGCCCAGGCCTGTTGCACCGGGTGCGAGCCGTCCGCCGACAGGCCTTCGATGGTGAGAATCTTTTGTCCATGGGCGACGGCAGTGGCTGGCGTGATGCAGGCGCGTAGCGGCGCGCCGTCGACGTGCACCGTGCAGGCGCCACATTGGGCCATGCCACAACCGAACTTGGTGCCGGTGAGGTGGGCGACATCGCGCAAGACCCAGAGCAACGGCATGTCGGCGGGGACATCCAGCTCCTGATCCTGGCCATTGATGTTCAGGGTGAGCATGGCGCGGTTCCTCAGACTCACGGTGATCTGAAGGGGCGTCGCTGCAGCCTTGTACAACCTGCGCGCGCCTCGGGTTATCCCTTCAGCTAAGCGCAGATTTGCCGCCAGACCTTGGCGCATCGACCACCGGTCATGCAAAGGCCGCCTCGATGGACGGCCCTGGAACCCTTCGCTAGAGCCTTGGCCCCAATAAGATCCCGGTATAGCGCCAGACAAACACCGCAAAAGCGCTACACCACAACAGCGCCGACAGCGCCAATCCAAGACCGGAAAAAGGCACCAGCCCTACCCGGCACGCCCCCGCCAGCAACACCAGGACAAACCCCGCCACGACCGCTCCGGAGGGCTGCAGCAAACGCCCGGTATGCCCCAGGCTGACCCGCGCGATCATCGCCAGAATCAACCCGCCGATACCGCCGACGGCCAGCGAATGGGTGGCCAGGCTTTGTTGCGCCAGCCAGCCCAGGTGCCACAGCGCCATGGCCAGTGTCGCCGCGGCGAGCCAGGCGTAAGCCAGGTACAGCGACCACAGCAGCGGCACGCGCCACAGGCCGCGGTCATACCAGCGCCACAGGCGCAGCAGGTGCAAAGCGCTGATCAACGCAAACAGCGGCGCCAGCCACACACGGGGGACGTCATTCAAACCGGCGGCAAAGGACAGCGCCGCCAGCATGGCGCTGACCAGCAACACCTTGCCCGGCAACGGATGGGCCGCAGCTGTTGCCGGGCGGCTCAAGCCGCGCTGGATAAAGAACGGAATCACCCGCCCGCCAATCACACTCATCAGCGCACCGACCAGCCACAGGGCGGCCAGCACGCCATGCCGTTGCAGGTTGCCGTCATCAACGGCTAAACCCAGCAACGTCAATGCCTGACACCCGGCCAGCAGCGACACCATCAACAGAATCGGATAATTCTCGCGCTTGCCCGCCGCCACCAGGTCGCGCCCCAACGCCCATGCCAGCAGCGGCAGAAAAGGCACCTGCAAGGCCAGCAGCAAGGATGCAGGCATCGGCAGCCACCAGGCCAGTCGCGCCAGCAGCCACACCAGCACCAGGCCGATCAGCGGCCAGCCCTTGAGCCCCGGTCGACCTGTCCAGTTCGGCACCGCGGTCAGGAGGAACCCGGCGATGATGGCCGCGGCAAAGCCGAAGGGCATTTCATGTCGATGCCAGGCCAGCATGCCGCCCACGGGTTGCGCCTGGGGTAAACGGCCGTACAGCCACACTGCCCAGACCGCCACGGCGAGGCTGGCGAACCCGGCTCCGGCCAGAAAGAACGGGCGAAAACCAACACTGAAAAGCGCTGCAGCGCCAAGCTTACGCATCAAGCCACCACCCGGAGCAGGCTTGGGCTCTGGCGATATCTATGAGGGTTGCTGAAGTAGTCGGACATTTTGCGTTTTCCTGAAGGCGTTCAGTTGTACCTTGCCTGTTTCATGCATCATGTTTCGTGCCAACGAGATATCTTCAGTTAAATCAATGACCTCAGAGAGTAGCAGTCAATTTGACTCACACATGAAATGGTCTTTATGACACATATAAGCGTCATTATGACTACAACCTCATTCAAGCCTGGGGCCAACCGGATAAAAGCAAACCAATATCATTTGCACAGTCATAGGCCTTTTGTTTTAATCGCGATCAATTCTTATTTACATAAGCGTACGGATCGCCCTTGGACATGTGCTCACGATGACGGTTGCCGATTCCTCCTGCGTCCAGAACCTCTACGCCAGCCACCACCACTGGCTGCACGAGTTGCTGCGCCGACGCTTGAACAATGCGTTCGATGCCGCCGACCTGGCCCATGACACCTTCATACGGGTGCTCAAACGTCCGCAGGTGTTTGACGGGGAAACCCACGAACGCTCTTACCTGGCGACCATCGCCCGAGGCCTGTGCATTGACCACTGGCGTCGTCGCCAGCTGGAACAGGCCTGGCTCGAGACCCTGGCCGCGCAGCCCCAGGCCGTCCAGCCTTCGCCGGAGCAGCGGGCGATCATCGTCGAAACCCTGTACGAAGTGGATGCCATGCTGCAGCGCTTGCCCCAGCGGGTGCGTGATGCGTTCGTTCTGGCGCAGGTGCATGGGCTGCCCTACCGAAACATTGCCGAAGAAATCGGCGTGAGCGAGCGCATGGTGAAAAAGTACCTGCCCAGGCGCTGATGCATTGCGCAATGCTCGAAGCCGAACTCGACGGCCTGCTGATTCAATGACCCGCGCCGCCACCCACGCCATCAGCCACGCCAGCCTCGAACAGGCAGCCAGCTGGTACGTGCAACTCAACGATCACCACGCCAGCGAGCAGGAACGCGAGCATTGGCAAGCCTGGCTGGCGCAAAGCGGCGAGCATCAGGCCGCGTGGCACTACGTCGAGCGTGTGAGCCAGCGCTTTGCCGCGCTGCAGGACACTCATCAACAAGCGGCCGGCCACGTGTTACGCAACAGCGGCCGCGCTTCCATCAGCCGCCGCCAGATGGTCAAAAGCCTGCTGGTGCTGGTGTCGGGCAGTTGGCTCGGCTGGAGCGCATGGCGGCAAAGCGCCCTGCCGCTGACCCTGACCCGATGGACCGCCGACCTCTCCACCGGCACCGGTGAAACCCGGGAAGCCCGGCTCAGCGACGGCAGCCGAATCTGGCTCAACGCCCTCAGTGCACTGGATGTACGTTTCGACACCGCAAAACGGTTATTGCTGTTGCAGGCCGGAGAGGTGTTGATCGACACCGCCAGCGACACCAGCCGCCCGCTGCTGGTGCAAACCGTCGAGGGCCGCCTGCGCGCGCTGGGCACGCGTTTCAGCGTGCGCCAGGAAGACCGGCAAACGCTGTTGAATGTCTACGAAGGCGCCGTTGAAGTCCGCACCACCCAGGGTCAGGTGCAGGTGGTCAAGGCCGGACAGCAGCTGTGTTTTACACAAGACCACACACCGACACCGACCGCTTCGTCGGCCGGCCGCGAAGCCTGGCGCCGCGGCCTGTTGCTGGCGGACAACCTGCCGCTGGGGCAGTTGCTCGAAGAACTGAGTCGCTATCGCCCCGGGCATCTGGGATGTGACCCGGCGGTGGCCGGGCTGCCGGTCATGGGTGCGTTCCCGCTCAAGGACACCGATCAGGCCTTGCGCCTGCTGGAAGCGGCATTACCGGTACGGGTGCAGAAGCCGCTGCAGTGGTGGGTCAACGTAGGCCCGAAAACCTGATGAGCGTTTTTTCTGGCGCGTCGGTTCCCTTTTGCCTTTTTCGCTCGGTTAATCCTTCAAGCACTTCGAATGCAGATTGATCCGACTTCCGGGAACTCCATGCCACGCGCCACCCGTACTCACCAACGCTTCGCCTTGCATCCGCTGGTGCTGGCGCTGGCGGTGGTCTTGCCGGGCCTGGACGTGTCGCGCAGTCAAGCCGCCCCTCTGGTCGAGAGCGAACAACCCGGCAACCAGACACGCCATTACGCAATCGCCGGCGGATCGCTGGTGAGCGTACTCAACCGCTTTGCCGAACAAGCCAGGATTTTCCTCGCCGGACACAACGAACTCGCTGCCGGCAAACGCAGCCCTGGCCTCAACGGTGTCTACAGCCAGCAGCAAGCCTTGCATCGACTGCTGCAAGACAGCGGTCTGCAAGCGCAACGCCAGGGGAACGGCGGGTATGTGCTGCACGCCGCCCCCGTGGCACAAGATGCGCTGGAACTGGGGGCGACCAACATTTCCGGGCAGGCACCCGGGACCATCAGCGAAGACTCCCACTCCTACACCGTCGGCTCGACGTCTTCAGCCACCGGCCTGCCGCTGTCTCTGCGCGAGACGCCGCAATCGGTCACGGTCATCACCCGCCAACTCATGGACGACCAGGGCGCCACCAGCATCGTCGACGCCCTGCGCCGCGCGCCCGGCATCAGTGTGCAAAACTACGACAGCGAGCGCTGGGAGTTTTCCAGCCGTGGCCTGCCAATCACCAACTTCCAGTACGACGGCGTCAATACCGACTACGACGGTGTCTACGACTACGGCACCACCAGCACCGACATGGCCCCCTATGACCGCGTCGAAATCATCAAGGGCGCGACCGGCCTGATGACCGGGGCGGGTGATCCCTCGGCGACCGTCAACCTGATTCGCAAGCGCCCGACCCCGGCATTCAAAGCCTCGGTCAGCGGCACCGTCGGCTCCTGGGACACCTATCGCAGCGAAGGCGACATTTCCGGCCCGCTGAGCGCCAGCGCCAATGTTCGCGGGCGTCTGGTCGGGGTTTATCAGGATCGCAGCGCCTACGTCGATCACTACCGCAACTCCAGGGACATCGCCTACGGCATTGTCGAGGCCGACTTGACCCCGGACACCCTCGTCACCCTCGGTATCGACCAGCAAGACACCCGCTCCCGAGGCGCCAGCTGGACCGGTTTCCCGATGTACGACAGCGACGGCTCGCGCACCAATTTCTCCCGTTCCTTCAACCCGGCCACCGACTGGAGCCGCCGCGACTTCACCAACCAGACGCTGTTCGCCAAGGTGCAGCAACAACTGGCCAACGACTGGACACTCAAGGTCAGTTACGACCGCAAGCACCGCCGGCACGATACCTTCCTCGCCTCCGCCAGTGGCGGCAACCCGGACCCGGTCAGCGGTGACGGCATGTTCATGTACATGGGCAAGTTCAAGGGCGACCAGGTGCAGGACAACGTCGACGTCAACCTGAGCGGACCGTTCACCCTGGCAGGTCGCGAGCACGAACTGATCGCCGGGTTCATGTCGATGAACACCCGCCAGGACATCCCGGTGTACGGCTCGGTGTATCCGCCGGTGGACAGCAGTATCTTCGATTGGCGCGGCGAGTTTGCCAAACCCGAGATCCCCCGGGTGGGCACCGACGACATCGTCCAGCGCCAGACCGGCGCCTACCTGGCCGCCCGGCTCAAACCCGTCGACGACCTGGCGCTGATCCTCGGCGCGCGCGTCAGTAACTTCAGCGGACACGACGACCTGGACTACAGCGACCCGAACAGCGTCGACCTGCGCGACCGCTATCGCCAGAGCGGTGTCGTCACGCCTTACGCCGGGTTTGTCTATGATCTCGACGACACCTGGTCGGTGTACACCAGCTACACCAGCATCTATCAGCCGCAAATGAGCAAGGACGCCAACCGGCAACTGCTCGATCCGGTACAGGGCAAAAGTCTTGAAGCGGGCATCAAGGCCGAATACTTTGGCGGGCGCCTGAACGCCAGCTTCGCCCTGTACCGCATCGAACAGGACAACATCGCCGAACATGTCAGCGGCGATGATGCCGAGTCGGTGTACCGCGCCGTCCAGGGCGCCACCACCCAAGGCTTCGAGTTCGAACTGGCCGGCGAGTTGCGCGACGGCTGGAACCTGGCGGGTGGCTACACCTACAACCACACCCGCGATGCCCAGGGTGATTACGTCTACGGTTCGGTGCTGCAAACCTCGGCACCGGAACAGCTGGTGCGGGTTTTCAGCACCTACCGCCTGCCGGGCGCGTGGGACAGGCTCATCGTCGGCGCCGGCCTGAACTGGCAAAGCGAATTTTTCGGCAAGGTGTTCCGTCCCGCCCCCACCGATACGGTGAACTTCGGTCAGTACACAACGATCACCCAACCGGGCTACACCCTGGTGGACGCGATGGCGCGCTATCGCTTCAACGAGCACCTGAGCACTACGCTGAACGTGAAGAACCTGTTCGATACAACCTACTACACCGGGCTGGGCAACTTCGGCACCGGGTTTTATGGCGAACCGCGCACCGTGCAACTGACCACCCGGTGGGCGTTCTAATCGCGCCCTGAAACGGCTGTTTGGCGATCTACGGTACTGCCGACCCCACTCAGGCTGACTACGCTGTATTCCTGCATGCATAACCTGCCGAGGAGTGCCCGCCATGCAACGCGTACAAAAACTCACGCCCTGCCTGTGGTTCGACGATCAGGCCGAAGAAGCGGCGAAGTTCTATTGCTCGATCTTCGACCATTCGAAAATCACGGCCGTCACCCATTACGGCCACGCCGGTTTCGAATTCCACGGGCGGCCCGAAGGCTCGGTCATGACCGTCAGCTTCGAACTCGACGGCCAGAGTTTCACCGGCCTCAACGGCGGCCCCCTGTTCAAATTCACTGAGGCAGTTTCGTTTCAGGTCAATTGCCTGAGCCAGGAAGAAGTCGACCATTACTGGGGCAACCTGTCGGCCGGTGGCGCGCCCGAGGCCCAGCAATGTGGTTGGCTGAAAGACAAGTTCGGGCTGTCGTGGCAGATCGTCCCCATCGCGATGATGGACATGATCAAAGACCCCGACACGAAAAAATCCCAACGGGCCATGCAGGCGATGATGCAAATGAAAAAACTCGATATCGCCACACTGCAACGAGCCTTTGACGGCGAGAGCTAATACACTCCGGCACTGACCTGCCGAGGAGAGAGCATGAAGCACGCCGTTGCCAAGAACGCCGACAAGGCCCCGCGCTTCTGGCGCGATGACGCCCTGCCCTTCATCGAAGCCCGCGCCATCGCCGACGGGCGCGAGGTCTGCTACACCCGGCACGCCCACGAACACTTTTCCATCGGGGCGATCACCGCCGGGCGCAGCACCTATCTCCATGAGCAGTCAGCCTTCGAGGTCAGCGCCGGCACGGTGGTGCTGATGAACCCCGGCGACGTCCACGCCTGCAACCCGATCGAAGACCAACCCTGGTCGTACCTGATGCTGTACGTCGATACGCCGTGGCTGACCGATTTACAGCACCAGCTCGGGTTCAGCGATGACGCGGCGTTTCGCCGTTTTTCAACGACCCATACGCGCGATGCCAACCTGTTTGCCGGCCTCGCGGGCTTGTATGAAGTGCTGGTCGATCCGCAGCAGGATGTCCTGCGCAAACACAGCGTGGCCGTGGAGTTCTTTACGGAGGTTCAGCTACGACTCAACCCGGTCGATCAACCGCTGCGCGAACCCAATTTCAAGCTCGAGCGTGCCGCCGATTACATCCGCGACCACTGCACCCAAACCCTCAGGCTCGAAGACATTTGCGAGGCCGCGCAATTGTCGCCGTCCTACCTGATCCGCGCCTTCAAACAGCATTACGGCATGACGCCCCACGCGTTCCTGGTGAACCGGCGCATCCAGTTCGCCCAGGATCAATTGCGCAGCGGCAAGCTGATCGCGGACGTGGCACTGGAAGCGGGGTTCGCCGATCAGGCGCATTTCCAGCGGGCGTTCAAACAGCATTTGGCGGCGACACCGGGGCAGTATCGGGGGTAATACCCGAGGTTTTACCTAGATCTGTGGTTCGGTTAAATCTGTGGCGAGGGAGCTTGCTCCCGCTCGGCGGCGAAGCCGTCGCAAAACCTGCCTACATGATTGATCTGAAGAAAAGCGGGGGCCGCTACGCAGCCCAGCGGGAGCAAGCTCCCTCGCCACAAAAGCTGTAGCGACTGCAGTTACGGCAGCAACAGGTATACCGCGCTCACCACCAGTAGCAACGCCATGACCCGATTGAACAACCGCATCCCTGCCGGGTTGTTCAGAAAACCGCGCAAAAACGTCCCGGCATACGCCCAGCACCCCACCGACGCATAGCAGATCACCAGATAAATCGCGGCAAACTGCCAGACCAGGCGTGCCTCGCCATCGGCGACAAACGCGCCCATGCCGGCCACGCAGGCCAGCCAGGCCTTGGGGTTGAGCCATTGCATGATGGCGCCATACAGCATTGACGGGGCTTGCGCCGATTCACTGGCTTGCACCCGCCCATTGTCGGCCGCCAGCTTGAAGGCCATGTACAACAGAAAGGCTACGCCGGCCCATCGCACCCCCTGGGTCAACGCCGGCCACTGTTGCAACAACTCATGCAGGCCCAGCCCCATCAGCACCAACAACAGGACAAACCCCAGCGTGGCCCCGGCCACGTGACGCTGGCTGGCCCGGAAGCCAAACCGCGCGCCGGCGCTCAACGCCACAATATTGACCGGCCCCGGGGTGATGGACGCGACCAGCGCAAACGCCGCCATGGATATCATCAGACTCATTGCACACCTTCTTCCATCGAATTGAACAAGGCCCTCAAGGTAAAGAGCCGAGCGATTCGCGTATTGAACAAAACTGCCCTGCAGCGCTATGAGTAATAACCGACGACGCTTTTCACCTTGGTCAGGGCAATGCGCAGCGAGTCCATGTCCACCGAGCCCAACGCCAGGCGTATCGCGTGGGGCACATGGGCTGAAATCGCAAAGGGCTCGGCCGGCGACACCGACACTTGCTCGCGCATCAGCGCCATGGCGATCTGGTCGGCCCGGGCGTCTTCCGCCAACGGCAACCAGATGAAGTAGGAATTCGGGTGACTGATGGTCCTGAGCCCCGCCAACGTCTCGCGGGCCAAGGCTTGCCTGGCCCGGGCGTCCGCACGTTTTTGCGCTTCCAGCTGGAGGACGGTGCCATCGTCGAGCCAGGCCGTGGCGATGGCGGTCATCACGCCGGGGGTGTTCCAGGTGGTTGCCATGATGGTGCGTTCGAAGGCGGCGATCCATTGCGCCGGTGCGGCGATAAAGCCGACGCGCAAGCCAGTGGCGATATTCTTCGACAGACCGGACACGTACACCGTTCTCTCCGGCGCCAGCTCGGCCAGCGGTGGCGGTACGTTTTCGGCCAGGAACGCGTAGGCGGCGTCCTCGATGATCGTCAGGTCATGCTGGCGCGCTATCGCCACCAGTTGCTCGCGTTGATCGGCGTCCATCACCCAGCCCAGCGGGTTATGCAAGGTCGGCATCGAATAAACGGCGCGCACCGATCGGCTGCGGCAGAGTTTTGCCAGGGCCGGCAGATCAGGCCCGGTATCGGTGACCGGAATGGGCAAGACTTCCAGATGCAGGGTTTCGGCCAGCGTCTTGAAACCGGGGTAGGTCAGCGCATCGGCGGCGATGACATCGCCGGGCTTGAGCAGCGTCATCAGCGTCACCGCCAGGCCATGCTGGGCACCGCTGACGATCAACACCTGCTCGGCCGGCACGTTCAGCCCGCGCTCGACCAGATGACGGGCGACCGAGGCCCGCTCGTGCAGGCGCCCCGCGTGGGGCTGGTAACGCAGGAGCGCCTCCAGGTCACCAGACAGCGCCAGCTGACGCAAGGCATGGCGCAGCAGGTCGGCCTGGCCGGGCAATGACGGGTAGTTGAAATTCAGGTCAATCATCCCCGCCGCCACCACGTGCTGCGAAATGCCCTGCCCCGGCGGCAGCGAAGTCTCCCTGACAAAGGTCCCGCGACCGGTTTCGCCACTGACCAGGCCCATGCCCTCCAGCTCGGCATAGACCCGGCTGGCGGTGACCAGCGCCAGACCGTGCTCGGTTGCCAGTTGCCGGTGCGTCGGCAGGCGCGTGCCCGGCGGCAAACACCCGGAACGGATGTCGGCGGCAAAGGCATCCACCAGCGTTTTATAACGGGATCGAGGCATGTCGAGATGTATCCATGACAATTTTTTGATTGTATCGATACTCGCTCATACGATGGGTTTCGTGCAATCAGACAATGAGCGTGAGCCAAATGGAACGGACTTCGAACCTGCAACACCGGACGCTGGAAAACAGCACCAGCGGCTGGATCAACGGACTGATCGGTGTGGTGATCTTCAGCGGCTCGCTGCCGGCGACCAGGGTGGCGGTGCTGGAATTCGACCCGGTGTTCCTGACGGTTGCGCGGGCGACCATCGCGGCGGCCCTGGCGCTGTGCCTGCTGGGGTTATTCAAGGAAAAACGTCCGGCGCGCCAGCAACTGGTCCCGCTGATCATAGTCGCCCTCGGCGTGGTCATCGGTTTCCCCCTGCTGACGGCCCTGGCGCTGCAATACGTGACGTCCGCGCACTCCATCGTCTTCGTCGGTCTGTTGCCCCTGGCGACGGCGGTGTTTGGCGTGCTGCGCGGCGGCGAACGACCACGGGCGGCGTTCTGGATTTTCTCGGTGCTGGGCAGCCTGTTGGTGGTCGGCTTTGCCCTGTCCCAGGGGCTGAGCGCCTCCCCGCAGGGCGACATCCTGATGCTGCTGGCGATCCTTGCCTGTGGCCTGGGTTATGCCGAAGGCGCCAAGCTGTCACGCACCCTCGGCGGCTGGCAGGTGATTTCCTGGGCGTTGGTGCTGTCGCTGCCGGTCGTGGCGCTGCTCAGCTGGATGCGCATGCCGGCTTCGTTCAGCGGCATCAGCACCCCAGCCTGGTTCAGCCTGGCGTACGTCTCGCTGTTCAGCATGCTGATCGGTTTCGTGTTCTGGTATCGCGGCCTGGCCCAAGGAGGCATCGCCGCCGTTGGGCAGTTGCAGCTGCTGCAGCCGTTTTTCGGGTTGACCCTCGCGGCGACCCTGCTGCATGAACAGGTCAGCCTCGGCATGCTGGGTGTGACCGTCGCGGTGATCCTGTGCGTCGCCGGGGCGAAAAAATTCGCTAAATAGCCCTGATACGGTGGTTTACGCCCATCACTGTATGGGTCTGACCACCGCCGGGCTGTGATAAAAATAGCGCTCTTGCTTCAGGAGCCGACCATGGACCTCGCCACCCTCACCCTGTTTCTGCCGGCCTGCTTCGCCCTCAACATGGCACCCGGCCCCAACAACCTGCTGTCGGTCAGCAATTCGACCCGCTATGGCTACCGCACCGCGTGCGTGGCCGGCATCGGCCGGTTGCTGGCGTTCGCCGGGATGATTGCCCTGGCCTCGGCGGGGCTGGCAGTGGTGCTGCAAACTTCAGAACTGTTGTTCTACGCCATCAAGATCCTGGGTGCGGCGTATCTGTTCTACCTCGCCTGGCAATTGTGGCGCGCCGATCCCGGTGTCGAGAACGTCGTCACCAGCGCGCCAGCGGGCACCTTGGCACTGGCGCGGCAGGAGTTCCTGGTGGCGGCCGGCAACCCCAAGGCGATCCTGATCTTCACCGCGTTCCTGCCGCAATTCGTCGACTCGACCCAAGCCATTGCGCCGCAGTTCGTGGTGTTGGGCGCGCTGTTCCTGGTGCTGGAATGGATCGCCATCGGCGCCTATGCCTACATGGGCCTGCACATGCGCCGCTGGTTCGCCCGGCCGTCCGGCAAGCGCCTGTTCAACCGCTGCTGCGCCGGGTTGCTGTCGGCGGCGGCTTCAGTTTTGCTGATGGCGCGACGCGCCTGAATATTCCGCCTGCTCATGGAGTGCAAATGCCAATGGATAACCCAACACCAGAGCCTCAAGCGGTATGCAGCCCCATCACCGGCAGCGCGATGTTCATCGTCGCCACATTGACGCCCGGCGGGGATGCGGCCGCTAAAGTGCGGGCCTGGTGTGCAGACATCGCGGCCCTCACGCGCTCGGTCGGCAAACGTGTTCCCTCCGGCAATTTGTCGTGCATCTGTGGCTTTGGCTCCAGTGCCTGGAACACCTTGTTCAGCGGCCCGCGCCCGGCTTCGCTGCACGGGTTTCGCGAGTTCGGCGCCGAAGGACGTCGAGCGGTGGCAACGCCGGGCGACATCTTGCTGCACATTCGCGCCGAGCAGATGGACCTGTGCTTCGAACTGGCCACGCAATTGCTCTCGTCCCTTGGAGACGCGGTCACGGTCGTCGATGAAGTTCAGGGCTTTCGCTATTTCGATATGCGCAGCATCATCGGCTTTGTCGATGGCACCGAAAACCCGGTCGGTCGCAAGGCTGCCCACTTCACGATGGTCGGCGATGAAGACCCGCTGTTTGCCGCGGGCAGCTATGTGCTGGTGCAGAAATACCTGCACAACATGACGGCCTGGAACGCGCTCTCGGTCGAGGCCCAGGAACGGGTGATCGGACGCACGAAATTGTCCGATATCGAACTGGATGACTCGATTAAACCCAGCTGCTCCCACAGCGCCTTGACGACAATCACCAAGGACGGGCAGGAAGTGAAAATCCTGCGCGACAACATGCCGTTTGGCCGACCCGGTGCCGGTGAGTTCGGTACGTATTTTATCGGCTATGCCCGTTCGCCTGAGCCTATGGAACAAATGCTCGAGAACATGTTTGTCGGCAAGCCGCCTGGCAATTACGACCGCCTGCTGGATTTCAGCACGGCAGTCACGGGTGGCTTGTTCTTTGTGCCTTCGGCCGATCTGCTGGAAGAACTGGCCGATCGCGAACCACCCCACACCTGATTGGAAACAACTGAAATTCGCTGTCGATTTTCCGGTGGAGGCCACCCATGACGCCCTCTATGCTGCGTCCATGAACCTACAAAAAACGCTGCTCCCGCCCCGCGCCGAGATGGTTCGCGCCATGCTCGAACGAGACACCTCTTACGAGGGCGTGTTCTTCACGGCGGTCAAGACCACCGGCATCTTCTGCCGCCCCGGCTGCACCGCCCGCAGCCCGAAGCCTGAGAATGTCGAGTTCTTTACCAACGCCGAGCAATGCCTGGCGGCGGGCTACCGCGCCTGCCTGCGCTGCAAACCGCTGGACACCGCCGCCAGCGCGCCGGACTGGGTGCAGAAGCTGTTCAAATCGGTAGACGCCGACCCTGAGCGGCGCTGGACCGACGCCCAGTTACTGGCCGCGGGCATCGAGCCGCTGAAACTGCGCCGCTGGTTCAAGCAGCATTTCGGCATGACCTTCCACGCATGGCTACGCGCCCGGCGCCTGGGCACTGCGTTGGGCGGGATCAAACAGGGCGACTCCATCGACGCCGTCGCCTTCGATTCCGGCTACGAGTCCCTGAGCGGCTTTCGCGATGCCTTTCAAAAGTCGTTTCACATCACCCCGGGCCGTGCGGCCAACAGCGAGCCGTTGCTGTTCACCCGCCTGACCACGCCGCTGGGGCCGATGATCGCCATGGCCGAACGGCGTGGGCTGGTGCTGCTGGAGTTTCTCGATCAGGCCTCACTGACCCCGTCGATCGAAGCGCTGCAAAACCGTTTCGGTTATGCCGTGGCCCCGGGGCACAACACCCATTTGCAGCAGATCGAAGCGCAATTGTCGGCGTACTTCGCCGGGACGTTGACTGAGTTCAGCGTTGCCCTGCACATGCCCGGCAGCGAGTTCTCCCGCCGCGTCTGGGCGGAACTGGCGAAGATCCCCTACGGCCAGACCACCACCTACGGCACCCTTGCAGCGACCTTGGGCAAGCCCGGTGCCAGTCGGGCGGTAGGCCTGGCCAACGGGCATAACCGCTTATCGATTGTCGTGCCGTGCCACCGCGTGATCGGCGCCGACGGCTCGCTGACCGGCTACGCTGGAGGCCAGCCACGCAAGGCGTTCCTGCTCAGGCTGGAAAACGCTGCGGTGCAGCTCACGGAGCAGTTGACGCTCTGATCCCCCCACAGGCTTTTCATAAGGAAGGAAACTCGATGGACAGGCTCGACCATCAACTGCACCAACTGCATCACGAGGGTTTGCTGATCCTCACCAACGTCGCCGACGCCGCCGGGGCGCGGCTGGTGGAGCAACTGGGCAACAAGGCGGTGGCCACCAGCAGCGCCGCGGTGGCCTGGGTACATGGCTACCCGGACGGCAACACCCTGCCCCTTGAGCGCCTGGTCTCAACCGTCGAGTCGATTGCCCGGGTCATTTCGGTGCCGCTGACCGTGGACATAGAGGCCGGTTACTCCGACGACCTGAAGCGGGTGGCACAGGTGGTTGACGCGGTGATCGCCGCCGGCGCGGTCGGGATCAATATCGAAGACGGTTCCTCGCCGCCGGAGTTGCTGATCCGCAAGATTGAAATCGCGCGCCAGGTGGCCGATCGACGTAACGTGAACCTGTTCATCAATGCGCGCACCGATGTCTACCTGCGCGGCCTGGTGCCTGCCGAAGACCGCGTCGCCGAAACCCTCAGGCGCGCCGCGCTGTATCAGGCAGCCGGTGCCAATGGCCTGTTTGCGGCGGGCGTTACCGCCGAGTACGAGATCAAGGCGCTGTGCCACGGCACCTCGTTGCCATTGAATGTGCTGGGGGTCCCGGGCCTGCCGTCGCCCGAAGCGCTTGAAGCGCTCGGCGTACGCCGTCTGAGCGCCGGTTCCGGCATCGCCGAATTCCTCTACGGTGCCATGGCCGGCATTGCCCAAAGCTTTCTGCAAACCGGCAAGTTCGATAGCCACAACCTGAAGGCTTTCACCTATGGCGAAATCAACGCCCTGTTGAAACCGTCCGGGAAAGCCTGAGCCCATGGCCGACGGCTATCGGGCCGCCAGTGAGTTCCTGGCCGCCATCGATGACGACTGGCGCCGCCACATCGACGCCATCGGCCCGTGCCTGCACCAGCCGCATGCGGCGCGTGATCCCTATGAGTCGCTGGTGCGGGCGATTGCCTATCAGCAACTGCACGCCAAGGCCGGCGATGCGATTGTCGGGCGGCTGCTGGCGCTGTTCGGTTCGGGCGCCTTTCCCCGGCCTGAACAGATCGTCGCCACGGATTTCGACCGATTGCGCAGTTGCGGGTTTTCCGCGAGCAAGATCGCGACCATCCAGGGTATCGCCCAGGCATCGCTGGACGGCGTGGTGCCGGATTACGCCACGGCGCTGGCCATGGACGATGAAGCGCTGATCGAGCGGTTGATCACGTTGCGCGGCGTCGGGCGCTGGACCGTGGAGATGCTGCTGATCTACAGCCTGGAACGCCCGGACATCCTGCCGGCCGACGACTTTGGCGTGCGTGAGGGTTATCGCCGGCTCAAGGGCCTGGAGGTGCAGCCGACGCGCAAGCAGATGATCGAGATCGGCTCGGCGTGGAGCCCGTATCGGACGGTGGCCTCCTGGTATTTGTGGCGGGTTCCAAACAAGTAAACCGCGTTATCGTTCTTCGCGAGCAAGCCCGCTCCCACAGTTGACCGAGTTCTCAAATGAGATCGCGGTCAACTGTGGGAGCGGGCTTGCTCGCGAAGACGTCAGTCCAGTCAACACACCATCAAGGGCCAATCACAACCCCGACTTCAACCGGCTGAACGCCCGGATCAACGCCCGGTTGAACGCCTTGCCATTGTCATTCTTGGTGTACAGCGAAGCCTTGACCGCGGCCGGTGGATACGTCCCCGGATCATTGCGGATCGCCGGGTCGATCAAGCCATCGGCCGCCGTGATCGCATTGGCGTAATGGATGGTGTCGGTGATCGGCGCGATCACTTGCGGGGTCATCAGGTAGTCCATCAAGGCAAGAGCGGCCTTCGGATGCGGCGCATCCCTGGGAATGACCATGGCATCGAACCAGATCAACGTGCCCTCCTTGGGAATCCGGTACTTGAGCGAATAGGGTTTGCCCGCCGCCTCGGCCTGGCCCGCCGCGATGCCCACGTTGCCGTTCCACGACATCGCCACGCAGGTGTTGCCGTTGGCCAGGTCGCTGATGTTCAGGTCGTTGTCGAAGTAGCGAATGTACGGCCGAATTTTCGCCAGTTGCTGCTCGGCGAGTTTCAGGTCGTCGAGGTTCTGGCGGTTGATATCCAGCCCCATGTACTTCATGACCGCCGCGAACACTTCATTGGGATCGTTGAGCAGGCTGACCCCGCAATCGGCGAATTTCGACACCACGGCCGGGTCGAACAGCATCGCCCAACTGTCGGTCGGCGCGTCGGCCAGGCGTTGTTGCACGGCCTGTTCCTGATAACCCACGCCCGTGGTGCCCCAGGCGTAGATCCCGGCATAGCGGTTGCCTGGATCGAACACCGCCATGTGCTGGCGGAACTCCTCGCCGACGCCGGCGAAATGCGGCAGTTGCTGCTTGTCGATCGTCTGCACTGCGCCACTCTCGATGGCGCGCGACAGGTGCTGCCCCGCCGTCAATACCAGGTCGTAGCCACTGCGACCGGTGAGCAGCTTGGTCTCGACGGTTTCCAGGGAATCGAAGTGGTCGACCACCACATGAATGCCGGTTTTTTCCTCGAAGTTTTTCAGGGTATCCGGGGCCAGGTACTCGCCCCAGATATACAGGTTGACCACCGGCTTGGCGGTGTCGGCGGCCTGCACACACAGGGGTGCAAGCACCAGCAGTATTGCTTGAGTCAGTTTGTGCAGGCCCATGGTCAGACTCCCTTTTTGTTGCAAGCAGTGCCGGCGTACTGCGGCATGGTGATGCACGCGACGTTGCCGCCGCCGAGGAGGATTTCCCGGGAGTTTTCGATGCCGACGATGCTGTGTTTCGGGAACAGCTCGGCCAGGGTCGCCAGCGCCACCTTGTCGTTGCGATCACCAAACAGCGGCACCACGATGGCGCTGTTGCCGGCGTAGTAGTTGATGTACGACGCGCAAATCTTGGTCCCGGCCTGACGGGTATGGGTGCTGTCCTGCTGGTCCAGCCCTTCGGCTTCTTCGGCCGTCCACTCCAGCACATCCGGCTGCGGCAGCTTGTGCACGATCAGCTCGCGGCCGCGGCTGTCGCGGGTGCTGCGCAGGATGTCATAGGCTTCCTGATAGATTTCCCACTGCGGGTCGTCGCGGTTGTCGGTCCATTGCAGCACCACTTCACCGGGGCGCACGAAGCAGGCGAGGTCGTCGACGTGGCCATCGGTTTCGTCGAACTTGCAGCCCCGCGGCAGCCAGATCACCTGCTCGGCGCCGAGGTAGTCGGTCAGGCGACGGGTGACTTCGTCCTTGCCCAGATGCTGGTTGCGGTTGCGATTGAGCAGGCATTGCTCGGTGGTGAGGATGCTGCCCTGGCCGTCGCTCTGGATGCCGCCCAGTTCGGCAATCAAGGGGGCGCGATAGCGGTCGAAGCGTTCGATTTCGAGGATCTTGCTCGCGATCTGGTCGTCCTTGTCCCACGGGTAGTACAGGCCGCCGTCGAGTCCGCCGTAGGCATTGAACTCGAAGTCGACGCCGCGCACTTCGCCGCTCTGGTCATTGACCACAAAGCACGGGCCGCTGTCGCGGAACCAGGTGTCGTTGCAGGTCATTTCCACCACACGCACCTGCGGTGGCAACTGGCGGCGCGCGGTGGCGAACTGTGCCGCCGAGGCGCACACGGTGACCGGTTCGCTCATGGAAATGGCGGTGACGATCTGCACCCAGACTTTCTGCGCAGGCTTGGCACCGTTGCGCCAGACGTCGGTGCGCTCCGGCCAGCCGAGCCAGCAACCGGACTTGGCTTCGAATTCGCCGGGCAGACGGAAACCGTCCTGTTTGGGAGTGGTGTCGAGCAAACGGGCCATGGTCAAACCTCTTCAGCAGGGATTGGAATGACCACAGGCTAAGGGTGTTGGCGACTGGCTCGCCAACGATGATTATTTCGGAATACTTGAATTCAACTCATCAATCGAGCAACTGATCGTTGAACCACTCCAGCATCTGCGCCACCGCCGGACGTTCCAGCCGCACCCGTTCGCACACCAGCGCGTATTGGCCCAGGGCGGTCATGCTCGACGTGAACGGCCGTACCAGGCGACCGCTGAGCAAATCTTCCTGGGCCGTCAGGTTGTCGCCCATGGCCACGCCCTGCCCTTGCGCCGCCGCCTCCAGCGCAAGCCCGGCATGGGCGAAATACAACTGGCGGTCGGGGCGCTGGTCGCCGGCGTGGCTGGTGAGCCACGCGGTCCAGGTCTTGCCGTCCTGGTCGTCGTGCAGCAGGCAGTGACGGGCCAGGTCCTTCGGGGTTTTCAGCGAGCCCTGGTTGAACAGGCCGGGGCTGCACACCGGGAAGAACTGCAACGCCGGCAGTGGCCGGACGAAATACGCGCTGCTGTCCACCGGGCCGGTGCCGTAGGTGATCGCCAGGTCGATGTCTTCCCCCGGGGCCGTGGCGTCGATCGGTTGTTCGTACAGATGCAGGGTGATGTGCGGATAGCGCGCATAGAAATCCGTGAGACGGCTCATCAGCCACTTTTGCGCCAGCTC
Source organism: Pseudomonas sp. FW305-70 (assembly GCF_058783925.1). Lineage (NCBI taxonomy): Bacteria > Pseudomonadati > Pseudomonadota > Gammaproteobacteria > Pseudomonadales > Pseudomonadaceae > Pseudomonas > Pseudomonas sp. FW305-70. The sequence goes on from NZ_JBYSYZ010000006.1 coordinate 209,200, forward strand.
GGCGGTCACCGCCAGACGCAGCACCGCAAGCGATGAAGGATCGCGCAGCTCGTCGCAGGCATCGCCAATCAGTTCGAAAGCCTGCTGCAAACTCTGCATCAGGCGCCCGGCGGCCAGGGTCGGGCGAATCTGCCGGCCTTCGCGCATGAACAGCGGCACACCGAGCTGCTCCTCGAGCTGACGAATCTGGTGGCTGACCGCGCTGTCGGTGACACACAACTCGGCCGCCGCCCGGCCGAAATGGGCATGGCGGGCGGCGCATTCGAAGGTTCGCAGGGCTGCCAGGGAAGGTAATCGTCGCATCAGGTCGTGTCCCGGTTTCGAGGGGGACATGCTGACTTGGCCTGTGGCAGGCGTCCAGTGGGACCGCGTTATCGTTCTTCGCGAGCAGGCTCGCTCCCACAGGGGATCGCATTCAAAATGTGGGAGCGGGCTTGCTCGCGAATGGGCCGGCCCACTCACCACAAATCCACCCACCCATCACCTTCCCTTATGGATCATGACATCCACCCGCACCCGGCACATGCTGGACGTGACCCGCGCACAAAGTGGCGAAGCCGAAATCACCCTGGCTTTTCGCGCCTGTCCACTCACGCTAAGGGTCTAGGCTGTCCCGGGTACGCTCAAGACAGCCGGAGGCTCCCATGCAACTCGAAGGTTCCTGCCATTGTGGCGCGGTGTCGTTCAGCCTGACCTGCGCCCACCCCTACCCCTACCAGCGTTGCTACTGCTCGATCTGCCGCAAGACCCAGGGCGGTGGCGGCTATGCGATCAACCTCGGTGGCGATGCCGCCAGCCTCAAGGTGCGCGGGCGCAAGCACATCGCGATTTACCATGCGCGGCTCAAGGAAGAAGGCGACAAACGCGCCCACAGCAGCAGCGCCGAGCGGCATTTCTGTGCGGTCTGCGGCTCGGGCCTGTGGCTGTTCAGCCCGCAGTGGCCGGAACTGATTCACCCGTTCGCTTGCGCCATCGACACACCGCTGCCGGTACCGCCGGAGCACACGCACCTGATGCTCGGCTCGAAAGCGCCGTGGGTGGAGGTCCAGGCGCAGCCCGGGGATCAGCAGTTCGATCTGTACCCTGAAGAATCCATCGCCCAGTGGCATCAGCGTCTCGGCCTGGCTCGCTGAGAAATAATGATCAGTTTTTTCAGGCGGCAGTTCCCCTTTGCATTTTTCGTTCGGTTAACCCCTCAGAAGCACTTCAACTACCGATCGATTCGATGCAAAGGGATCCCCATGTCGCACCCGCTTGTCGCCCGTTTCCGTTTTGCCCTGTGCCCTCTGGCGCTGGCCCTGCCCGCCGCCCTGATGAGCCTCGCCGCCCACGCCGCTGAAACCGATGCCGAGAAGAAGCCGGCGAAGGACGACGGCGTACTGCAGCTGGGCGCAACGAACATTTCCGCCCAGGCGCTGGGCGCCACCACCGAAGGCACCCACTCCTACACCACCGGTTCAACGTCTTCGGCCACCGGCCTGCCCCTGTCGATCCGCGAAACGCCGCAATCGGTGACCGTCATCACCCGCCAGCAGATGGACGACCGCGGCGTGCAGACCATCGGCGACGCGCTGCGCAACACCCCCGGGATTTCGACGCAAAAGTACGACAGTGACCGCACCGAGTTTTCCGCCCGTGGCTTTGCCATCACCAACTTCCAGTACGACGGCATCAACATCCCCTATGACGGCGTCTACGGTGAAAACCCTAACAACAGCGACGACGCCTCCAGCCTGGACCGCATCGAAATCGTCAAGGGTGCGACCGGCCTGATGACCGGCTCGGGCGACCCGTCCGCCACCGTCAACCTGATCCGCAAGAAGCCGACCAAGGAATTCAAGGCGTCGATCAGCGGCACCGTCGGATCGTGGGATGCCTATCGCAGCGTCGGCGACATTTCCGGTTCGCTGAACGATTCCGGCAGCGTGCGTGGCCGCTTTGTCGGCGCCTATTCCGACAAGAACTCCTACCAGGATCACTACAGCCAGAAGAAGGACCTGTTCTACGGCGTCCTCGAAGCCGACCTGACGCCCGACACCCTGCTGACCTTCGGCATCGACAAGTCCAGCGCCACCCCGCGAGGCTCGTCCTGGACCGGCAACCCGGTGTACTTCTCGGACGGCGGCCGTACCGACTTCCCGCGTCACTTCAACCCGGGTGCCGACTGGAGTCGTCGCGACTTCGACGACATCACCTACTTCGCCTCCCTGGAACAGGCCCTGGCCAACGACTGGACGTTCAAGGCCACGTTCGACCAGAAAACCACCGATCACGACACTCGCCTGGCCTCGGCCAGTGGCGGCAACCCGGACCGTGCCACCGGTGAAGGCATGTTCCTGTACTGGGGTCGCTGGGAAGGTCACCGCGTGCAAAACACCGCTGACGTGAACGTCACCGGCCCCTTCTCCCTGGGTGGTCGCGAGCATGAACTGGTGGCCGGCTTCATGGCCTCCCACTCGCGCCAGACCGGCGCGACCTTCGACACCAGTGCCTTCGCCATGGTCCCGGGGAGCATCTACGACTGGAATGGCGATCTGCCGGAACAGGACTTCCCGAAAAACGGCAAGTACGAACGCACCCAAAGCCAGAACGGCCTGTACCTGGCCACGCGTCTGCACGCGACCGATGACCTGTCGATCATCCTCGGCAGCCGCTTGAGCACCTTCAAGTACAACGAAGACTATTCGTACTATCCGGGTGCGGGCCTCGATGACACCCATGCCAGCTACAAGGAACATGGCGTGGTCACGCCTTATGCCGGTGTGGTCTATGACCTGGACGACACCTACTCGGCCTACGCCAGCTACACCAGCATCTACCAGCCGCAAACCTACAAGGACATCAACGGTTCGACCCTGGCGCCGGTCGAAGGCGACAGCTACGAAGCCGGCCTGAAAGCCGCCTACTTCGACGGGCGACTGAATGCCAGCCTGGCCTTCTTCCGCATCGAGCAAGACAACCTCGCCGAATCGATCGGCACCAACCCGGTGACCAACGAAGGCATCTACAAAGCCGTTGACGGCGCGACCACCAAAGGCGTGGAGCTGGAACTGGCCGGTGAATTGGCCGAAGGCTGGAACGTGTCGGCCGGCTACACCTACGCCCGCACCCGTGACGCCGATGAACAGCGCATCTTCGGCTTCCCGCTGTCCACCAGCAAACCGGAACACGTCGTGCGTACGTTCACCACCTACCGCCTGCCCGGCGCACTGGACAAGGTGACCATCGGAGGCGGCATCAGCTGGCAGAGCGCGTTCTACGGCAAGATCTACAGCCCGACCGTGGGCGACTACACCCGCATCAAGCAAGGCGGATACACCCTCGTCGACCTGATGAGCCGCTACCAGTTCAACGAGAACCTGAGCTTCACCGTCAACGCCAACAACGTCTTCGACAAACGCTACCTGACGGGCCTGGGCAACTTCGACACCACGTACTATGGCGAACCACGCAACGTGATGTTGACCACCACGTGGGATTTCTGAAGCTGAAGACCTGACAAAAAAGCCAGTCAGTCAAGCACAATACCTGTGGGAGCGCGTCAGAACCGCACCAGTTGATCAGGCTGCGGCCGGTACGCCGCTATGGAAACGGAATTCCACATCCGGGGATTCGATCAGTTCCTGTTCGGCGGCGCGGACCCTGTCGATCACCTGAGCGATGTCCCTGGCGTCACCGTACTGGTAGGCCAGTTTCAGGTATCCCTGGAAATGCCGGGCCTCGCTCTTGAGCAGGCCGAAATAGAACTTGCCCAGTTCTTCGTCCAGATGCGGCACCAGTGCTTCGAAACGCTCGCAACTGCGGGCCTCGATGAAGGCGCCCACCACCAAGGTGTCCACCAGTTTCACCGGCTCGTGACTGCGCACCACCTTGCGCAGACCCGACGCATAACGCCCGGCGGACAGCTGGCGCAACGCAATCTTGCGGCGCTTCATCAGGCGCATGACCTGCTCGTGGTGCACCAGTTCTTCACGGGCCAGGCGCGACATCATGTTGATCAGGTCGACGTGGGAATGGTACTTGGCGATCAGGCTCAACGCGGTGCTGGCGGCCTTGAATTCGCAGTTCTTGTGGTCGATCAGCAAGGTTTCCTGATCGGCCAGCGCGGCTTGAACCCAGCCGTCGGGAGTGCGGCAGCCAAGGAACTCGTGAATTTCGGGAAGGATCATGGGGCTCACGGACAAATAGGTTCAAAACGAAGGGCGCCGATTATACCGGCCTGCCCGCAGACCACCAGTCGCCAACCGTTGATATGCATCAAGTCCCCGAATCGCAGGCAGCAACTATAGTTGTGCAACGCCGTGCTTTTTTATTTTCAGGAGATCGCGCTCATGCAAGCCGTACGCAGCATTCTGGTGGTCATCGACCCCGAACACTCCGAAAGCCTCGCGCTCAAGCGGGCGAAGCTGATCGCCGGCGTGACCCAGGCGCAGTTGCATCTGCTGGTGTGCGACCCCAAGCATGATCACAGTGGCATGTTGGGTGTGCTCAAGGCCGCTTTACAGGGAGACGGATACAACGTCACCACTGAGCAGGCCTGGAACCAGAGCCTGCATCAAACCATCGTCGATGTGCAGCAAGCCGAAGGCTGCGGTCTTGTGGTAAAGCAGCACTATCCCGACAGCGCCCTGAAAAAGGCCCTGCTGACACCCGAGGACTGGAAGTTGCTGCGCCAATGCCCCTCCCCGGTACTGCTGGTGAAAACCGCTGGCTCATGGAAAGACAAAGTGATCCTGGCAGCCATCGACGTCGGCAACACCGACCTCGAACACCGCCACCTGCACAACACCATCATTGATCATGGCTATGACATCGCAACCCTGGCCAAGGCCCGTTTGCACGTGATCAGCGCCCACCCGTCGCCGATGCTGTCGTCGGCCGACCCGACCTTTCAACTCAGCGAAACCATCCAGGCGCGCTACCGTGAGCAATGCAAGTCGTTCCAGGCCGAGTTCGACATCGACGATGATCACCTGCACATCGAGGAAGGTCCGGCGGACGTGTTGATTCCGTTCATGGTGCACAAGCTGCAGGCGGCCGTGATCGTCATCGGCACCGTGGCGCGTAGCGGGTTGTCAGGCGCGTTGATCGGCAATACGGCGGAAGTGGTGCTCGATGCGGTTGAAAGTGACGTATTGGTGCTCAAGCCGCAGGAGATCGAAGATCATCTTGAGGAGATTGCCGGCAAGCACTGAGATATGTGGTGATTGAAAGGCCGTCTTCGCGAGCAAGCCCGCTCCCACACTGGATCTTCAGCAGACACAACTTTTGTGTAAAACCGGGGATAAATGTGGGAGCGGGCTTGCTCGCGAAGCTTTTAAAAAATTTAGCCTCCAAACGCATCCCTCAGAAACCCCGGCGCAATGTAGCGCTGGTAATGCGCCTCGGAGAGCAGGAAAAATTCCCGATCAATGGCATCGCGCAGTTCCGGCAGGTTCCAGTCGCGAAACTCCGGCAGCAACACCATCCCGTAGGCTTCCAGGTTGTTGATCACCCGCGCCCCCCGGGCGATCAACTGGTAGGCCCAGCAATATTCCGACTGATGGGGTACGAAACGGATCTTGCGTTGCTCCAGCTGCATCCGCAGCTGCGCCGGATCGAAAATTTCCACCTTGGCGGCCATCACTTGCGACAGCAATTGCTCAAGACGCAGCCATACAGCGCGCTTTTCCTCCTCGTTGTAACCGTTCCAGTGGATCACTTCGTGGTGGAAACGCTTGCAGCCACGGCACACCAGGTCACCGTAAACAGTGGAGCAAAGGCCGACGCACGGCGTCTTGATGGTCTGATTGGGCATAGGTAGGCAAAACGCGAAAAAGCAGAACAGGCCGGCATGTTAGTCCTTTGTCCACCATTGATCACCCCTCAAAGTTCAGGGCCATGGCTGAATCGGCGTTTAGCGGCCGCCACCAAAGTCCAATAAAACCTGACTTACCTTAAATTTTTTTTTGCCGTAGAATCAGCCTGCCTTTTTAGGCGCCAATGTCCGTTAGAAGCTGTTTTCAAAGCGTCACGAGCACAGTCGTTCCTTCAGAGCGGTGTTGGCGAGGGGTTTTTCCAGCGGGGAAAAGCCCAACGCCAACCCTCATCAGCTCCCGTTCTGCAGGCGTAAAACTTTGAAAGCAGCTTCTGTAAGGAATTGTCGGTAATTCTGGCTAAGTGGCTCACAACGCCATGCAGCGCATGAGTACGGCAATTTCGGGATGAGCGTCCCGGACACCCATTTGGGACCACTGATGAGGGTAATAACTGTGCTTGAAGCCTACCGCAAACATATCGAAGAGCGCGCAGCACTGGGTATCGTTCCCCAGCCGCTTAACGCCGAACAAACTGCAGGCCTGGTCGAGCTGCTGAAAAATCCCCCGGCTGGCGAAGAAGCATTCCTCGTTGACCTGATCACCGACCGCGTTCCGCCAGGCGTGGACGAAGCGGCCTATGTCAAGGCCGGCTTCCTGTCCGCCATCGCCAAAGGCGAAGCCAAATCCCCCCTGATCGACAAGAAGCGCGCTGTTGAACTGCTCGGCACCATGCAGGGCGGCTACAACATCGTGACCCTGGTGAACCTGCTGGACGACGCCGAACTGGCGCCAGTAGCTGCCGAAGAACTCAAGCACACCCTGCTGATGTTCGATGCCTTCCACGACGTCGCTGAAAAAGCCAAGAACGGTAACGTTCACGCCAAAGGCGTGCTGCAATCCTGGGCTGACGGCGAGTGGTTCGTGAAGCGCCCGACCCTGGCCGACAAGATCAGCCTGCGCGTGTTCAAGGTCACCGGCGAAACCAACACCGACGACCTGTCCCCTGCGCCTGATGCCTGGTCCCGTCCGGACATCCCGCTGCACGCCCTGGCCATGCTGAAAATGGCTCGCGACGGCATCGTGCCTGACGTACAAGGCGTCACCGGCCCGATGAAGCAGATCGAAGAAATGCGCAACGCCGGCTTCCCGATCGCCTACGTCGGCGACGTGGTCGGTACCGGTTCTTCGCGTAAATCGGCCACCAACTCGGTGCTGTGGTTCTTCGGCGACGACGTTCCTTACGTGCCGAACAAGCGTGCCGGCGGTTTCTGCTTCGGCAGCAAGATCGCTCCGATCTTCTACAACACCATGGAAGATGCCGGCGCACTGCCAATCGAATTCGACGTTTCCAACATGCACATGGGCGACGTGATCGACCTGTACCCGCATGCTGGCAAAGTCTGCAAGCACGGCACCGACGAAGTCCTGACCACCTTCGAAATGAAGACCCCGGTCCTGTTGGACGAAGTTCGCGCCGGCGGCCGTATTCCGTTGATCATCGGCCGCGGCCTGACCGAGAAGGCTCGCGCCGAGCTGGGTCTGCCACCTTCGACCCTGTTCAAGAAGCCTGAAGCACCGGCTGAAAGCACCAAGGGCTTCACCCTGGCACAGAAAATGGTCGGCAAGGCTTGCGGCGTGACCGGCGTCCGTCCGGGCACCTACTGCGAACCGAAGATGACCACCGTGGGCTCCCAGGACACCACAGGTCCCATGACCCGTGACGAACTGAAAGACCTGGCGTGCCTGGGCTTCTCGACCGATCTGGTGATGCAGTCCTTCTGCCACACCGCGGCTTATCCAAAGCCGATCGACGTGACCACCCACCACACCCTGCCTGACTTCATCATGACCCGCGGCGGCGTTTCCCTGCGTCCGGGCGACGGCATCATCCACTCGTGGCTGAACCGCATGCTGCTGCCAGACACCGTCGGTACCGGTGGTGACTCCCACACCCGTTTCCCGATCGGCATCTCGTTCCCGGCCGGTTCCGGTCTGGTTGCGTTCGCCGCAGCCACCGGCGTCATGCCGCTGGACATGCCTGAGTCGATCCTGGTTCGCTTCAAAGGCGAACTGCAGCCAGGCGTCACCCTGCGTGACCTGGTTCACGCCATTCCTTACTACGCGATCCAGGCTGGCCTGTTGACCGTAGAGAAGAAAGGCAAGAAGAACGCCTTCTCCGGTCGCATCCTGGAGATCGAAGGTCTGCCTAAACTGACCGTAGAACAAGCGTTCGAACTGTCTGACGCCTCGGCTGAACGTTCGGCTGCCGGTTGCACCATCCAGCTGTCCAAAGAGTCGATTGCCGAATACCTGCAGTCCAACATTACCCTGCTGCGCTGGATGATCGGCGAAGGCTACGGCGATGCACGTACTCTGGAACGTCGTGCTCAAGCGATGGAAGCCTGGCTGGCCAACCCTGAGCTGCTGGAAGCGGACAAGGACGCCGAATACGCCGAAGTCATCGAGATCGACCTGGCCGACATCAAGGAGCCTGTACTGTGCGCGCCGAACGACCCGGACGACGCTCGCCTGCTCTCCAGCGTTGCTGGCGAGAAAATCGACGAAGTGTTCATCGGTTCGTGCATGACCAACATCGGTCACTTCCGCGCTGCCGGCAAGTTGCTGGAACAGGTCAAGGGTCAGCTGCCAACCCGTCTGTGGCTGTCGCCGCCGACCAAGATGGACGCTCACCAGCTGACCGAAGAAGGCTACTACGGCATCTACGGCAAGGCCGGCGCGCGCATGGAAATGCCGGGCTGCTCGCTGTGCATGGGTAACCAGGCACGTGTAGAGCCGAACTCGACCGTTGTGTCGACTTCGACCCGTAACTTCCCGAACCGTCTGGGTGACGGCGCGAACGTCTACCTGGCTTCGGCTGAGCTGGCGTCCGTGGCTTCCATCCTGGGTCGCCTGCCGACCGTCGAGGAGTACATGGAATACGCTGGCAAGATCGACAGCATGGCGGCCGATGTCTACCGCTACCTGTCCTTCGACCAGATCGCCGAGTTCCGTGAGGCTGCTGCGAACGCCAACATCCCGGTCGTTCAAGCCTAACGCTGCAACGCAATGAAAAACGCCGCCCATCGTGAGATGAGCGGCGTTTTTTTATGCATCCAGTTCAAACACCAAAAACCCTGTGGGAGCGGGCTTGCTCGCGAAGGCGGTGGGTCAGTCAACATCAATGCTGAATGTCATGACG
>NZ_JBYSYZ010000007.1:0-95136 GCF_058783925.1 Pseudomonas sp. FW305-70
GGCTACGGGGTTGTTTGAAGCGGTGAGGTAAACCCCGGTTTTTTGCGTTGTCTGCCAGATAGCTTTCGCGAGCAAGCCCGCTCCCACATTTGACCGCGTACACCGTTCAATGTGGGAGCGGGCTTGCTCGCGAATGCAGGCTCCGCGGTCTTTCACATTGCGACCCGCACAGTTTCAATCGCGGCCAGACCGTAACTGTCCCTGTGTACGCCACCGCTCTGCGCCTAGAATGACGGCTCCTGTCAGTTGGCTTCGGGGTTCACATGCACATTTCATCGGGTCGCTGGGTTTACGGTCTGTTCCTGGCCTTGCTGACCGCGTTGTTGTGGGGAATCCTGCCGATCAAGCTCAAGCAAGTGTTACTGGTGATGGACCCTGTGACGGTGACCTGGTTTCGCCTGCTGGTGTCTGGCGGTTGCCTGTTCATTTACCTGGCGGCCACCAGACGCCTGCCCAGCCGCAAAGTGCTCGGTCCTCGCGGTGGCTGGCTGGTGCTGATGGCCGTGCTCGGCCTGGTGGGCAACTATGTCTTGTATTTGATGGGCCTGAACCTGCTCAGCCCCGGCACCGCGCAACTGGTGGTGCAGATGGGGCCGATCATGCTGCTGATCGCCAGTCTGTTTGTGTTCAAGGAACGCTTCAGCCTGGGGCAGGGGATTGGCCTGCTGGTGCTGCTGATCGGCTTTGCGCTGTTCTTCAACCAGCGCTTGAGTGAATTGCTCACGTCGCTGACCGACTACACCGCCGGCGTGCTGCTGGTGCTGCTGGCATCCACGGTCTGGACCTTCTATGCCCTGGGGCAGAAGCAATTGCTGACGGTGTGGAATTCGCTGCAGGTGATGATGGTGATCTACCTGTTTTGCGCGGCGCTGCTGACGCCCTGGGTGCATCCGCTTGAAGCGCTGCAATTGAACCCCTTGCAGGGGTGGTTGCTGCTGGCGTGCTGTCTCAACACGCTGATTGCCTATGGCGCCTTTGCCGAGGCCTTGGCCCACTGGGAAGCTTCCCGGGTCAGCGCGACGCTGGCCATCACGCCGTTGGTGACATTTGCGGCGGTTGCCATGGCGGCATGGCTGTGGCCCGAGTATGTGCATGCCGAGACGATCAATGGGTTGGGTTATGGTGGTGCGGTGCTGGTGGTGCTGGGGTCGGCGCTGGTGGCGTTGGGGCCTTCGTTGATTGCCGGGTTGCGGGCGCGGCGGATGCGGATGGCGGTCGGTCGGTAGACCGTATTATCGTTCTTCGCGAGCAAGCCCGCTCCCACATTTGACCGCGTTCGCAGTTCAATGTGGGAGCGGGCTTGCCCGCGAAGACGGATTTTCAGGCGCTACAGATTCAGCCCTTGGCCCCAGCCTCTAGCATGTTCTCCGGCCTCACCCACGTATCGAACTCTTCATCGGTCAGGTACCCGAGTTGCAACGCCGCCTCACGCAAGGTCAGCCCTTCGCTGTAGGCCTTCTTGGCGATCTCCGCCGATTTGTCATAGCCAATGTGCGGGTTGAGCGCCGTCACCAGCATCAGGCCACGTTCCAGGTGTTCAGCCATTTTTTCCGCATCCGGCTCCAGGCCGGCCACGCAATGCTGCTGGAAGTTGCTGCAGCCATCACCGAGCAATCGGATCGATTGCAGCAGGTTATGGATGATCACCGGTTTGAACACGTTCAACTGCAAGTGGCCCTGACTGGCCGCAAAGCCGATAGCGACGTCGTTGCCCAGCACCTGGCAGGCCAGCATCGATAACGCTTCGCACTGGGTCGGGTTGACCTTGCCCGGCATGATCGAACTGCCCGGTTCATTGGCCGGCAGCCTGACTTCGGCGAAGCCGGCGCGGGGACCGGAGCCCAGCAGGCGCAGGTCGTTGGCGATTTTCATCAGGGTCACGGCGAGGGTTTTCAGCGCGCCAGACAGCGTGGTCAGCGGCTCATGGCCGGCCAGTGCGGCGAATTTGTTCGGCGCGGTGATAAACGGCAAGCCGGAGAGGGCGTCCAGTTCGGCGGCGATGGCTTCACCGAAACCGTGGGGCGAATTCAGCCCGGTGCCGACCGCTGTGCCGCCCTGGGCCAGCTCGCAGACCGCGGGCAGTGCGCTGCGGATGGCCCGCTCGGCGTAATCGAGTTGCGCGATGAAGGCCGAGATTTCCTGACCGAAGCTGATCGGTGTCGCATCCATCATGTGGGTGCGGCCGGTCTTGACCAGCTTCATATGGCGAGCAGCCAGCTCGGCCAGGCCGCCGGACAATTCGCTGATCGCCGGCAGCAAGTGCTGCTGCACCGCCTGCACGGCCGCGATGTGCATGGCAGTGGGGAAACAGTCGTTGGAACTCTGGGAGCGATTGACGTGATCGTTGGGGTGCACGGGGGACTTGCCGCCACGGGGGTTGCCAGCCAGCTCGTTGGCGCGACCGGCGATCACTTCGTTGACGTTCATGTTGCTCTGGGTGCCACTGCCGGTTTGCCAGACCACCAGCGGAAACTGGTCATCATGGTCGCCGGCGAGCACCTCGTCGGCGGCCTGCTCGATCAGACGGGCGATATCGGCGGGCAGGTCGCCGTTGCGATCATTGACCCGCGCCGCGGCTTTCTTGATCAGCGCCAGGGCATGTAACACCGCCAGCGGCATGCGTTCGGTGCCGATGGCGAAGTTGATCAGCGAGCGTTGCGTCTGAGCACCCCAATAGGCTTCATCCGGGACTTCAACCTGGCCGAGGCTGTCGGTTTCGATACGGCTCATCTTGCTCACTCCTGTAGGTCCGATTGCGCAGTTTAGGCCGTGATCGACGGCCGTGGTTCCATCAGTCTGAATTTGTCCATTCAACCCCTCTAAATCAGGTGCGACAAGGCTTGGGGTTGAGCGACACACTTTTTTAGGCGCAGAATGGATGCCCTTGGGGTCTTACCTCGCCAGCTAGAATAGGAAACTCGATGACTCGTCTTCGTGCCATCTGTACCGCCGTTGCTTTGGTCTGCGCCAGCGGCCAGGTTCTCGCCGACACTGCCAGCCATAACGCCAGTGCCGAGGCTTTCCTGACCATGGCGCACGCCGACAAACTGGGCACTCCGGTGTACATGCAAGTACAGCAGATGTTTGCCCAGCGTTTCGAACAGTCCAAAGCCCCTGAATCGAAAAAAGCCGTACTGGAAACCTACCAGGCCAAGGCTAACGCCGCTCTGGACCAGGCCATTGGCTGGAACAAGCTGAAGCCGGACATGGTCAAGCTGTACACCAGCAACTTCAGCGAATCCGAGCTCAAGGACCTGGTTGCGTTCTACCAGTCGCCACTGGGCAAGAAAGTCATGGAAAAAATGCCCCAGCTGACCCAGCAATCGGCCCAGATGACCCAGTCCAAGCTGGAAAGCGCTGTGCCGGTGGTCAACAAGCTGCTGGCTGACATGACGGCCGAGCTGGCCCCGAAAGACGCGGCTGCACCCGCCAAGAAAAAGCCTTAAGCGGAGTTCGGTATGACTATGCAACAACGCATCGAATCGACGCTGGCCCTGCTTCAGCCCGAGCATCTGCAAGTGCTGGATGAGAGCCACATGCACAGCCGTGGGCTGCAAACCCATTTCAAGGCCGTGGTGGTCAGCGCGCAGTTCGATGGCCTGAACCGGGTCAAACGCCACCAGAAAGTCTACGGCACGCTCGGCGAGCTGATGGGCGAGTTCCATGCGTTGGCGCTGCATACCTACACGCCAGAGGAATGGGCACAGATCGACGCGGCTCCGGCCTCGCCGACCTGTGCGGGCGGAGAGAAGCAGCAAAAACAGCTATAAGCTGCAAGCTGCAAGTTCAAGGCGCCGCGCTCCAAACTTGTGGCCTGAAGCTTGCCGCTAGAAGCTGCTGTTTTGCTACAATGCCCAACGCGCCGCTCACCCGGCGCGTTTTTTTTCGCATCCGGTTCACCCCTTACGAGGGTAGCCACCTGGAGATTTACCCATGACACAACAGATTGTCGTGGCGGCACTGTATAAGTTCGTCACCCTTGAAGATTACGTCGCCCTGCGCGAGCCCCTGCTGCAAGCGATGGTCGACAACGGCATCAAAGGCACCCTGCTGATTGCCGAAGAAGGCATCAACGGTACCGTGTCCGGCAGCCGTGAAGGCATCGACGGGCTGATGGCCTGGCTCAAGAACGACCCACGCATGGACGACATCGACCATAAAGAGTCGTACTGCGATGAGCAGCCGTTCTACCGCACCAAAGTCAAACTCAAGAAAGAAATCGTCACCCTCGGTGTGGAAGGCGTGGACCCGAACAAAAAGGTCGGCACCTACGTCGATCCACAGGACTGGAACGCGCTGATCAGCGACCCGCAAGTGCTGTTGATCGACACCCGCAACGATTACGAAGTCTCGATTGGCACCTTCGAAGGCGCCATCGACCCGAAAACCACCAGTTTTCGCGAATTTCCCGACTACATCAAAGCCAACTTCGACCCGGCCGTGCACAAGAAGGTTGCGATGTTCTGCACCGGCGGCATCCGCTGCGAGAAGGCGTCGAGCTACATGCTCAGCGAGGGCTTCGGTGAGGTCTACCACCTCAAGGGCGGCATCCTGAAGTACCTCGAAGAGGTGCCGCAGGAAGAAACCAAGTGGCAGGGCGACTGCTTCGTGTTCGACAACCGCGTGACCGTGCGTCACGACCTGAGCGAAGGTGACTACGATCAATGTCATGCCTGCCGCACTCCGGTCAGCATTGAAGACCGCGCGTCCGAGCATTACGTGGCCGGCATCAGTTGCCCGCATTGCTGGGATAAGCTGAGTGAGAAGACCCGTCGCAGCGCCATCGACCGGCAGAAGCAGATCGAGCTGGCCAAGGCTCGTAACCAGCCCCACCCGATCGGCTACAACTACAAGCAAGCATCCACAGAGGCCTGAACCATGTCTGCGCGCCTGCTCTATGTGATGGACCCGATGTGTTCCTGGTGCTGGGGGTTTGCCCCGGTGGCCAAGGCACTGGTCGAGCAGGCGCAAGCCGCGGGTGTGGATGTGCATCTGATCGTGGGTGGCTTGCGCACCGGTAGCGGTGCGGCGCTGGAGCCGACCACCCGACGCTATATTTTTGAGCATTGGCAGGCGGTCACCGAGGCCACTGGCCAGCCGTTCAAGTTCGAAGGCGCGCTGCCCGACGGTTTTGTCTACGATACCGAACCTGCCTGCCGGGCCTTGGTGACGGCGCGCAGCCTGGCGCCGGATTGCGCGTTGAGACTGCTCGGGCTGATTCAGCACGCATTTTATGCCGAAGGCCGTGATGTCACCCAGGCCAGCGTGTTGGTCGAGTTGGCGGAACAGGCCGGTCTGCCGCGCATCGAGTTCGCCGGTGCTTTCGATCGGGCTGATATGCACGCAGCCACCGCCGCCGATTTCACCTGGGTCCAGGACCTGGGTATCGCCGGTTTTCCTACATTGCTCGCTGAACGCAATGGTCAATTGGCATTGCTGACCAACGGCTATCAGCCTCTGAGTGTGCTGTCCCCGCTGCTCGGCCGCTGGCTGGAGCGCGCTGCCTGTGCATGACCTGCCCGATGACGTCGCCACCGCTAAACGTGTCGACCGTCTGAGCTGGGCGGAAATCCGTCGCCTGGCCCTGCATCACAAGAAGTCTCTGTGGATCGCCAACGGCGTGGCCGTGCTGGCGACCTTGTGCAGCGTGCCGATTCCCTTGCTCCTGCCGTTGCTGGTGGACGAGGTGTTGCTGGGGCACGGTGACGCCGCGCTGAAGATCATGAACCACGCGCTGCCCGAAGGCTGGCAAAAAGCGGCGGGCTACATCGGCCTGATGCTGCTGGTGACCTTGACCCTGAGGTGTACGGCGTTGCTGTTCAACGTGGTGCAGGCGAAATTGTTCGCCGGGTTGGCCAAGGACATCGTCTACCGCATTCGCATACGTCTGATCGAACGGCTCAAGCGTATCTCGCTGGGTGAATACGAAAGCCTGGGCAGTGGCACGGTGACCACGCATCTGGTCACCGACCTGGACACGCTGGACAAATTCGTAGGTGAAACCCTCAGTCGTTTCCTCGTGGCCATGCTGACCCTGGTCGGTACGGCGGGCATTCTGATGTGGATGCACTGGAAACTGGCATTGCTGATCCTGCTGTTCAACCCGCTGGTGATCTACGCCACGGTGCAACTGGGCAAACGGGTCAAGCACCTGAAAAAACTCGAGAACGACAGTACTTCGCGCTTTACCCAGGCACTGACCGAAACCCTGGATGCCATCCAGGAAGTTCGCGCCGGCAACCGTCAGGGGTTTTTCCTCGGTCGCTTGGGGCAACGCGCCCGTGACGTGCGCGACTATGCGGTGAATTCGCAATGGAAAACCGATGCGTCGAACCGGGCCAGCGGTTTGTTGTTCCAGTTCGGCATCGATATTTTCCGTGCCGCGGCCATGCTCACGGTGTTGTTCTCCGACTTGTCCATCGGCCAGATGCTCGCGGTGTTCAGCTACCTGTGGTTCATGATCGGTCCGGTCGAACAGCTGCTGAACCTGCAATATGCCTACTACGCTGCCGGCGGTGCGCTGTCGCGGATCAATGAGCTGCTGTCGCGCGCTGATGAGCCTGAATACCCGGGCGGCGTCGACCCGTTCATCGGGCGCGAGACCGTCGGGCTGGAAGTACAAGGGTTGAGCTTCGGTTACGGCGATGAACTGGTCCTGAACCAGATGAACCTGTCCATCGCCCCCGGCGAAAAGGTCGCGATCGTCGGCGCCAGTGGCGGGGGCAAGAGCACGCTGGTGCAACTGCTGCTGGGTTTGTACACGCCGTTGGCCGGAACCATTCGATTTGGCGGTTCGACCCAGCAGGAGATCGGCCTGGAAACCGTGCGGGAAAATGTTGCCGTGGTCCTGCAACATCCGGCGCTGTTCAACGACACCATCCGGGCCAACCTGACCATGGGGCGTGAGCGCACTGACGAGGCTTGCTGGCATGCACTGGAAATAGCCCAGTTGCACGGCACGGTGCGGGATTTGCCCAATGGCCTGGACAGTATCGTCGGGCGCTCCGGCGTGCGTTTGTCCGGTGGACAGCGCCAACGCCTGGCCATCGCCCGGATGGTGCTCGCCGAGCCCAAGGTGGTGATCCTCGACGAAGCCACCTCCGCGCTGGATGCCGCCACCGAATACAACCTGCACCAGGCCCTGGCGCGGTTTCTGAGCAACCGCACCACGTTGATCATTGCCCACCGCCTTTCGGCGGTGAAGCAGGCTGATCGAGTGCTGGTATTCGACGGTGGGCAAGTGGCCGAGGACGGCGACCACCAGCAGCTGATTGCCGATGGTGGTCTGTATGCCAAGCTGTATGGGCATTTGCAGCGGCACTGACCAGCAAGCAATTACTTCCAGATCACGCCCAGTGCATCGGCGCTGCCGTCATAACCGAACTGCTTCATCACGACCGAGCACGATTCGCATGGCGCCAGGGCGGTGGCGATCGTGATGGAGTCCAGATCCTTGGGATTGGGGTATTTGCCGCGGATGACACTGATTAGTTTGCTTTCGGTGTCCAGCGAGGTAGGGCGAGATGTGAGCGCAGGCGTGTAGGTTTCAATGTCATTGATGGTGCGCGGGATCGCCTGCAACTTGCCTTGGGGTGATACCTCAAGTGCGGTCTGCGGGAAGCTGACTTTATGATCGATATTGAAGTAGCTGGTGCTGCCGACTTTAACCTCATTCGTATGTCTGTTGTTGGCAAACAATGGCAGGAAACCCGTATCACCCTTGTTGCCGGAAACGCTGACATACACCTCGCGCCCCCCGGCTTTTGTCTTGATTTCGGCGAACGCGATGTTCCGGGGTTTGTGCAGGGGGCGTCGTGTTTTCTTGCTGATGAGGCGTTGCAGGCGCCTCATCGTGTCATCGATTTTTAATGCCTTGGGCCCCGCCTGCGTCGACGATGCGACGGTGATGACGTTTTCTTCAAACAGGTTGTTGAAAATTTCCGCAGTCGTTTCACGTGCGCTGTCGGGGGCAGCCTTGGACAGCGACCAGGTTGCGGCACCGTCGGTGGAAAACCGAATGATCATTCGTGTGGAATGATCGAATAAAGCCGCTTCCCCCGGGCTGGTATCAACCTTGAGCCATTTGAGTGTTTCAGGCGGATTGGCATGGCCGCCGATCGGGATGGCAATCTCATCCATCGCTTTCAGTGCTCGCTCTACCGACGCCTGGCCATGGATTCTGACCATGTTGTTGGCATTCAGAGAACCGGTGTACACCACCAATAACTCGTTTTTCAGTTCATCGGGAAGGGTGTCGGCTTTCTTGAACGTCAGGAGGTCATGCACGCCATGTCCAGATGCGCGCTCGGCGAAATAATAGTCCCCGGCGTTCAATCGCGTGAAAACGTAGTGTTTTGAACCGTCCGCCGCTTCGACAATGATACTGCCGATGTGGAAGTTATCGACGAGCTCTTCTCCCGGAACGGGGACACTGACCATGACCCGCCCATAAATACCTTTTTGAAATTCCATTGTGCCCTGAAGGGTTGAGTGGGCGCGGATCGCGTCCACTTGCATTGCAGCTCTGTTGGTCGCGGGGATGTAAGTAACATCCCCGAACCAGGGCGCCCAACCCTTGGCGGTATCAAAACTGCCGATGTCGGGTGTGGGGGCAGGGTCGCGAATGACATAGCTGGTTTTACACGGCGCGGAACCGGGCATGCGACGGATCCTGCAAGGAGCCGCCTTATAGCTGTCCTTCAGGTCCATCAGGTCGGCGCGGCGTAACACATCATCCTTCAGTCGGTAAGGTTGGTCGTCAATGAAGAGCGTCGTCCGGCCATCGACTTCAAGCACTTCGCGCACGCTGCTTTTGTCAGCCAACTCGACAATGACATTGTCCTTGGTTTTTTCCAGGGGGCTGTAGTGGGATCGCCCCAATGAGAACTCTCTCGAACGGCTGCGTAGCAAGGGGCCATAGGGCTTGGACGACAATGGATCGACCAGGTAATACCGGGCCTTGCCTGAGGACGACAGATTGCGTACGGGTACATCGTCCAGACCTCTAAGGGACGTTAACTGGTCGCCGTTGACCAAAGGTTTCCAGCGGCCCGCACCAGTGACCTGCGGCAGGCTGCGGGAGAAATTATAGTGCCCTGCACTGCCCGCCAATTCCTTGATGCGGAAAATACCGGATCTGCCGATTTTAAGTCCTTTTGATCCCAATGCCTTGAGCAGCGCTCCGATGCCGTCAAGCGGGTTCAGTGCCATCAAGCTCAAAATCAAAAACTCTTTGGTCAGCAATTTAAATGCTGGAAGTCTGGCGCGTAAGGTCAGTCGGCCGGCATTGCTGATCAGTTTTGTCGAGCCCGAAGCAAACTTGCCGATCGGTTGTGCGAATGACAACAGGTCGATGAACACTCCGAACACTCCATTGATAAGGCGTGTCTTTTCGCCTGAGGCCAGATCTTCGATACTTTTCCAGAATGGCACGAAGATTTTGATAACTTCGCGGATTTCATCTTTCTCGGCTTTTTCGCGTTCAAACTCAGTCTGCCCGGCACAGTCCTTGTAGAGCTGTTTGGGGTCTACAAACGGTAGCAGGCTGGCAATGAAATGACTGATTGCCAGGCAACGGGGTGAGGAAAGTGTCAGTGGAGTGCTGTTTGCGGTTTGCACATCGTTGGAAGGAGCGGTGAACGTATCACCTAGCTGTTCGATGATTGCCTCACAGACCGCTCCGGCGTTGGGTGCGCTCCCGATCGAATGAGCATCCCAGTCAAAGGGTAATGTCTGGTTGCGCAACACCGAAACGGAAACGGTCCCTTTGTTCATTCGCCACGTCTCGGTTTTCTGGACACCCCCGAATTGCTCCGGGTCGGGGTTTTCTACGCGGCGTATCACCCCAGCTCGGGGCAGCAGTTCGTAGGTTCTTGTTTCCTCGGCGTAGGTCGTCTGCAAAATCAGGCCGTTACGGGCTCGTAGTGGCAGGATTATTTCAGGTGTTTCGTTTTGGGCTTCTACACCGCTGGTTTCCTTTCTCAGGCTATGGATTTTGAGTTCACCCCATTCAATGGCCTGGCGATCGTCGAATGGGAGTGAGGCCAGTTGACTGCGAATCAGCGTTTTGTAAGCAGTTGTCTGTCGTTCAAAGTAATCCAGGAAGCCGTCATAGAACATCGATTTCACTTCTGGCAAGATGCCATATACCGCCGGTATCCCTGATGCTTCCCAGTAAAATGGCGACGCTACCTTTCGGTTACTGTCGATCCTGAAATAGTATTGACTGACGGCGCCATCAGCCTGCGTGTAATACCATCGTGTCTGCTCATCGAATTCATTTGAGGCGAGGATGTCGATGAGCGAATAGCGATCGTACCCCTTGCCACGGAGGGTCGGAACGCTATTCCATCGGATGGTTTCGCGTTCTTTCCTCGCCAGCTTCCTGTTTTGCGCGACAAAGCGTTTTCCAAAGAACTTTTCCGCTACGGTTTTCGCCATTGATAGTCGGTTTGGCGGGGTTTCGTTGATTCGGGTGATGGCAGTGCCGAGCGCATTGGTGTGTTTATCCAGCTCCGATAGCGCCAGTTCGATTTCGGGCTCTGTGTAATCCTCATGACGCTTAGGCAGGATGATGCCTTGGGTCACTGCCCAGTCCAGTGTCGGCAGCAGCCTTGCCAGGCTGACTTCTTTGAGTTGCTCGTCTGTCGCTCCCTCGGCCCGATCGAGAGCCAGGTTAACCAAATGCTGAAAGGTCATTCTGCACAACGCTTCGGGGTCGGTAGCGTTTATCAGGTTCACGCCATTCATGAAGTTCACCCAAACAAGGGAGCTCCGGTATGGAAGCGCGGTCGGAATATCGGTGACACGGAACTCGACCGGAAACTGGTGCAGAAACAATCGGGCCATAACAATCGCTTCTTTTTCCGACGCGGCCCGTTTTGACCTGAGTAGATGGGTCTCGAATTCGTTTCGGATGGCCGGATAACTTTTGCCCCAGTGTGAACGTGACTGCCAATCGAAACCGGCAACTTCTTCCGGTTTTTGGCTCGGTGTCTCAAACCAGATTTGCAATGCGTTGGCTATGACTTTGATGCGGATGTGCGGCGACGTTTCTTCGCCTGGTGCTCCTCCATACCAGTTCAAAGTCGACAGCAAGCCGGTTGCCAGCTTCTCGGCTTCAGGGTTTTGCAGGATTTTTTCAAGAAAAACGGTAGGAGTGGCGCGGATTTGTTCAGCGGTAGCCGACATAAGAATGTCGTTGGCCAGATGAGTGAATGGAGAAATGCCCGCCTCGGGCAGAAACGTTCTTATCGTTTCGATCGTTTCCGCACCGATGATCTGCTCTTGCACTTTTTGCATAGTGATACTTGAGGGATCGGATGAAGCTGCCCTGACAACGTTGAACACTTTGCGATCCTTTGCGCTGGGAGGACGCTTCAAGTCGACAATGTTGAAGTCGCCTTCCAGTTTCAGACGATAGCTTGCGATTTTTTCCTCAAGGGCATTGATGGCGGCTTGCTGTTCAGCCGAGTTGGTCGGATCCCAGGGGGCAAGACCGTAAAAAGTGGCCATTCCTGGCAGGCTGACAAGGCGGTCGTAACGGATCTGTCCGCCCAGCAACTTAGCCGTCTTTTCGATGCGTGCTTTAAATTCTGACCATTTTTCAGATCCGGTTAATGCCAGAACTACTTTGTTCTGGTCATCGCGATTCGACGTCTCGTAGACGCAGGTTCCGTCTTTTGCAGTGACAATCAAATAATGAGGGGACACGTTTTTACTTTTACACAGTGCTTGATACTTGCTGTCTTTCATCAAGTCTTGCAAAGCGGTTTGACCGGCTTCATTTTCTTGATCCAGCGGAGAGAGCGTGCAGGGGCTGAGCAGTGTTCGCGTGAAATGAGACATAGAGCCGACTTCTGCGCGCAGGAAAGACAGTAATAATTCATAGTCATCCAGTTGGCTCTGATGGATCTGCGCAGTGGTCGGGGTTGAATTTAGAGTTTCAGTTGATGTGCTAGTTGAAGGGGGAGTTTGCATAAGCCAGCTTCTCTTTTCGTTGCATCGGTTGGTATGCGCTCGATTGAACGAGCATTGGCGTTTCGCCACCGATTACAACGGTTCATGGCAAGGGCTGTGCGGTACATAGATAATGCACCGTTTTTGAAGAAGTCGATTTCTGTTCGAGGTCTATGGCAGGGGGGGACGGCGCTGGCGTTGCTGCAAGAGTGCTGCTCACGGTGGGCGGCAGTTCTTACTTGCCGGGATCACGAATGCCCCCTAGTCTGGCTATAGCGATTTCGTCCGGAAGACGAGCAAGCAGTGCTAATGCAAGGGACCTCATGAATCAAACGCGGACTCTCGGAACGCCACGGTTGTTGGGCATTGTCTGGCCATTTATCGCCGTTGTGTTGTTTCAAGCCTTGCTGGGCGGCGTTAGCCTTTATGTGCTGTCGGCTGTTCGTGGCTATGTTGCCGGCGAAAGCCTTTGGTCCAAGGGCCAGAAAGATGCCATCTATTACCTGAACCTCTACGCCGACAGCGGCGACGAAGGGATATTTGATAAGTACCGGAACGCCATTTCCGTGCCTCAAGGCGGGCATGAATTGCGTGTGGCGCTGGATCAGCAACCGCCAGACATCGAAGCGGCGAGGCTGGCGATCCTCAAGGGGGGCAACCACCCGGACGACGTTTCCAGCCTGATCTGGCTGTACCTCAACTTTCGTCACTTCAGTTACCTCGAAAAAGCCATCGATCTGTGGACCGTGGGGGATGCCTATCTGGCCAAGCTCGATGACGTTGCCAGGGACATGCATCAGCACATCAATACCCGCCCTGCCTCTGATGCGGATATCCAGCGCTGGAAGGAGCAGATCTTCGCGATCAATGATGAAGTGACTCCGGCGGCGAAAGCCTTCAGTGATGCACTGGGGGAAGGGTCGCGGGTCATTCTTCGTCTGCTGCTGCTGACTAACCTCGCCACTGCGCTTGGATTGATTGCGCTGGCGCTGATGCGCACCCGCAAGCTGCTCAAGCAGCGCCATGCCTTCGCCGATGCGCTGCAGCTGGAGAAAGAGCGGGCGCAGATCACCCTGCAATCGATTGGCGACGGCGTGATCACCACAGATGTTTCCGGTGCGATTGCCTATATGAACCCGGCGGCCGAGGCATTGACCCACTGGAAGGCCGAGCAGGCGACAGGCTTGCCGCTGGCAGCGCTGTTCAACCTGCTGGATGAAGAGGCCCAGGCCGATGGCTTCACCCTTATCGAGCATATTCTCAGCGGCCAGCTCAGTGGCGGCAGCGAGCACTCCAGGCTGATTCAACGCCTGGACGGCAGCACGGTGTCGGTCACACTGGTGGGCGCGCCCATCCGCAATGCCGGCAAAGTCAGCGGTACGGTGCTGGTGCTGCATGACATGACCCAGGAGCGGCAATACATCGCCAATCTGTCATGGCAGGCGACCCACGATGCCTTGACCGGACTCGCCAACCGCCGTGAATTCGAATATCGCCTGGAACAGGCGCTGCACAGCCTGACCCGCTACTCGGGGCGCCATGCCCTGATGTTCCTCGATCTGGATCAGTTCAAGCTGGTCAACGATACCTGCGGCCATGCGGCGGGCGACGAACTGTTGCGGCATATCTGCGCCTTGCTGCAGTCGGGGCTGCGCGAAGGCGATACCCTGGCGCGCCTGGGCGGCGACGAGTTTGGCATCCTGCTGGAAAACTGCGCGCCGGAAGCGGCGGAGAAAATTGCCGAGAGCCTGCGCCAGACTGTGCAGAATCTGCATTTTGTCTGGAAGGGCCGACCTTTCGTCACCACTGTCAGTATCGGGCTGGTTCATGTCGCGCAGAATCCGACGACGCTCGAAGTCTCGCTACGTGCTGCTGACATGGCGTGCTACATGGCCAAGGAAAAGGGCCGCAACCGGGTCCAGGTCTATCATCCGGATGACTCGGAACTGTCCCTGCGTTTCGGCGAAATGGCCTGGGTGCAACGTTTGCACATGGCGCTGGAGGAAAACCGCTTCTGCCTGTATGCCCAGGAAATCGTCCCCTTGGGTCATGTCGAGCAGCACGGCGGGCATATTGAAATTCTGCTGCGATTGCATGATGAAGCCGGGCGGATGATCTTGCCCGACAGCTTCATTCCGGCTGCCGAGCGTTATGGCCTGATGAGCTCGCTTGATCGTTGGGTGGTGCAGAACGTGTTCAAGATCATTGCCCAATGTCGGGCCGAGCGAAGCCAAGGCCCGCTGGCCATGTGTGCGATTAATCTGTCAGGCACGACGATCGGGGATGAGGCGTTCCTGGACTTCCTGCGTGAACAGTTTGTGACCTATTCGATTCCGCCTGAAATGATTTGTTTTGAAATTACTGAAACCAGTGCTATTTCAAATCTTGGCAGCGCCATTAGATTCATTAATGAACTCAAAGGCTTAGGATGCCATTTTTCACTGGACGACTTTTGTGCCGGAATGTCCTCATTCGCGTACCTGAAACATTTGCCTGTAGACTTCCTGAAGATCGACGGGAGTTTTGTAAAGGATATGCTGGACGACCCGATTAACCGCGCCATGGTCGAGGTGATCAATCACATCGGCCATGTCATGGGTAAGCGCACGATTGCCGAGTTTGTCGAAACGCCCCAGATCGAGCAGGCACTGCTGGAGATCGGGGTTGATTACGCTCAAGGGTATGTGATTGAACGCCCGCATCTGTTTACCAGCGATAGCTTGTTGAGTCGTCCTGCCAGGCCCCAGCCGATGTTGTTCAAGGCCCCTGGCACGTTCCGTTGAAATTCCTGCCGGTCTGACAATCACAATCAAAAGGAGCTCGACAGTGATCGACACATTCAACCGAACCGGACCGCTCATGGAAGCTGCAAGTTACCCTGCCTGGGCCCAGCGCCTGATCCAGGATTGCAGCGAGAGCAAGCGCCGGGTTGTCGAACACGAACTGTACCAACGCATGCGAGACAACAAGCTCAGTGCGAAGACCATGCGCCAATACCTGATCGGTGGTTGGCCGGTGGTCGAACAGTTCGCGTTGTATATGGCAAAAAACCTGACCAAGACCCGCTTCGCCCGTCATCCCGGCGAAGACATGGCCCGTCGCTGGCTGATGCGCAACATCCGCGTCGAATTGAACCACGCCGATTATTGGGTGCACTGGAGTCGCGCGCACGGTGTCAGCCTTGAGGACCTGCAGGCACAGCAGGTTGCACCGGAGCTTCACGCGTTGAGCCATTGGTGCTGGCACACCAGTTCGGCCGACTCGCTGATCGTTGCGATTGCCGCCACCAACTACGCCATCGAAGGAGCGACCGGGGAATGGTCGGCGCTCGTGTGTTCCAACGGTATCTACGCCGCCTCGTTCCCCGAGGAGGATCGCAAGCGGGCGATGAAGTGGTTGAAGATGCATGCCCAGTACGACGATGCCCATCCGTGGGAAGCCCTGGAAATCATCTGCACATTGGCGGGCACCAACCCGAGCAAATCCCTGCAGGTGGAATTGCGCCAGGCCGTTTGCAAGAGTTACGACTACATGTACCTGTTTCTCGAGCGTTGCATGCAATTGGAGCACGCAGAGCGGGCGCCGGTCGTGCGTGAGCGGATGGCATTGGCCGAAGGCTGATTCAGCTATCACGCAATAAAACTGTGGGAGCGGGCTTGCTCGCGAAAGCGGAGTGTCATTCAGCTTAGATGTCAGCTGATACGCCGCCTTCGCGAGCAAGCCCGCTCCCACATTGTCTTGTGTCGCAGCTAATGACTCAGCCCGCCATCTCCAGCCGGTTACGACCTTCGCGCTTGGCCACATACAGTGCACTGTCTGCCCGCCGCAACAGGCTGTCGGCGGACTCGCCGGGCAACAGGGTCGAACAGCCGAGGCTG
Organism: Pseudomonas sp. FW305-70; assembly: GCF_058783925.1. Classification (NCBI taxonomy): domain Bacteria; kingdom Pseudomonadati; phylum Pseudomonadota; class Gammaproteobacteria; order Pseudomonadales; family Pseudomonadaceae; genus Pseudomonas; species Pseudomonas sp. FW305-70. The sequence goes on from NZ_JBYSYZ010000007.1 coordinate 15,837, forward strand.
ACTGTCAGCACGATCGTATGACCGTCGGCCAGGTACTCCTCAGCCTGCACTGCAAACCGCAGCCGTTCCCCCACCATGGCCGCGGCTTCGCGGCTGGTATTGGACAGCAGTATCAGAAACTCTTCACCGCCATAGCGGAACACCATGTCGACGTTGCGCAGCTGGTTTTTGATCGAGGCGGCGACCGCCTTGAGCACGTGATCACCCGTGCTGTGGCCATGGGTGTCATTGACCTGCTTGAAATGATCGATGTCCAGCATCAACACCGATAACGGTTGCAGATGGCGCCGGGACAGCTCGATTTCCCTTTGCAGCGTCTGGTCCATGGCGATGCGGTTACCGGTGCGCGTCAGCGGGTCGCGCAGTGCGCTTTGGGTGGCGGTACGGTATAGCAGCGCGTTACGCATCGGAAACAGCAGCGTAGCCAGCAGTGATTCGAGATTGCCCTGTTCCTGTTCGCTGAAACGCTGATTGCGGCGGAAAATCAGTTCACCCAGGTGTTCGCCATCGTGACTGAGGCTGTAACTGATGGAATGGTGACCACGCTGGCCGAACTCCAGGCGCAGATCACTGCTCTTGTGCAGGTAGCACAAGGCGTCCAACGGCACCAATCGCTGAATCTCGCGATAGAAAGTCCCAAGAATGCGCTGCGGTTCCAGACTGGTTTGCAGTTGCAGGCCCAGTTGCTGGCGCATTTGCGCAAGGTTGACGGGCCGTTCCAGAAGAGGCGGTTGCTGACCAAAGCCCAGGCGCTGCAATTTGGCGCTATCGAAGTCAATTGCGTTGGTCTGGGAAGGTGGTTTCATTAGGCGTGCGCCCCTGAGCAGTAAGGCTGTCTTACAAGCTGGGTGAGAGCGGCTTAGGGCTGCGCGTCGTACTGGTCCGTCAGTCCCGTAGGACATTTCGTACAAGTTTAATCTGCTTTGTGGAAGATGAGTAACTCCTGCACCCATGCTTCACCCCGTCTGCTTTCACCTTGCGTGTCTGAGCAAACTTAGAGCGAAAGTCGTGCCATTCGCTTCATCAGAATAAAATTCGTATTAAATCAAATGGTTGTGCATCATCTGCAACCTGTATGGCGCAGCGTGTGACGTTTGTTTGACAGGTGCATGGGGTGTCTTCGAGTGCCGCGTCGGGAAGCCGGCGCGGCATCGAAAAAGCGACGTACGGTCGTTATTGGGCGTTGAACGCCTGACCATTGATACCGGCGCTGTCCGGGCCCATCAGGTACAGGTAGACCGGCATGATCTCCTCGGGCGTCGGGTTGTTCAGCGGGTTTTCACCCGGGTAAGCCTGGGCGCGCATGCTGGTGCGGGTAGCGCCCGGGTTGATGCTGTTGGAGCGTACCGGGGCCACGGTGTCGACTTCGTCAGCCAGGGTTTGCATCAGGCCTTCGGTGGCGAACTTGGAGACGCCGTAAGCGCCCCAGTACGCACGTCCCTTGCGACCGACGCTGCTGGATGTGAACACCACCGAGGCGTCCTGTGACAGCTTGAGCAGCGGCAGCAATGTGCTGGTGAGCATGAACATGGCATTGACGTTGACTTGCATGACCCGCATGAAGTTTTCGCCGGAAAGCTGTTCGATCGGCGTGCGCGGGCCGATGATCGAGGCATTGTGCAGCAGGCCGTCGAGATGCCCGAATTCGTTTTCGATCATCGCCGCCAGTTCATCGTATTGATGGGGCAGGGCGGTTTCGAGGTTGAACGGGATCACCGCTGGTTGTGGATGGCCGGCGGCTTCAATTTCGTCGTAGAGCTGGGTCAGGTTGGCTTCGGTCTTGCCCAGCAGCAACACGGTTGCGCCGTGGGCGGCGTAAGTCTTTGCCGCTGCGGCGCCGATGCCGCGTCCTGCACCGGTGACCAGAATGACCCGATCCTTGAGCAGTTCGGGGCGGGCGGAATAATCAAACATAAAAAACCTCAACAAATCAGAACGAGCGAACCTTGTAGGAGCGAGCTTGCTCGCGATGGTCGTCAACGATTACGCGGGCTGTCTGGATGCCCGCGGCGCTCTCAGGTTTTTCGCGAGCAAGCTCGCTCCTACAGGGGCGAACTCAGTAAAGAGATTCAGCAGCCGCAGAGCGCGCTATCGAGCACTTTGCGCAACTCCAGCGGATGATCGACCACCACGTCCGCACCCCAGTGACGCGGGTTATCGTCAGGGTGGATATAGCCGAAGGTCACTGCAGCCGTCCTGGTGCCGGCATCACGGCCCGACTCGATGTCGCGCAGGTCGTCGCCGACGAACAGCACGCTGGCCGGGTCCAGGTCGAGCATCTTGCACGCCAGGATCAGCGGCTCCGGATCCGGCTTGCTGTTCTTCACGTGATCCGGGCAGATCAGCAGCGCCGAACGTTCGGACAGCCCCAGTTGTTGCATGATCGGTTCGGCGAAGCGCAGTGGCTTGTTGGTGACCACGCCCCAGATCAGGTTGGCTTTCTCGATATCGGCGAGCAACTCGGCCATGCCGTCGAACAGCTTGCTGTGCACCGCACAACCGACGAGGTAGCGCTCCAGGAACTCCAGGCGCAACGCTTCGAACCCTGGCGATTCCGGATCCATGGCGAAGGTCACGGCGACCATCGCCTTGGCACCGCCGGAAATCTCGTCGCGGATGTGCTTGTCGTTCATTGGGGGCAAGCCGCGGTCGGCACGCATCGCCTGACAGATCGCAATGAAGTCTGGCGCGGTGTCGAGCAGGGTGCCGTCCATGTCGAAAAGAACTGCTCTGATTCGCATCGGCTTATTCCTCGCGCAGGGTCTGGATCATGTAGTTGACGTCCACGTCGGCGGCCAGCTTGTAGTGCTTGGTCAGCGGGTTGTAGGTCAGGCCGATGATGTCCTTGACGGTCAGGCCGGCCATGCGGCTCCAGGCACCGAGTTCGGAAGGGCGGATGAATTTCTTGAAGTCGTGGGTGCCGCGCGGCAGCAGCTTCATGATGTATTCGGCGCCGACGATGGCGAACAGGTACGCCTTCGGGTTGCGGTTGATGGTCGAGAAGAACACCTGGCCACCGGGCTTGACCATGCGGAAGCAGGCGCGGATGACCGACGACGGGTCCGGCACGTGCTCAAGCATTTCCAGGCAGGTGACCACGTCGAACTGCTCCGGCATTTCCTCGGCCAGGGCTTCGGCGGTGATCTGCCGATATTCGACGTTGACGCCCGATTCCAGTTGATGCAACTGGGCAACCGCCAGCGGCGCTTCGCCCATGTCGATACCCGTCACGGTCGCGCCGCGCTGGGCCATGGCTTCACTGAGGATGCCACCGCCGCAACCCACGTCGAGCACTTTCTTGCCGGCCAGATTGACCCGCTCGTCAATCCAGTTGACCCGCAGCGGGTTGATGTCGTGCAGCGGTTTGAATTCGCTTTCGCGGTCCCACCAGCGATGGGCCAGGGCCTCGAATTTGGCGATTTCGGCGTAGTCGACGTTGCTCATGGTCTAAGTCCTCTAAAACTTGAAAAATCCTGTTGCCCCGGATGGCGTTCCGGGGTGCTTACGATTCGGTACGGCCGCTGATGCGCTGGCCCCAGGCCTTCGCGACAGCGCAAAGCTGTTGTTCATCAAGGCGAGTCAGGCGACGGTCGTCGAGCAGTTGCTTGCCGGCAACCCAAAGGTGTTTCACGCAGTCCCGGCCGGTGGCGTATATAAGCTGCGAAACCGGGTCGTAGACCGGTTGCTGGGCCAGACCGGAGAGGTCGAAAGCCACCATGTCCGCGGCCTTGCCGATTTCCAGCGAGCCGGTTTCGGCTTCGATGCCCAGCGCGCGGGCACCGTTGAGGGTGGCCATGCGCAAGGCGCGATGGGCATCCAGCGCGGTGGCCGAGCCGGCGACAGCCTTGGCCAGCAGGGCTGCGGTGCGGGTTTCGCCGAGCAGGTCCAGGTCATTGTTGCTCGCCGCGCCATCGGTGCCGACCGCGACATTGACCCCCGCCTGCCACAAACGCTCGACCGGGCAGAACCCGCTGGCCAGCTTCAGATTCGACTCCGGGCAATGAATCACATTGGTGTTGCTTTCTACCAGCAGTGCCAGGTCTTCATCGCTGATCTGGGTCATGTGAACCGCCTGGAAACGCGGCCCCAGCAAGCCCAGGCGCGCCAGGCGGGCCAGCGGGCGTTCACCGCGCTGTTCGACCGATTGCTGCACTTCGAAGGCGGTTTCATGCACGTGCATGTGGATCGAGGCGTCCAGTTCCTCGGAGATTACCCGGATTTTTTCCAGGTTTTCGTCGCCCACGGTGTAGGGTGCGTGGGGGCCGAAGGTGATTTTGATGCGTTCGTGGTGCTTGAGATCGCCAAACAGTTCAACGCCCTGACGAATGGCTTCATCCGCGGAGCCGGCGCCCGGAATCGGGAAATCGAGGATCGGAATCGCGATCTGCGCGCGAATGCCGCTGTTGTGCACGCGTTCGCTGGCAACCTTCGGGAAGAAGTACATGTCAGAGAAACAGGTGATGCCGCCTTTGATTTGCTCGGCGATGGCAAGGTCGGTGCCGTCGCGCACGAAGTCCTCGTCGACCCACTTGGCTTCGGCGGGCCAGATGTGGTTTTCCAGCCAGGTCATCAATGGCAGGTCATCGGCCAGGCCGCGGAACAGTGTCATCGCCGCGTGCCCGTGGGCATTGATCAGGCCGGGGCTGAGCAGCATGTCGGGCAATTCGCGGATTTCGGTTGCGTTAAGCTTCAGTGCGGCGGAACGTGGGCCGATAAACACGATGCGTCCATCACGGATGCCCACGCCATGTTCCTTGAGGACGACACCAGCGGGTTCGACGGGTACCAGCCAGGTCGGCAGCAATAACAGGTCGAGCGCAGCGGCAGTGTTCGGCATCGAGGGTCGGTTCCAGTGCTTTTGTAAAGGATGGCGAAGTATACCCGAGCGTCTTCGCGGGGGGATCGCTATAATCGGCGGCTTTTGTTCATGAGTGCGGGGTGAGGGATGCGCGATCGACTGTTGGCTGCGGAAAAGGTAAAGGCCATCGATTGGCGTGATGGCGCTCTCCATCTGCTGGATCAGCGCATTTTGCCGTTCGAGGAAACCTGGATCGCCTACACCAGTGCAGCCGGTGTGGCCGAGGCCATTCGCTCGATGGTGGTGCGTGGCGCGCCGGCCATCGGTATTAGTGCCGCTTATGGCATTGTGCTCGCGGCCCGTGCCCGGATTGCCGAAGGTGGCGACTGGTATGCGGCGCTGGAAGAGGATTTCATACTGCTGGCTGATTCCCGTCCTACTGCGGTCAACCTGTTCTGGGCGCTGGGTCGCATGCACGACCGGCTTGATCGCCTGAAAGACAATGCCGATCCGCTGGAGGCGCTGGAGGCCGAGGCCATTGCCATTCACGAAAGTGATCGCGAAGCCAATCTGACCATGGCGCAACTGGGTGTCGACCTGATCCGCAAGCATCAGGGCAACGCCCAGGCGATCCTGACCCACTGCAACACTGGCGCACTGGCCACGGGCGGCTTTGGCACGGCGCTGGGCGTGATTCGCGCTGCATTCATCGAGGGGATGGTCGAGCAGGTCTATGTCGACGAAACCCGCCCATGGCTGCAGGGCTCGCGGCTGACCGCATGGGAGCTGGCCAATGAAGGCATTCCCGTGACCCTCAATGTCGACTCCGCCGCTGCGCATATCATGAAGACCAAAGGCCCTACCTGGGTCATCGTCGGCGCTGACCGGATCACCGCCAATGGCGATGTGGCCAACAAGATCGGCACCTATCAGCTGGCCGTCAACGCCATGCACCACGGCGTGCGCTTCATGGTGGTGGCGCCGAGTTCGACCATCGACATGAACCTGGCCAGTGGCGACGACATTCCGATTGAAGAGCGTGATGGTCGCGAGTTGCTGGAAGTGGGTGGCAAGCGCGTCGGGGCCGATGTCCATGCCTTCAACCCGGTGTTCGACGTGACGCCGGCGGATCTGATCGATGCGATCGTCACCGAAAAAGGCATTGTCGAACGCCCGGACACGGCGAAGATGGCGCAGTTGATGTGCCGCAAGCGTCTGCATTAATTATCGTTGGCGTCTGTTCAATCGCTTTCGTCGGATCGCCGCCCGGAGCAAGCCCGCTCCCACAGTTGATCGAGGTGTGACCGCAATCGTCGGCACAATAAAGAACCACTGTGGGAGCGGGCTTGCCCGCGAAGAGGCCTGCACAGGCACCGAACAACCCAAAATCCAGCCCCATTTCTCCATTCAACACGGCTCTAAGCCCCTCTCGTCCCCTTCAAGCCTGTCACCGGTCAACTAACTACTCTCCATGCGCATCTGGGGGATAGGTGCGTGGCGGCTCTTGTGATAACATCCGGCGGTTTCCATGGTTACCCTGCGGGGTGACCTTTACTGCGCAGATCCATGGCATAACTCGTTGATTTGTCGTAAGCCACTGCATGGCACCGAGCCTGCAGCGGCGAGCTTCGTTGGTCCTGACGAAGTTTCACCAGAAAAAGGAATCAGGCTTCTCATGGGCGAACTGGCCAAAGAAATCCTCCCGGTCAATATCGAAGACGAGCTGAAGCAGTCCTACCTCGACTACGCGATGAGCGTAATTGTCGGGCGGGCACTGCCGGATGCGCGCGATGGCTTGAAGCCCGTGCACCGGCGCGTGCTGTTCGCGATGAGCGAGCTGGGCAACGACTTCAACAAGCCGTACAAGAAATCTGCCCGTGTTGTCGGTGACGTGATCGGTAAGTATCACCCGCACGGTGATACCGCGGTGTACGACACCATCGTTCGGATGGCACAGCCATTCTCCCTGCGCTACCTGCTGGTAGACGGCCAGGGCAACTTCGGTTCGGTGGACGGCGACAACGCCGCGGCCATGCGATACACCGAAGTGCGCATGACCAAGCTGGCGCACGAGCTGCTGGCCGACCTGCATAAGGAAACCGTGGACTGGGTGCCGAACTACGACGGCACCGAAATGATCCCGGCGGTCATGCCGACCCGTATTCCCAACCTGCTGGTCAACGGCTCCAGCGGTATCGCCGTGGGCATGGCGACCAACATTCCGCCACACAACCTCGGTGAAGTCATCGACGGTTGCCTGGCGCTCATCGACAATCCCGAGCTGACTGTCGACGAGCTGATGCAATACATCCCGGGTCCGGACTTCCCGACCGCTGCGATCATCAACGGTCGCGCCGGCATCATTGAAGCCTACCGCACTGGCCGTGGCCGCATTTACATGCGCGCCCGCTCGATGATCGAAGACATCGACAAGGTCGGTGGCCGCCAGCAGATCGTCATCACCGAACTCCCTTACCAGTTGAACAAGGCGCGTCTGATCGAGAAGATCGCCGAGCTGGTAAAAGAGAAGAAGCTCGAAGGCATCACCGAACTGCGCGACGAGTCCGACAAGGACGGTATGCGCGTCGTGATCGAGCTGCGTCGTGGCGAAGTGCCTGAGGTGATCCTCAACAACCTCTATGCCCAGACCCAGCTGCAAGCGGTGTTCGGCATCAACATCGTCGCGCTGATCGACGGCCGTCCGCGGATCCTGAACCTCAAGGACCTGCTGGAAGCCTTCGTTCGTCACCGTCGCGAAGTGGTGACCCGTCGTACCGTGTTCGAATTGCGCAAAGCCCGCGAGCGTGGTCACATTCTTGAAGGTCAAGCGGTTGCCCTGTCGAACATCGACCCGGTCATCGCCCTGATCAAGGCGTCGCCAACGCCGTCGGAAGCCAAGGAAGCGCTGGTCAGCACCCCTTGGGAGTCCTCGGCCGTGGTGGCGATGGTGGAGCGTGCCGGCGCCGATTCGTGCCGTCCGGAAAACCTCGATCCGCAATACGGTCTGCGTGACGGCAAGTACTTCCTGTCGCCGGAACAGGCGCAAGCCATTCTGGAACTGCGTCTGCACCGCCTGACCGGTCTGGAACACGAAAAACTGCTGGCCGAGTATCAAGAGATCCTCAACCAGATCGGCGAGCTGATCCGCATCCTCAATAGCGCCACGCGCCTGATGGAAGTGATCCGCGAAGAGCTGGAAGTGATTCGCGCCGAGTATGGCGACGTGCGCCGCACCGAGATCCTCGATGCTCGTCTCGACCTGACCCTGGGTGACATGATCCCGGAAGAAGAGCGCGTCGTGACCATCTCCCACGGTGGCTATGCCAAGACCCAGCCGCTGGCGGCGTACCAGGCCCAGCGTCGTGGCGGTAAAGGCAAGTCGGCGACCGGCGTCAAGGATGAGGACTACATCGCTCACCTGCTGGTTGCCAACAGCCACACCACGCTGCTGCTGTTCTCCAGCAAGGGCAAGGTGTACTGGCTGAAGACCTACGAAATCCCTGAAGCGTCCCGCGCTGCCCGTGGTCGTCCGCTGGTCAACCTGCTGCCGCTGGATGACGGTGAATACATCACCACCATGCTGCCGGTCGAGGAATACACCGAAGGTCACTACATCTTCATGGCCACCGCCAACGGCACCGTGAAGAAGACCCCGCTGGAATCCTTCAGCCGTCAGCGCAGCGTCGGCCTGATCGCACTGGAACTGGATGAAGGTGACGTGCTGATTTCTGCCGCCATTACCGATGGCGAGCGTGAAGTGATGCTGTTCTCCGACGGCGGCAAGGTCACCCGCTTCAAGGAATCCGACGTTCGCGCCATGGGCCGTACCGCCCGCGGTGTGCGCGGCATGCGTCTGCCGGAAGGCCAGAAGCTGATTTCCATGCTGATCCCGGAAGAAGGCAGCCAGATTCTCACCGCTTCCGAGCGTGGTTTTGGCAAGCGCACCGCGATCACCGAGTTCCCTGAGTACAAGCGTGGCGGTCAGGGCGTTATCGCCATGGTCAGCAACGAGCGTAACGGCCGCCTGGTCGGCGCCGTCCAGGTGCTCGACGGCGAGGAAATCATGCTGATTTCCGACCAGGGCACCCTGGTGCGTACTCGTGTCGACGAAGTGTCCAGCCTGGGTCGTAACACCCAGGGCGTGACCCTGATCAAACTGGCCAAGGATGAAACCCTGGTCGGCCTTGAGCGGGTTCAGGAACCTTCGGAAATCGAAGGTGAAGAACTGGAAGGTGAAGAGGGGGCGGTGTTCGAGGGTGAAGTCGTGATCGACGATGCCGTTGAAGACCAGCAACTCGACGCTGCTGCTGACGAAGAACCACAGGAATAAGCGGGTAAGCAGGGGGCGGATGAGAATTCGCCCCCTTGTTGTTTGTCCGTAATGAAATATCGACGCCCATGAGATCCCCTGTGGGAGCGGGCTTGCTCGCGAAAGCGGAGTATCAGGCGACATCTTTGCTGAATGTCAGCCCGTTTTCGCGAGCAAGCCCGCTCCCACATCAAGTTGGCGTCGACTGATATGTGATACCCTCAAATCAGAGCGAGATTGGATGTGAGCAAGAGAGCCTATAACTTCTGTGCCGGTCCTGCGGCGCTTCCCGAAGCTGTCCTGCAGCGCGCCCAGGGTGAACTCCTCGACTGGCACGGCAAGGGTCTGTCGGTCATGGAAATGAGCCATCGCAGTGATGAGTTCGTGTCCATTGCCACCAAGGCCGAGCAGGATCTGCGTGATCTGCTGAATATCCCTTCGAACTATAAAGTGCTGTTCCTGCAAGGTGGCGCCAGCCAGCAATTCGCGCAGATTCCTCTGAACCTGCTGCCGGAAAACGGCTCGGCCGACTATATCGACACCGGTATCTGGTCGCAGAAAGCCATCGAAGAAGCTTCGCGCTACGGCCATGTCAACGTTGCCGGCACCGCCAAGCCCTACGACTATTTCGCCATTCCCGGTCAGAACGAGTGGAAGCTGTCGAAAGACGCGGCCTACGTTCACTACGCGCCGAACGAAACCATCGGTGGCCTGGAGTTCCAGTGGATTCCGCAAACCGGTGACGTTCCGCTGGTGGCCGACATGTCCTCGGACATCCTGTCGCGCCCGGTGGATGTTTCGCGTTTCGGCATGATCTACGCCGGTGCCCAGAAAAACATCGGCCCGAGCGGTATCGTCGTCAATATCGTGCGCGAAGACCTGCTGGGCAAGGCCCGCTCCATTTGCCCCACCATGCTCAATTACAAGGTCGCGGCCGACAACGGCTCGATGTACAACACCCCGCCGACCCTGGCGTGGTATTTGTCCGGCCTGGTTTTCGAGTGGCTCAAAGAGCAGGGCGGTGTCGAGGCCATCGGCAAGCTCAACGAAGTCAAGCAGCGCACGCTGTACAGCTTCATCGATGCCAGCGGCCTGTACAGCAACCCGATCAACAAGTCGGACCGCTCGTGGATGAACGTGCCGTTCCGCCTGGCTGATGATCGTCTGGACAAGCCGTTCCTGGCCGGTGCCGACGAGCGTGGCCTGTTGAACCTCAAGGGCCACCGTTCCGTGGGTGGTATGCGCGCCTCCATCTATAACGCCGTCGACATCAACGCCGTCAATGCGCTGGTTTCGTACATGGCAGAGTTCGAGAAGGAACACGGCTAATGTCTGAGCAAGAACTCAAGGCACTGCGCCTGCGCATTGATGCCCTGGACGAAAAGGTCCTGGAGCTGATCAGTGAGCGTGCGCGCTGCGCCCAGGAAGTCGCGCGAGTAAAGATGGCCTCGCTGGCCGAAGGCGAAGTGCCGGTGTTCTATCGTCCTGAGCGTGAGGCTCAGGTGCTCAAGCGTGTCATGGAGCGTAACCAGGGGCCGCTGGGCAACGAAGAGATGGCGCGGCTGTTCCGCGAAATCATGTCTTCCTGCCTGGCACTCGAGCAGCCGTTGAAAGTGGCTTATCTCGGCCCTGAGGGTACCTTCACCCAGGCGGCGGCCATGAAGCACTTTGGTCACGCGGTGATCAGCAAGCCGATGGCGGCGATCGACGAAGTGTTCCGTGAAGTGGCGGCCGGGGCGGTGAACTTTGGCGTGGTGCCGGTGGAAAACTCCACCGAAGGCGCGGTCAACCACACCCTCGACAGCTTCCTCGAACATGACATGGTGATCTGCGGCGAAGTCGAGCTGCGTATCCACCATCACCTGCTGGTCGGTGAAAACACCAAGACCGACAGCATCAGCCGCATCTACTCCCACGCCCAGTCCCTGGCCCAGTGCCGCAAGTGGCTGGACGCCCATTACCCGAATGTCGAGCGCGTGGCGGTGTCCAGCAACGCCGAAGCGGCCAAGCGGGTCAAGGGCGAGTGGAACTCGGCGGCGATTGCCGGTGACATGGCGGCCGGTCTGTACGGCTTGACCCGTCTGGCCGAAAAAATCGAGGACCGCCCGGATAACTCCACGCGCTTCCTCATGATTGGTAACCAGGAAGTGCCGCCGACCGGCGACGACAAGACCTCGATCATCGTCTCGATGAGCAACAAGCCGGGTGCGCTTCATGAGTTGCTGGTACCGTTCCACGACAACGGCATCGACCTGACGCGAATCGAGACTCGTCCGTCGCGCAGCGGCAAATGGACCTACGTGTTCTTCATCGATTTTGTCGGCCACCACCGCGATCCGCTGGTAAAAGGTGTGCTGGAAAAAATCAGTCAGGAAGCAGTGGCACTCAAAGTGCTGGGTTCCTACCCGAAAGCAGTTCTCTAAGGGCGGTAGCAAATGAGTGGCAATTTCCTCGCTCTGGCACAGCCGGGCGTGCAACAACTTTCGCCTTACGTTCCGGGCAAGCCCGTGGACGAACTGGCTCGCGAGCTGGACCTCGATCCAGCCAGCATCATCAAGCTGGCGAGCAACGAAAACCCGCTGGGCCCTGGTCCCAAGGCGTTGGCGGCCATCCGCGATGCGCTGGCCGAGCTGACCCGTTATCCGGACGGCAACGGCTTTGCCCTCAAGAGCCTGTTGGCCGGGCAGTGCCGCGTCGAACTTGATCAGGTTACGCTGGGCAATGGTTCCAACGACATCCTGGAACTGGTCGCGCGTGCCTATCTGGCGCCAGGCCTGAACGCCGTGTTCAGCGAGCATGCGTTCGCGGTCTACCCGATTGCCACTCAGGCGGTCGGTGCACAGGCCAAGGTCGTTCCGGCCAGGGATTGGGGGCATGACCTGCCGGCAATGCTGGCAGCCATCGACGCCAATACCCGCGTGGTCTTCATCGCCAACCCGAACAACCCGACCGGGACCTGGTTCGACGCCGAGGCGCTGGACGAATTCCTGCAGGATGTTCCGGAGCATGTGCTGGTCGTACTGGATGAGGCTTATATCGAGTACGCCGAAGGCAGCGATCTGCCGGATGGCCTGGACTTCCTGGCGGCCTACCCGAACCTGCTGGTTTCCCGCACCTTCTCCAAGGCCTATGGTCTGGCGGCGTTGCGCGTGGGTTATGGCTTGTCCACGTCAGTAGTCGCAGATGTGCTGAACCGTGTGCGCCAGCCATTCAACGTCAACAGCCTGGCCCTGGCCGCAGCCTGTGCGGCGTTGAAGGACGACGAGTATCTGGCGCAAAGCCGTCAGTTGAACGAGTCCGGCATGCAGCAGCTGGAAGCCGGTTTCCGTGAGCTGGGGCTGAGCTGGATTCCATCCAAGGGCAATTTCATCTGCGTCGATCTCGGTCAAGTGGCGGCTCCGGTGTTCCAGGGCTTGCTGCGTGAAGGTGTGATCGTGCGCCCGGTGGCCAACTACGGCATGCCGAATCACCTGCGCGTCACCATTGGTCTGCCGGCAGAGAACAGCCGCTTCCTGGATGCGCTGACCAAGGTTCTGGCTCGTGGTTGATGTCACTGCACTGCAATCTGCTGAACCTATGATCGGTCGCCTGGTGGTGGTCGGTCTGGGGTTGATCGGCGGTTCGTTTGCCAAGGGGTTGCGCGAAAGCGGGATGTGTCGCGAAGTGGTCGGGGTCGATCTCGATCCACAATCGCGCAAGCTCGCGGTCGAGTTGGGGGTGGTGGATCGCTGCGAAGAAGACCTGGGCGTTGCTTGTCAGGGCGCCGACGTCATTCAGCTGGCGGTGCCGATCCTGGCCATGGAGAAAGTGCTTGCGCGTCTGGCTGGCATGGACCTGGGGCAGGCGATCCTGACCGATGTCGGTAGTGCCAAGGGCAACGTGGTGCGCGCTGCCACTGAAGCATTTGGCACGATGCCGCCATGCTTCGTGCCGGGGCATCCGATTGCCGGTTCCGAGCAGAGTGGGGTCGAGGCCTCCAACGCCGAGCTGTTCCGTCGGCACAAGGTGATCCTGACGCCGCTGGATCAGACCGATCCGGCAGCCTTGGCCGTGGTCGACCGTTTGTGGCGCGCGCTGGGTGCCGATGTCGAGCACATGCAAGTCGAACGTCACGACGAAGTATTGGCTGCGACCAGTCATCTGCCGCACTTGCTGGCGTTCGGCCTGGTCGATTCGTTGGCCAAGCGCAATGAAAATCTTGAGATCTTCCGTTACGCTGCGGGCGGTTTCCGCGATTTCACAAGAATCGCCGGTAGCGACCCGGTCATGTGGCACGACATCTTCCTCGCCAACCGCGAAGCTGTCCTGCGCACACTCGATACATTTCGCAGCGATCTCGACGCCTTGCGCGACGCGGTCGATGCAGGGGATGGGCACCAATTGTTGGGCGTTTTCACTCGCGCCCGGGTTGCCCGCGAGCATTTCAGTAAAATCCTGGCCCGCAGGGCCTATGTGGACGCTATGAATTCCAACGATCTGATTTTCCTGGCTCAACCTGGTGGCCGCCTGTCCGGTCGGATTCGCGTACCGGGTGACAAATCGATTTCCCACCGTTCGATCATGCTCGGTTCCCTCGCTGAGGGCGTCACCGAAGTCGAAGGCTTCCTCGAGGGTGAAGATGCCCTGGCGACCTTGCAGGCGTTCCGTGACATGGGCGTGGTCATCGAAGGTCCGCACCACGGACGCGTGACCATTCACGGCGTTGGCCTGCACGGCCTGAAGCCGGCACCGGGCCCGATCTACCTGGGCAACTCCGGTACTTCGATGCGTCTGCTGTCCGGCCTGTTGGCTGCGCAGAACTTCGACAGCACCCTGACCGGCGACGCCTCGCTGTCCAAGCGCCCGATGAATCGCGTGGCCAATCCGCTGCGTGAGATGGGTGCGGTGATCGAGACCGCTGCAGAGGGTCGTCCACCGATGACCATCCGTGGTGGCAACAAGCTCAAGGGCTTGACCTACACCATGCCGATGGCCAGCGCCCAGGTTAAATCCTGCCTGCTGCTGGCCGGTCTGTATGCCGAGGGCAAGACCACCGTTACCGAGCCGGCTCCGACCCGCGACCATACCGAGCGCATGCTGCGCGGTTTCGGCTATCCGGTGAGCGTTGACGGTGCCACGGCATCGGTTGAGTCCGGTGGCAAGCTGGCCGCGACCCACATCGAAGTTCCGGGCGACATTTCGTCGTCGGCGTTCTTCCTGGTGGCTGCATCGATCGCCGAAGGTTCGGATCTGGTGCTCGAGCATGTCGGCATCAATCCGACCCGTACCGGTGTGATCGACATCCTGCGCCTGATGGGCGCGGACATCACTTTGGAAAACCAGCGTGAAGTCGGCGGCGAACCCGTGGCTGACCTGCGTGTGCGGGCAGCTAAACTCAAAGGTATCGAGATTCCTGAAGAGTTGGTCCCGTTGGCCATCGACGAATTCCCGGTACTGTTCGTGGCCGCTGCCTGTGCCGAAGGGCGCACCGTGCTGACCGGCGCCGAAGAGTTGCGGGTCAAGGAATCGGATCGTATCCAGGTCATGGCGGATGGTCTGCTGGCGCTGGGCGTCAAATGCGAACCGACCCCGGACGGCATCATCATCGACGGCGGCCAGATCGGCGGCGGTGAAGTGCACGGTCATGGTGACCACCGTATCGCCATGGCGTTCAGCGTTGCCTCGCTGCGCGCCAGTGCGCCGATCCGCATTCATGATTGCGCCAACGTCGCGACGTCGTTCCCGAACTTCCTGGCGCTGTGCGCACAGGTCGGCATTCGTGTGGCACAAGAGGCGCAGTCGTGAACAACATTGCACCGGTCATCACCATCGATGGGCCAAGCGGCTCGGGCAAGGGCACGGTAGCCGGGATTCTGGCCAAGCGCCTGGGCTGGAACCTGCTGGATTCCGGTGCGTTGTACCGCCTGCTGGCTTTCGCCGCGCATAACCATGGTGTCGACCTGACCAACGAAGAGTTGCTGAAGAAACTTGCCGCTCATCTGGACGTGCAGTTCATCGCGGCGACGGACGGTCAGCTGCAACGCATCATTCTGGAAGGTGATGAAGTCAGCGATGTCATCCGCACCGAAAGCGTCGGTTCCGGCGCGTCCCAGGTGGCTGCGTTGCCCGCTGTGCGCGAGGCGCTGCTGCAGCGCCAGCGTGCTTTTCAGGAAGCGCCGGGCCTGGTGGCGGATGGGCGCGACATGGGAACGGTGGTTTTTCCTGATGCGCCGCTGAAGATTTTTCTGACCGCCAGTGCCGAGGAGAGGGCACGCCGCCGATATTTGCAGTTGAAGGGCAAAGTCGAGGGTGTTAGTCTGTCGAGTCTGCTAGATGAGATACGTGCACGCGATGAGCGTGACACCCAGCGAGCGGTAGCCCCGCTCAAACCGGCGGCTGACGCCATACAGCTGGATTCCACGGAATTGTCCATCGACCAGGTGCTGGAACGCATCATGAGCGAGATCGCCATCCGCGATATCGCCGGGTGACCAAGAAGGCCGCAGGGGACCAGTCATAGTCCTGCGGTGGCTTCTTTTAAATGAAACTAACCCACACCGTCTGGGGTGTGGAGATGGGCGTTTTCTTCGCCCTCATCAACAGGAATTAAAATGAGCGAAAGCTTTGCGGAACTCTTTGAAGAAAGCCTAAAAACCCTGAACCTTCAGGCAGGCTCCATCATCACCGGTGTTATCGTTGATATCGATTACCAGGCTCGCTGGGTAACCGTTCACGCTGGCCTGAAGTCTGAAGCACTCATCCCGCTTGAGCAGTTCTACAACGACGCTGGCGAACTGAACATCAACGTCGGTGACGAAGTTCACGTTGCTCTGGACTCGGTTGAAGACGGCTTTGGTGAAACCAAGCTGTCCCGTGAAAAAGCCAAGCGCGCTGAATGCTGGATTGTTCTGGAAGCAGCCTTCGCAGCCGAAGAAGTGGTCAAGGGCGTTATCAACGGTAAGGTTAAAGGCGGCTTCACTGTCGACGTTAACGGCATCCGTGCGTTCCTGCCAGGTTCTCTGGTTGACGTCCGTCCAGTGCGCGACACCACGCACCTGGAAGGCAAAGAGCTGGAATTCAAGGTCATCAAGCTGGACCAGAAGCGCAACAACGTTGTCGTTTCCCGTCGCAGCGTCCTGGAAGCCGAGAACTCCGCCGAGCGCGAAGCTCTGCTGGAATCCCTGCAGGAAGGCCAACAAGTCAAAGGTATCGTCAAGAACCTCACCGATTACGGCGCATTCGTCGATCTGGGTGGCGTCGATGGCCTGCTGCACATTACCGACATGGCTTGGAAGCGTATCAAGCATCCTTCCGAAATCGTCAACGTTGGCGACGAGATCGATGTCAAGGTTCTGAAGTACGATCGCGAGCGCAATCGTGTTTCCCTGGGCCTGAAGCAACTGGGCGAAGATCCATGGGTTGCTATCAAAGCCCGTTACCCGGAAAGCACTCGCGTTACCGCGCGTGTAACCAACCTGACCGACTATGGCTGCTTCGCTGAGCTGGAAGAAGGCGTTGAAGGTCTGGTACACGTTTCCGAAATGGACTGGACCAACAAGAACATCCACCCTTCGAAAGTCGTACAAGTCGGCGACGAAGTGGAAGTCATGGTTCTGGACATCGACGAAGAGCGTCGTCGTATCTCCCTGGGCATCAAGCAGTGCAAATCTAACCCATGGGAAGATTTCTCTGGCCAGTTCAACAAGGGCGATAAAATCTCCGGCACCATCAAGTCGATCACCGATTTCGGTATCTTCATTGGTCTGGACGGCGGCATCGACGGTCTGGTTCACCTGTCCGACATCTCCTGGAACGAAGTGGGCGAAGAAGCCGTACGCCGCTTCAAGAAGGGCGACGAGCTGGACACCGTTATCCTGTCGGTTGACCCAGAGCGCGAGCGCATCTCCCTGGGTATCAAGCAACTGGAAAGCGATCCGTTCTCCGAGTACGTTCAAGAGAACGACAAAGGCGCCATCGTTAAAGGCATCGTGAAGGAAGTTGACGCTAAAGGCGCCATCATCACTCTGGCCGACGATATCGAAGCGACTCTGAAAGCCTCCGAAATCAGCCGTGACCGCGTTGAAGACGCGCGCAACGTTCTGAAAGAAGGCGAAGAAGTAGAAGCCAAGATCATCAGCGTTGACCGCAAGAGCCGTGTAATCCAGCTCTCGATCAAGTCGAAAGACGTTGAAGACGAGAAAGAAGCAATCCAGAGCCTGCGCGACAAGCCAGTAGCTACTGATGCTCCTGTGGCCACCACTCTGGGTGACCTGCTGCGTGCACAAATGGAAAAACAGAACTAAGTTCTGATTTTCTGTAAAAAGGGCGACTTTGGTCGCCCTTTTTTGTGCCTGGAATTTGGTGGGGTGCGCCCTGCTTTGGTTGCTCGAGTCGTGAACCAAAGCTACTGAGAAAATGTCTGATTGTTTAGTCGGATCAAGTGCTTGTTTGCGGCTAGTCTTTAGCTTGAGACTAATGATCGCCCGTTGGGCTTTCTGGCAAAAGGACGTGAATGAACAAGCTAATTGTCGCAGTAGCAGTGCTGGCGCTAGCGGGTTGTGCCACCAATGCCAAAACTCATGCAGTGCGCGGGGTGAGCGGCATTGAGGTTGATTGTTCGGGGCTCGGTTCGAATTGGGATAAGTGCTACAAGCGCGCGGCCAAGGAGTGCAGGGGGGCGGGCTATAAAGTGGTGGCGAGGTCTGACGATGTCAAGGAAGAGGAAGATGGCTTCCCCTTCGGCTTCAATCCCGCAGGTTTCCTGACGCGCACTATGCTGGTGATTTGCCGATGAGACAGTGATGGCTCGGAGGTCTCCTCGGTCCAGGAATCAGGCATTCCGGGGTGGTGGGATGTATGGCAAAACTCGGGCTGTTCAAAATCATGCCGGCGTGCTAAAACCTTTGGAGCGCTGATCTAGCTGCTTGAAAAAGAAGGGAAAAATATGACGAAGTCGGAGTTGATCGAACGAATTGTCACCCATCAAGGGCTGCTTTCATCCAAGGATGTGGAGCTGGCCATCAAGACCATGCTTGAGCAAATGTCCCAGTGTCTGGCTACCGGAGACCGTATCGAGATCCGGGGGTTTGGCAGCTTCTCTCTGCACTACCGTGCTCCACGGGTTGGCCGTAATCCGAAAACCGGTCAGTCTGTCAGTCTCGACGGAAAATTCGTTCCGCATTTCAAGCCAGGCAAGGAGCTGAGGGATCGGGTGAATGAAGATGAAGACGTTGAGCTGTAATCAGGAACGACGGGTGGTTTTCCGATGACTAATGCCAAACGCATAGTTTTTTTTGTAGCTGCACTACTGATTGTATTTGTGATAGTCATTTTTGTGCTTGAAAATAGGCAAGACGTTTCGCTGGTGTTCCTTGGCTGGTCATCGCCGAAGCTTCCGTTATCCATATCGCTAATTTTGGTGTTACTGAGCGGTATGGCAATAGGGCCGCTTCTAGCTTTTATTTTTGCGCAAAAGAAGAAAAGGCATCCTAGAATTAGTTAAAATACGAGTTTGGAATACGAAGCGCAACATCATAAATGCATACTAGAAAAGGCTGGCCAGAATGACGAATGCCCCATCGACCAAGCCCGGGTCGGATGAGATAGATTTATTTGAGTTGATGAGATCCATTTGGGCTCAAAAAGTAATGATACTGTGCACTACCTTGGTTGTTGTTTTGTGTGCGGCAGCTTATGCGTTTATCAGTAAGCCAGTCTATGAGGCGCGTGTATATTTGCTTCCCCCAACTTTAAATGGAATAGCCGATTTTAACTATGGTCGAACCAAAGAGTTGGAGCTTACACCTTATACAGTAAAGGATGTGTATGATGTTTTTACTCGCAACTTGCAAAGTGAGGCTTTGCGTCGCGCATTCTTTCTAGAAGTGTATTTGCCATCGCTATCTGATGCAGATCGAAAAGACTCACAAGATGAATTGTATTCAAGGTTTTTAAAGAAGCTGACTATAGGGTTGCCCTCCAAAGAACAACCAGATCGATATTCAGTTTCAGTCCAGGATAAAGATCCTGCGCGCGCAACCGAGTGGGTGAAAACCTTCACAGCAAATGCAGGTAAAGCCTCTAAAAATGAGGTGATTACCAACGTTACGCGGGAAGCAGAAGTTCGCGCACGTAATATTGGTCAGCAAATAAGTATTTTGCGGCAGACTGAGAGTGGGATACGGAATGATTCGATTAGCCGACTACAAGAAGCGTTGAGGGTTGCGCAGTCGATTGGTCTTGAAGAGCCTCCTATAATTGCTGGTAATGTTGCCGCCGAAGTGACTGCGACCATGGATGGCCAGTTGACGTACATGCGAGGCACCAAAGCGTTAAGTGCAGAAATAAAAAATTTGCAGGACAGAAAAAGTAACGATCCCTTCATAAAAAATCTTCGTATGCTTCAAATCAAGAAGTTCTTCTATGAAGACTTGCAGATTGATCCCTCCAGCGTTTCTGTTTACCGGCAGGATGGATCTATTGAGTTACCTGATGAACCCATCAAGCCTAAGAAGATGCTGTCCATAGGGTTGGCTTTGATTGGAGGCGGGCTCCTGGGTTTACTGATTGGTTTGGTTCGTTATTTGTGGGGGCGGCGTAAAGTGCTTTCTTGAGATTTCTCTAAGGCAAGTGCTGGATATTGGGTGCTTGCATTGACTCTTCGATAGCATTGTGCGAGATCAGGTTCGTGGATGTACAGTCAATGGTTTTCGACTGATAGTTACCGGTTACCATTACAATCACTACTCTTGGTTGTGAGCAGAAAACGCAGGGCTTAGCTGATGTGCCTTAAAGCAAGCTTGTAACTGGTAATGGTAGAAAAATAATATTTAGCACTACAAATTCAATTGGTACATCAAGAATGGCCTATCTAACCGACGAAGAACTTCAAAAATTGGGTTTCAAGAGTCTTGGCAAGCAGGTAAAGATCAGCGACAAGGCGTGTATTTACAATGCGGAAAAAATTGAGATAGGCGATTTTTCCAGGATTGACGATTTTTGCGTGATCTCGGGATGCGTAAAAATTGGTCGGTACAATCACATCACACCAATGTGCCTCGTCGCCGGAGGTATTCCTGGCATTGTCATGGAAGATTTTTGTACATTGGCATATGGAGTAAAAGTCTTTTCGCAATCGGACGATTATAGCGGCGAGACATTGACCAACTCTCTCGTTCCGAAAAAATTCAAAAACGAGAAATTTTCCGCTGTTCGACTCGGTAGACATGTCATTGTAGGAGCAGGGGCGGTTGTTTTTCCGGGTGTTGAAATATCAGAAGGTTGTTCTATAGGCTCAATGGCATTAGTCACTAGGTCGACTGAGGCATGGGGTATATATGCCGGCGTGCCAGCGAAGCTTATAAAACAACGTAAAAAAGATCTGCTGAAACTCGAAGTCGAATTTTTAAGTGAGCAAAAAAATGATCCCATTTAACAAACCGCCATATACTGGCAATGAAGATCAGTACGTTCTCCGTGCCATGCGCAGTGGCAAAATGTCGGGAGATGGTGAGTTCACTGCTTTGTGCCATCAGTGGTTTGAGAAAACGTTGGGCTGCGCCAAGGCGCTATTGACGCCTTCCTGTACTCAGGCATTGGAAATGGCCGCAATTCTCATCGATATTCAGCCTGGTGATGAAGTCATCATGCCAAGCTATACCTTTGTTAGTACGGCAAACGCCTTTGTGCTGCGAGGGGCAAAAATCGTGTTTGTCGACATTCGTCCAGACACAATGAATATTGATGAAACTCTTATTGAGGGTGCTATTACATCTCGAACCAAGGCGATCGTGCCTGTGCATTATGCAGGCGTCGCTTGCGAGATGGATACAATAATGGATATTGCCCAGCGCAATGGTTTGTTTGTAATAGAGGACGCTGCTCAGGGAATGATGTCCACTTACAAAGGGCGTCAACTGGGCTCTATTGGCCACATGGCTGCGTTTAGTTTTCATGAAACAAAAAATTTTACAAGTGGTGGTGAAGGGGGGTTGTTGATTATTAATGATGCTCGCTTCGTTGCTCGAGCAGAAATAATTCGGGAAAAAGGGACAAACCGCAGTCAGTTTTTTAGAGGGATGATTGATAAATATACATGGGTAGATGTGGGAAGTAGTTATCTTCCTGGTGAGTTGCAGGCAGCTTATTTGTATGGTCAGTTAGAGCGTTGTGAATATATAAATTCTGCGCGTCTTGCCCTCTGGGAAAAGTATCATCAGCATTTTAAGTCTTATGAAAAAAAGGGGGTTGTTGATCTCCCTGTGATACCAGATGGCTGTGTTGCGAATGCCCATATGTATTATATGAAAGTGAAAGATATTAATGTACGTACAGCGGTACTGAGCAAACTAAAGGAAGCTGGTGTTGGTGCAGTGTTTCATTATATTCCGTTGCATTCGGCGCCGGCTGGAAAAAAACTTGGTGTGTTTTCAGGTGATGATAAGTTTACCACCCGTGAAAGTGAGCGCCTTATTCGTTTGCCTCTCTGGTTAGGTATGAATGCCGATGAGGAAAATGAGGTCAAGAGCCAAGTAACTGCAGCGATTATGTCCTGTGGCGCGTAACGAGTGTAGCGACAAGCTTCAATATCGGAAAGCTGTTTCCAGCGCCGTATTGACCACTCTCGCCCAGGCTTCAAAAATAGTTGTCGGCTTTCTCGTTCTTAAACTGATCGCTCTATATTTAGGGCCAGACGGATTGGGGAAGCTTGGCCACTTTATGAGTCTGACTTCGATACTCGCTCTGCTGGCTGGCGGAGGTATCGCTCATGGCGTCATAAAATATTCCGCAGAGTACAGGAATAATAAATTTAATCTCTATAGGCTTTTGAGTACGGCCTCGGCTTTTGCATTTGTCGTTTCTGTCGTTTTTGCTTTGTTGTTTTTGCTTTTTGCTCATCCGATATCAGAGTTCATACTTGGGGATGGTAGTCTCGCCTGGGTTATATCACTGTTATCGGTTTTTCAGTTTTTGCTTGCCTTTAATATGCTGTTTTCCTCTGTCGCAAATGGACTTGCTGATGTTAAATCGTTCGCAGTTGCTCAGATAGTTGGTAATTTAATCTCATTACCTTTTGCTTGGTTGCTGATATTGAAGTTTGGGTTGCCGGGTGCGGCGATCGCGATTATATCGATCTTGGCAATGGCGGTATTCCCAAGTGTTTATTTGTATCTGAGGTCTTCGCTACGTTTCAGGTTTAGATGTGGGAAAATAGATCCGTTTTTACTTAAAAAATTAAGCTGGTTCAGTTTAATGTTGTGCGTTAGTGCGGTCGCATTTCCCGTTGTCGAAATTTATATACGACAAAATCTAATTAGTAATGCTGGCTATACCCAGGCGGGAATTTGGCAAGGTCTGATTAGGCTCTCTAGTGCATACTTAGGTTTTTTTAGTGTTTTTTTGGCATCCTATTTCATGCCGATGATTTCTAGGATTAATAATAAAAGGGAAGTAGAGCGACTTACCCATAAATTTGTAGTTTTTGTCATGGTCGTTTTCGCAGTCGGAGGTGGAACGCTTTATTTTTGGCGGGATTTTTTTGTCCCCTTGCTGCTCTCTAAAGAGTTTGAGGGGTTAAATGAGTTTTTGCTATACCAGTTAGTTGGTGATTTTTTTAAAGCGTCTAACTATGTCATTGGTTTTGTTGCGGTTGCGAGGGCGGCAACCCGTATTTACATTATTTCAGAGCTTTTTCAGGCTGGTTTATTTGTATCTCTAAGCTTGTTGATTGGGCGGTTTATTGTTGGCGCAGAAGGTGTCACGGTTGCGTATATGATGTCCTATGTCATGTGTTTTCTTGTAAGTGTTCTTGCGTTGAAGTTTTGGGTGCGTAACTGATGTCTTTTGAGTTTGTTTGGCCTATTTACGCGGTATTCATATTTTTGACCATTTCCGGCGGTGCGGAAATGCTGATTAAACAAGGGTGGGTCAAGCAGCTTGCGGTTTTTTCGTCGGCTATAGCTCTCGTCATATTAGCGGCATTGCGGAGTTTGGGCGTAGGTAGCGATGACGTTGCCTACGCGCAAATGTTCACGGATATTCCGTTTTTTTTTGGATGTGATGAATTTTTATGCGGTTATAACTACTCCCAGTTCAATGTGGAACTCGGTTTTTTTACTCTGCTATCTATGTTGCGCGGTTTTGGTAGCGAGCCTCTTGTGCTTTTCAGTGTGGTTGCATTAGCCTCTGTAGCGCTGAATGTCAGGGCGATAAAATTTTTTTCTCCCCATGCCGGCGCAGCGATCCTTGTATATTTTTGTCATTTTTATCTTAATAAAGAACTAAATGCTATTCGTCTTGGTTTGGCTTCCGCGCTTCTATTTTGGGCCGTGACGTTTATTCCTGTGCGGAAGGTCGGTATGTTCATGCTTCTGGTGATCTGTGCCGCATTTGTGCATGTGTCATCATTGTTGATTCTACTACCGTTCGCTATTTATCAGCTTCGACCAGGTCGCACTATGTACGCGGCCGTCGCGCTTTTTCTTCTGACTTTTACGGCGCTTTTTGATATACAAACATTTTTTTCATATTTGATCAATTTTGGGTTTATAGGTGAGAAAATAAATCTGTATCTCAATGCGGAAATTTATAACTATCCGTTACCCTTGTTTAGTGCTGTAAATTTAAAGAATTTGTTTTTTGTGGGGTTAGCCTTGGCTTTCTGGCGCACAATCTCAAGTAGATATGAGTATTTTGAGTTGGTTTTTTGCTTCTTTTTTTGCGCAACGTTTATACGGATTGCATTGGGCGATTTTGCAATTGTCGCGGGAAGGAGTTATGCGGCTATTTCGATGTTTGAGTACGTCTTGTTACCGTTTGTCTTTTTTTCGCTGTTTGGCAAGTGGGTGGGCTACGCTCTAATAGTGTTGTATGCAGGGCTGACTTTATACTTGAATCTGACAGATAATGCAGGTTGGACAGGTGAAGCAGTTCAGTTTTTTAATTTCAATAATTAGTAAGTAGAGAGTAAATTGAAAAATATACTTTTTGTGATGGGTGGCCTATCCATGGGGGGCGTAGAAACCTACGTGGTCCGTTTGGCCACCGAATTACAGAAGCAGGGCCACTCCGTCACTGTGATTTTGCTCTCCAATAAGCATGATGACTTACTCTTCCAAAAGCTATCGTCTGTAGCAACAGTTTGTGTTGTTGAGTATTTTCCTTTTTTTGGGGCGTCCAGTTGGCTAAACGCTTTGGTGCCTGCGAGTGCGTGTTCTCATACTCATTTTGACGTGGTCCATGTTGTTGATTTATTAACTTTGTCATATGTGTATTTCCAGCGGAAAAAATATTCTTTCGACGCATTATCTATCGGTATCTATCATTCTCGAGAAATTGTTTGGTGGCGCGGTCGAAATGTATATTTTAGAGAAAAGATGCTTGAATTGTACGATCAAAATGTAAAGCTTACTCTGTTTCCGAATGAGAGTACTGCGGAGATTGCAGCTACTTACAAGGCTTTAGATGTTGGTGATGTGGCATTGTTGCCATTGGGTATATCACTTGAGCATTATAGTAAATGTTATCCTGACAAACTGTCATTAAAGCTGTTGTCTGTTGGTCGTTTGGTGGACTTCAAGGTTTATAATAGGCATGTAATATCTATATTATCCAGCTTGCGACTTGTTGGTGATTTTCATTATTTTATATATGGTGACGGGCCCGAAAGAGAAGCGCTAGAGGCTTACTCGATCCAGTGTGGTGTAGCGCAGTTTGTGCACTTTATGGGTGAAGTAAAGTATTCGGATCTTCCTGAGATTTTTAATGACGCTTTTTGCTTTATAGGTTCTGGTACCACTCTGATCGAAGCTTCTGCAGCGGGTGTGCCATCGATTGTTGGGATAGAATCAATATCGACTCCCGATACGTGTGGGTTTTTTTCAGAAATTGACGGCTACTCATACAACGAAGCTTCAGCAACAACGCGTCGAATTCCTATTCTTGAATGCATAGAAATGCTATATCGAATGGAAGTTGCCCAATATAATTCACTGTCTGATGCTCATAGAGATAAAGCTGGGCAGTTTAATATTGAGGATACAACTTCAAGGTTTATCGATTTGTCGACATGTTATCCGGACTTTAAGATTAGATTCAGTAGATGCCGAGCTGTACTTTCTTTTGTGTACTCTATTGTGAAGCTTGGGCCAAAGGCTCTGAAGTCAAGATTTGATAGCGTGTAAAATGTTGCGTGAGTTTCTGGGCCTGCATATATTTGACTCATTTACGGTTGGTCCAGCAGTTAGTCGCAAGGAAATTAAATGCTTAAACTCGAAGGTGTAAATTTGGCTGTTGCGGGTCTTGGTTATGTGGGCCTGTCGCTGGCTGTAGAGTTTGGCAAGAAAGTGAACGAGGTCGGGTTTTATTTTGGAAAAACTGGGGTTGATGCGCTGAAAACTTATCATGGTTTTACGTGTGAAGTACCTGGCAGTGTATTAAGGTCTGAGTTTCATCGAATAAAAAATATTAAAAAAGTCACCTCTGGATTCACTCGGAAAACCGCTGGTCTGGTCGATTTGTTATATGGCAGCCTTATCAAGGCAGGGGCTCATAAGACCCAAGGCATTAATGTCACCGAAGCGGCAGAGACTATTGATAATGCTCTGCGCGATTTGAATATTGGGGGCTCGTGCATCGGCCGGCTGCGCGATCATTACGATGTTTAGGAATATAATTTCTTTCGATTTTCGTTTTCGTAAAACCATACCGTTTTACTCGAAAAATATAGGTGGTGTGCTGACAGAGGCCCTATCAGCTCCCGAGCTATTGACTAAGTTGTCGACTGCAGCCGTTTGCAGATTGGCAGATTTGATTGGGAAAGCACCTCGAAAAATACTTGGTCCGAGTTACTCGCGTTGGCCAAACGCTCAAAAGAAGGTGCTTGCTAGATGAAAATCCTGGTGGTAACGCAATATTTCTGGCCTGAGTCGTTCATTATTAATGATTTGGTCAAGACTTTGGCGGCTCAAGGGCATGACATCAAGGTTCTTACTGGTAAGCCAAATTACCCTGATGGCATTGTCTTTGGTGGTTACAGTGCTTCTGGATATCAGGAAGAAAAATTCGACTCTTCCGTCAGTGTTTGTCGTGCACCACTCAGACCACGTGGTGCTTCCGGCGCAAAAAATCTGATGCTGAACTATTTTTCGTTTATTTTAAATGGACTTAAGTTTTACCCGGCAGCAGTAAAAGGTGAAGATTTTGACGCGATTTTTGTGTTTGCACCTTCACCTATTACTTCAGTAATTCCTGCGATTTACTTGAAGTGGAAACTCAAGAACCATCTGGCTGTATGGGTTCAGGATCTCTGGCCGGAGAGCTTGAGTGCGACCGGGTTCATCAAGAACAAAGCAATATTGCGCGTTGTGGGCTGGATGGTGAAAGGTATTTATGCCTTCGTCGATACGCTTCTTGTTCAGTCGAGGGCATTTCGAGAACCGGTCGCCCGTTACGCCAATCCTGGCAAGGTTGTGTATTACCCCAACTCATATCAGGACGTACCGCGGAGTATCGAGGAGACCCGGATTCCCGCCCCCTTGCTCGCGGAGCTAGACAATCATTTCTGTCTGGTTTTTGCTGGAAACCTGGGGACTGCCCAGTCGGTCGAAACCCTCATCGAGGTAGCTGACAAGCTTCGCCATTTGTCGGAAGTCAGGATTGTTTTGGTCGGAAGCGGCAGTATGTCGAGCTGGATCGAAACCCAGAAGGAATCCCGAGGTTTGGACAACCTTATACTCGCCGGACGCTTTGCAGCCACTGAAATGCCGCATTTTTTCAGTCGCGCTGAGGGATTGTTGGTGACGTTGAAGCAAGATGAGGCGTTCTCCTATACCATCCCTAGTAAAGTTCAGGCTTACCTGGCAGCGGGGAGGCCGATTATCGCCGCGCTGGACGGGGAGGGCGCGCGCGTCATTCAAGAGGCGGGAGCCGGTCTGACCACCGCGGCGCAAGACGCCGAAGGTATGGCCTATTGCATTGAGCAGCTTTTTCGCATGACTTCGGATGAGCGGGAATCGATGGGACAGGCAGGTCGAGCGTATTACCTCGAGCATTTCGAAATGGAGCGGCAAAGTCAGCGTCTGGTCGAAATTCTCAGTAGCAGGATCAATGAATTAAAAGGTAGCTCAAAATGAAAGTTCTCGTGTTAGGGGTCACCGGAATGCTGGGCAGTACAGTGTTCAGGCAATTCCATGGAAACCCGCACTACGAGGTGTGGGGCACTTTGCGCAATCCGGGTGGCGCAAGATACTTTTCTGAGGACATGCACAGTTCGTTGATCAGTAATGTCGACGTGCTAGACCAGGATTCGCTGGTTTCGGTGCTGGCACGGGTCAAGCCGGACGTCGTCATCAACTGCGTCGGACTGATCAAACAATTGGCCGATGCCAAGGACCCCCTTTCCGCACTCCCTATCAATGCCATGTTGCCGCATCGCATTGCCAAGTTGTGCACGCTGTCAGGTTCCCGGCTGATTCATATCAGCACCGATTGCGTGTTTTCTGGCCGCAAAGGCATGTACACCGAAGAGGACATCTCCGATGCAGAGGATCTCTACGGTAAGTCCAAGTACATCGGTGAGCTTCACGATGAACTGAATGCTATCACCCTGCGGACTTCGATCATTGGTCACGAACTGGGGAGCCAGTATTCGCTGGTGGACTGGTTCCTGTCCCAGAACGCACCGGTCAAGGGTTATGAGAAGGCCATTTTTTCGGGGCTTCCAACCGCAGAATTGGCGCGTGTCATTCGCGATTACGTGATCCCGAATCCAGGTCTCCATGGCCTTTATCATGTTTCCGTGGCGCCAATTGACAAACTGTCTCTTCTGAAGATGGTGGCGAAAGTTTACGAAAAAGAAATCGATATCATCGCGGATAGTCAAGTTTCCATAGATCGCTCACTAAACTCCTCGAAGTTTCAGGCGGCAACCGGTTACGTTCCACCGTCGTGGTTGGAATTGGTTAAATCGATGCGCGCGTTGCGTTGATCATTAAATTCAATCAGGTTTGGGAAGGTAGTTATGTTCGATAATAAGGTTTTGATGATCACGGGCGGTACGGGCTCGTTTGGCCATACGGTGTTGAAGCGTTTTCTGGATACTGATGTAAAAGAGATTCGTGTATTCAGCCGTGACGAGAAGAAGCAGGAAGATATGCGCATTGCCTTGTCGAATGACAAGGTGAAGTTCTACATCGGTGACGTGCGTGATCGCGACAGCCTGGATCAGGCGATGGTGGGGGTGGATTACATTTTCCACGCCGCAGCCCTGAAACAGGTGCCTTCCTGCGAGTTTTACCCGATGGAAGCCGTGCGTACCAACGTCATGGGTACCGAGAACGTTTTGAATGCGGCTATTGCTTCGGGCGTGCAACGCGTTGTCGTACTCAGTACCGACAAAGCAGTATACCCAATCAATGCCATGGGCATTTCCAAGGCCATGGCTGAAAAGCTGATGGTTGCCAAATCGCGGATGATTCCGGCGACAGGCCCGGTGATTTGCGCAACCCGCTACGGTAACGTCATGGCATCCCGCGGTTCTGTGATCCCGTTGTTCATCAATCAGTTGCAGAGTGGCGAGCCGCTGACCGTCACCGACCCGAACATGACACGTTTCCTGATGTCGCTCGAGGATTCCGTTGACCTGGTCCTGCACGCGTTCGAGCATGCCGAGCAAGGTGATATTTTCGTCCAGAAAGCACCAGCCTCGACAGTGGCGGACCTGGCCCAGGCACTCAAGGAACTGTTTGTTCGCGACAATGCCGTCAAGGTCATTGGTACTCGCCACGGCGAAAAACTCTACGAGTCGCTGATCTCCCGAGAAGAAATGGCCAAGGCCGAAGACATGGGGCGCTACTACCGCATCCCTTCGGACAATCGCGACCTTAACTACAAGAAGTTTTTTGTCGAGGGCGAGCAGGAAATTTCCGATCTCGACGACTACACCTCCCACAACACCGAGCGTCTCGATGTAGAAGGCGTGAAGAAAGTTCTGTTGAATCTGGAATACATTCAGGAGCAACTTGATGCTTAAGGTCATGACGCTGGTCGGGACGCGACCAGAACTTATCAAGATGAGCCGCGTTATTGCCGAGCTTGATAAGCAGGTTAATCATGTGTTGGTTCACTCGGGTCAGAATTACGACTTCGAATTGAATCAGGTCTTTTTCGATGATCTCGAAATCCGCAAGCCTGATTACTTTCTGGGGGCTGCCGGTGATACCGCAGCCAAGACCATCGCCGAAGTCATTTCGAAGGCGGACGAAGTATTCGAGGCCGAAAAGCCTGATGCACTTCTGCTCTACGGCGATACCAATACCTGTCTGGCCGTCATTGCCGCCAAGCGCCGCAAGATTCCGGTGTTCCATATGGAAGCCGGCAACCGCTGTTTTGACCAGCGCGTCCCTGAAGAGTTGAACCGCAAGGTGCTCGATCACCTCAGCGATATCAATATGGTCTTGACCGAACATGCCCGGCGTTACCTGATCGCTGAAGGCATTCGTCCTGAAACCATCATCAAGACCGGCTCGCATATGGAGGAGGTGCTCGACTACTACATGCCGAAAATTCTCACTTCCGACGTGCTGGCGCGAGAAGGCCTGGAGCAGGACAAGTTCTTCATCATCAGCGCTCACCGTGAGGAAAACGTCGATACGCCGGAAAACCTTCGCGACTTGCTCAAAACGCTGCGAGCCCTGGCCGACAAGTACCAGTACCCGATCATTGTTTCCACGCATCCTCGTACGCGCAAACGTCTGGAAGCGATAGGCGAATCGCTGGACCACCCCTTGATTCGCTTCTCGAAGCCATTCGGTCTGCTCGACTACATCAAGTTGCAGATGTCGGCGTTCTGCGTGCTGTCCGATAGCGGCACCATCACAGAGGAAGCCTCTCTTCTGAATCTGCCCGCCATTACCATTCGTAATGCGCACGAGCGTCCGGAAGGGATGGATGAAGGCACTCTCATCATGAGCGGCCTGAAAGTGGAGGGTGTTCTGGATGCCGTACGTGTAGTTACCAGCCAACATGATCGTAGCCAGCGTGTTATCCCGGTTGTCAGGGATTACCAGGCAGGTCCTGTGTCGAAGCAGGTCGTTCGGGTCGTACTGAGTTACACCGACTACATCAATCGTACTGTCTGGTCGAAATCCTGAGCGTCGTCGAGGTTTGAAAAATGCGTGTTTTATTGACAGGTGCTACGGGTTTCGTCGGTCGCGCAGTATTGGGTCGCTTGGCGGCCTCTGACGATCTGGAACCGGTGGCTGCCATTCGCGGGCACGCCCTGCCTGACTGTCCGTCGCGCGTTATTACCGTTCGAACCGCCGGGCTCAGTGCTGATACCGATTGGTCTCAGGCGCTGGATCAAGTGGAGGTTGTCATTCATGGCGCGGCTCGCGTTCACGTCATGAATGACACCGAATCCGATCCGCTGGAGGCGTTTCGCAAGGTGAATGTCGAGGGCACGCTAAGCCTCGCTCGGCAGGCAGCCTCGTCGGGTGTTCGCCGCTTTGTGTTCATCAGTTCGATCAAGGTGAATGGCGAAGGTACGCCGCTCAATCAGCCTTACTTCGCCGACGCGACGCCCGCACCAGGTGATCCGTACGGCGTTTCGAAAATGGAGGCCGAGCAAGGGCTGCGTGAAATTGCGAGCACTTGCGGGATGGAAGTGGTGATCATCCGTCCGGTACTGGTTTACGGTCCGGGCGTGAGAGCCAACTTTCTGAACATGATGCGTTGGCTGGACAAGGGAATACCCTTGCCGTTCGGCGCTATCCATAATCGACGCAGCCTGGTCGCTCTGGAAAATCTTGCGGATTTGATCGTGACCTGCATCCGTCATCCGGCCGCCGCCAATCAGACTTTCCTCGTCAGCGACGGGGAGGATTTGTCCACGACACAATTGTTGACGCGGATGGCAAAGGCATTGGGTAAACCTGCCCGCCTGTTGCCTGTGCCAAGCGTGTTGCTTGAACGAGGGGCGCAGTTGCTCGGCAAGAAGGCTTTGTCGCAACGTCTGTGCGGTTCGTTGCAAGTCGATATCAGCAAAACTCGGGAGTTGCTGGGCTGGATTCCGCCGGTCAGCGTCGATGAGGCGCTTGTCTCGGCTGCCAACTACTACAAGGAAAGGCAGCGCTAAGCTGGCTTATGGCAATGCCGGTTCAATTGCAGAATTGATTGTGGCTGTTTCAGGAAGTTGACCTTTGAACACAATATGGTTGTTGGCGTTGGTGGTGGGTGTTTCATTTTTGGGCACCGGTGCATTGCGCAAATACGCGCTGGCACGCAGCTTGATAGATGTTCCTAATGCGCGTAGTTCACACTCGGTCCCGACCCCCCGGGGTGGTGGTGTGGCTATCGTCCTGAGCTTTCTGATCGCGTTGCCAGTCCTGGCCTGGACAGATGCCGTCGCCTGGCCGATAGCGCTGGCTCTGCTGGGGGCCGGCGGCTGGATCGCGATCATCGGGTTTCTCGACGATCATGGGCATATTGCCGCGCGCTGGCGCCTGCTTGCGCATTTCGCGGGTGCCATCTGGGCATTGATCTGGATTGGCGGGATGGCGTCGATCAACCTGTTCGGCTTCGAGTTCAGTCTCGGTTGGTTCGGATATGTCATCGGCGCCTTCTACTTGGTCTGGATGCTCAATCTCTATAACTTCATGGATGGTATTGATGGCCTGGCCAGCGTCGAGGCGATTTGTGCCTGTGTCGGTGCTTGCCTGGTCTACTGGATCGCAGGCCACACCAACCTCGCGATTGCTCCGCTGGTGCTGGCGATGGCCGTATCGGGTTTCCTCGCCTGGAATTTCCCGCCAGCGAAGATTTTTATGGGCGATGCCGGCAGTGGTTTTCTGGGCATAGTGCTGGCGGTGATGTCGCTCTATGCAGCATGGACGAATCCACTGTTCCTCTGGGCCTGGCTCATATTGTTGGGCGTTTTTATTGTTGATGCCACCTTTACCCTCATTCGTCGGCTGTTGCGTGGGGATAAGGTTTATGAGGCCCATCGCAGTCATGGATACCAGTATGCTTCACGACAATATGGCAGCCATCGGGCGGTCACGCTGACAATTGCTGCGATCAATTTGTTGTGGTTAGTGCCAGTGGCTATATTGGTCGTCATGCAATATATCGATGGCGTGGCAGGCGTGGCCCTGGCCTACGTGCCTCTGGTGTTGCTGGCTTTCAAGTTTCACGCGGGCGAGTTGGAAATCGCTGGCAAGGCGTGATGAACGCATTGGTTTTTGAGTATTGCTTTGTCGGTAAGTGAGTTACCGAAAGCTGCAGTTGCTGTATCAATGCTAGGAGCTTCGACAGGTGTTTAGAGGGGTTATGGATAAGATTCGGGCAAAGTTGTTAAGTCTGCCAAGACGACATAAACGCATTCTGCAGGTCCTGACTGATATTTCGCTGGTCTGGTGTGCCCTGTGGATGGCGTTTGTCGTGCGACTTGGGGTGGACGAATTGGTCAACCCGTTCACTCAGCATGTCTGGCTTTTTGTCAGTGCACCTGTCATCGCCATTCCTCTTTTCATTCGCTTTGGCATGTACCGTGCGGTCATGCGGTACTTTGGAAATGACGCGCTCATTGCCATTATCAAGGCGGTGACACTATCGTCCCTGATACTTGGCGTCGTGGTGTACTGGTACAGTAATCATCAAAACGTCGTTCCGCGCTCGATCATTTTCAACTACTGGTGGTTGAGCCTGATCATGATCGGCGGTCTGCGCCTGGCCATGCGTCAGTACTTTATGGGCGACTGGTTCAGCGCCGCCCAGCACGTCCCGTTTACCAGCCGGGATGACGGTCTGCCGAAAGTGGCTATCTACGGCGCAGGGTCGGCGGGTAATCAACTTGTTGCAGCCTTGCGGATGGGGCGCGTCATGCGGCCTGTTGCCTTTATCGATGACGATAGCGGGATCGCCGACCGGGTGATTTCCGGATTGCAGGTGTACAAGCCCAAGCACATCCAGCAGATGATCGATAACACCGGTGCCCAGGAAATTCTCCTCGCCATTCCTTCGTCAAACCGTGGCCGCCGTCGCGAGATTCTCGGGTTTCTCGAAGGCTTTCCGCTGCACGTTCGTAGCGTCCCGGGTTTCATGGATCTGGCCAGTGGCCGGGTAAAGGTCGACGATATCCAGGAAGTAGACATTGCCGACCTGCTCGGGCGTGACGCCGTCCCGGCCCAGGCTGATTTACTCGAACATTGCATCACGGGGCAGTCCGTGTTGGTCACGGGCGCCGGAGGGTCCATTGGCTCAGAGCTTTGCCGGCAGATTCTGGCGCTGCGCCCGACAACGCTTCTTCTGTTTGAACACAGCGAGTTCAACCTTTACTCCATTTTGTCCGAGCTGGAGCAGCGGGTCGCTCGAGAGTCGCTGTCCATCCGTCTCCTGCCGATTCTCGGATCGGTTCGCAACCCGGACAAGTTGCTGGACGTCATGAAAACCTGGCGAGTGGACACGGTTTATCACGCAGCCGCCTACAAGCATGTGCCTATGGTCGAACACAACATTGCCGAGGGTGTGCTCAATAATGTAATAGGCACGCTTAATACGGCCCAGGCCGCACTTCAGGCAGGAGTGGCCAACTTCGTCCTGATTTCGACGGACAAGGCCGTGCGTCCCACCAATGTCATGGGTAGCACCAAACGTCTTGCCGAGTTGACGTTGCAAGCGCTGAGTCGTGAGTTGGCTCCGGTTTTGTTCGGAGATACGAGCAATGTCTCCCGTGTGAACAAAACGCGCTTCACGATGGTGCGGTTTGGTAACGTCCTGGGGTCATCGGGTTCGGTCATTCCGCTGTTTCACAAGCAGATCAAGTCGGGTGGTCCTCTGACGGTCACGCATCCGAAGATCACTCGATACTTCATGACCATCCCGGAAGCGGCGCAGTTGGTGATTCAAGCGGGTTCCATGGGGCAGGGGGGGGATGTTTTTGTCCTGGACATGGGCGAGCCCGTGAAAATCGTTGAACTGGCCGAGAAGATGATCCATTTATCCGGCCTGAGTGTTCGTTCGGAAAAAAACCTGCATGGTGACATCGCTATCGAGTTCACCGGGCTGCGTCCGGGCGAAAAGCTTTACGAAGAGCTACTGATCGGTGACAACGTAGCAGCCACACAGCATCCGATGATCATGACGGCCAACGAGGATCACCTGTCCTGGGATTTGCTGAAGGGCAAGTTGACCGAGTTGCTCGCAGCGGTGGATCAGGACGACTACACGCGCGTCCGCCAGTTGTTGCGCGACACTGTCAGCGGCTACACCCCCGACGGTGAGATTGTCGACTGGATCTACCAGCAGCGCCGCCTTGAGCCCTGATTGTTTCATATGCTGTAACGTACACATTTTTGACAGTCCCATGGCATAGCCTAGGTTTGGAGAGCAGCTTCGGAAAAGCTGCTTTCTCAAACGACGGCATGGAGCTTCACTTATGCGTACAAGCAGTTTCTACTCTCTGGTATTCGCCCTCCTCACCAGTGCTTCTCTTACGGCAATCGCCGCGCCTGTCAAGGCGCCTGAGGCGATGAATGCGCCTCTGGTGCAGGATGTTGCCGTCCAGGCGCCATCCGGTAAAGTCGATCTCAATAGTGCTGATGTATCTACGTTGCAACGTGAGCTGACGGGAGTGGGCGAGGCCAAAGCGAAAGCAATTGTTGCTTATCGTGAAAGTAATGGTGCGTTTGCGTCAGTTGACGAGTTGCTGGAAGTGAAGGGTATCGGCAAAGCGCTTCTGGACAGGAACCGCGACAGGATCGAGGTGAACTAGGGGCGGGACTGGACGACAAGGGCCGGTCATTGATCGGCCTTTGTCTATAGCGAGAGTTATGCCCGGCGGACCAGTCGCAGTACTTGAATGGTTTTTCGGTTACCTGAAATCAGACAAAGTACAGGCCCGCGTTGTTCAGCAGGGTCGCCAATCAGACATCGCTTTGATCGACTATCGGGCTGCTTCGACGCATGAAAGTCCTGTCGCTCAGTCACCGCTGAATACGCACTGTTCATCCGCCCCGCCATTTATCGGTCGGCCCGCAATACCGTTCATACCATCGTAGAGGTTCGGCGCGGTTTTGCGTTCATACAGGGTCTACTCTCTCATGCAGGCCTGGGCACCGACGAGAGCCGACCGCTTCGTGGATATGGAAAATTACGGCTATCATATTTCGTTTGAATTATGCGTATAATAAATACCGCTTGCGTCGAAGTGCCTTGGCGTCAGGCGTCCTTCAGCATCCTTCAGGAGCACCGTCATGAATTCAGTTCAGTCCCGAGGTACGGCCCTCGTCACCGGCGCTTCTTCCGGTATAGGGGCGGTTTACGCCGAGCGGTTGGCGGCCCGTGGTTTTGATTTGTTGCTCGTGGCTCGCGACGAACAGCGATTGGAGGCGGCCGCGAGCAAACTGCGTTCGGAGCATGGGATCAAGGTTGAAGTGCTGAAGGCGGACCTGACTCAAAAAGCAGACGTGCTGCAGCTCGAACAGCGGTTACGCAGCGATTCGAGTATCAGTCTGTTGCTCAATAACGCCGGCGTGGCGGCGGACGGGCTTTTGGCCAATGCCGATATCGACCAGCTGGAGCGAATGATTCAGTTGAATATCACCGCTGTCACGCGATTGGCCGCGGCGGCTGCAGCCGGTTTTACCAAGGCCGGGCGCGGCACAATCATCAATATTGCGTCGGTGGTGGCCTTGTTTCCCGAGCGTTTCAACGCGACCTACAGCGCCAGCAAGGCCTATGTATTGAGCCTGACTCAATCGTTGAACGCCGAACTGGACGGCACTGGGGTGAAGATCCAGGCGGTGCTGCCCGGTGTAACCCGAACCGAGATCTGGGAGCGCTCCGGCATCGATGCGTCACAAATTCCTGCGGACATGGTGATGGAGGCGGGTGAGATGGTCGATGCTGCATTGTCGGGTCTGGATCAGGGTGAATTGATCACTATTCCTTCATTGCCCGATGCGGCGGATTGGAATGCGTTCGTGGCGGCGCGTCTTGTGATGGCGCCTAACCTGTCCAAAAGCAAGGCTGCTGCCCGCTATCGGTAAGTGCCATCAATCAGATTGAGGTGTGAGCGGTATGAATGATCGTCGTGTGGTTGTAACAGGCATGGGCCTGGTGTCGCCGCTGGGGAGCGGTGTCGAAGTGGTCTGGGAGCGGCTGTTGGCCGGGCGTTCCGGGCTGCGTAATCTGCCGGATGAGGTGGTTGCCGATCTGCCGGCCAAGGTCGGCGGTGCGGTGCCGACCTTGGCGGATGACCCGCAGGCGGGTTTCGATCCGGACCTGGCGACTCCACCCAAGGAACAGAAGAAGATGGATCGCTTCATTCTGTTCGCCATGGAAGCCGCGCGTCAGGCATTGGAGCAAGCCGGCTGGCAAGCGCTGGATGCCAATGCCCAGGAGCGCACGGCCACCATCATCGGTTCAGGCGTGGGTGGTTTCGGTGCGATTGCCGACGCAGTACGGACTACCGATAGCCGTGGTCCGAGGCGTTTGTCTCCATTCACCATTCCTTCATTTCTGGTCAACCTCGCGGCCGGTCATGTGTCGATCCAGCATGGCTTCAAGGGGCCACTGGGCGCGCCGGTCACGGCATGCGCCGCCGGGGTTCAGGCAATTGGCGACGCGGCGCGAATGATTCGTGCGGGTGAGGCGGATATCGCGGTGTGCGGCGGTGCTGAAGCGGCGATCGATCGGGTCAGCCTTGCCGGGTTCGCCGCTGCTCGCGCCTTGTCCAGTGCTTACAACGATACGCCTGAACGCGCTTCACGACCTTTCGACAGTGGTCGCGATGGCTTTGTCATGGGGGAGGGGGCCGGGCTACTGGTCATCGAGTCTCTGGACCATGCGCTGGCCCGGGGCGCCAAGCCCCTGGCGGAGCTGGTCGGCTACGGCACCAGCGCCGATGCCTATCACTTGACCGCCGGTCCCGAGGACGGCAGCGGTGCGCGGCGAGCGATGTCGTTGGCATTGGCACAGGCCGGTGTTTCACCGGCTCAGGTCCAGCATCTGAATGCTCATGCAACCTCGACTCCGGTGGGGGATCTGGGTGAGCTGGCGGCGATCAAGGCGTTGTTCGGTGCGCAAAACGGCATCGCCGTGACATCGACCAAGTCGGCGACCGGACATTTGCTCGGTGCCGCGGGTGGACTCGAAGCGATCTTTACGCTACTGGCGATCCGCGACCAGGTCGTGCCGGCGACCCTCAATTTCGAAAACCCGGACCCTGCCACTGAAGGCGTGGACATTGTTCATGGCAGCGCACGGCCGATGGCCATCGAATATGCGTTGTCCAACGGCTTCGGATTTGGCGGGGTCAACGCCAGTGTGCTGTTCAAGCGTTGGCAGGGTTAATCCTGCGGGTGTTTGAGGTGTTCGCGTGCGACGTCGAGAATCCGTTGGGCAAACCCGGCGTCGGCCACGCTGCGCGATAACAGCAAGGCGCCGACCAGCGTAGACATGATGACGATGCTGCGGTCGGCGGTGCGCTCTCCGTCAAGGGTGCGCCGGATCTGGTCGAGTCGCGCCTGGAGCACGACGTCGCTGGTGGGGCTCGGTTGACCACGCAGCCCCAGTTCCGAAGAAATGGTCGGCAGCGGGCAACCCTCGTGAGGTGAGGTTTGATGCCATTCGGACAGGTAAGCGTCGATGAAGGCTTCGAGAGGATGCTCCTCGGCGAAGATTTGCGCGCACAATTCGTCGACTTGTGCGCCAGCCTCTTGCAAGGCTTTTTCCACCAGTTCGTCCTTGGACTTGAAGTGCGAGTAAAAGCCACCGTGGGTCAGGCCCAGCGCTTTCATCAGAGGTTGCAGCCCGGTCGCGCCGATACCGTCGCGTCGAAATCGCGCTGAAGCTTCCTTGATTATGCGTTGGTGGGTCTGGGCTTTATGGTCCTGCGAGTAACGCATCTGATATCTCCGCATCAATGCGGCCCATATTAACCAATGAAAATTGCATGGTGACTGTACTTCTATTTCTAAAAAGCATGCAGATGCTTCGATATGGGTACAAAGCGGCATGATTTCAGGGCAAACCACGTAAAAACAAA
This sequence comes from Pseudomonas sp. FW305-70, assembly GCF_058783925.1. Classification (NCBI taxonomy): domain Bacteria; kingdom Pseudomonadati; phylum Pseudomonadota; class Gammaproteobacteria; order Pseudomonadales; family Pseudomonadaceae; genus Pseudomonas; species Pseudomonas sp. FW305-70. The sequence continues at coordinate 53,967 of NZ_JBYSYZ010000007.1, forward strand.
CCCCGCTGTTCAAGGCGGGGTTTTCATTCAGCGGTCCTGCGCTTCCTTGGCGTCCATTTCCGCATTGCGTTCGGCGACGCGCTTACGTTGCTCTTCGGTCAGTTCGACTTTGTGGGCTGTGTCGCGCAGCATCATCAGACCACCAACGATCGAGCCAATGGCAACGACCAGAATCAACCAGGCATACCAGGGCATAGGATTCTCCTTGAAAAGCAGGCGGGTCGACGAGGGTTCGCCAACCGATCGCGTATAGCACTTTGAGTGACGGGATTTCATCGCAGTTCCATCGCTATCACCCCCATTCTATGCCTGTTGTTCAAGCTTCACTTGAACGCTTTCAAAGTCCGGTCAGCATCGCATCCGCCGGTGCATCGGCGCGCAATTGCGCGGTGAGCGTGAAGTACACGAAACCTGCGGCCATGAAGCCCAGGAAGATCAGGCCGATCAAGGTGTTGAACCAGGCCATCGCCACCAGGCATACCACCGCCAGCATCAGCGCAATGAACGGCACCAGCGGGTAGCACGGCGCGCGGAAGGTGCGCTCCAGGTTTGGCTCGGTTTTGCGCAGTTTGAACAGGCTGAGCATGCTCATGATGTACATGACGATGGCGCCGAACACTGCCATGGTGATCATCGCCGCCGTCAGCGTCATGCCGCCGAGGTTGATCAAACCGTCGCTGTAGATCGCCGCGATACCGATCACGCCGCCGGCGATGATCGCCCGGTGGGGAGTCTGGAAACGCGACAATCTGGCCAGGGACGCCGGCAAGTAGCCGGCGCGGGCGAGGGCGAAGAACTGGCGCGAATAGCCAAGGATGATCCCGTGGAAACTCGCCACCAGGCCGAACAGGCCGATCCACACCAGCATGTGCAGCCACCCGGAGCTTTCGCCAACCACGGTTTTCATCGCCTGGGGCAGCGGGTCGTTGATGTTCGACAGGGTGCGCCAGTCGCCGACGCCACCGGCGAAGAACATCACGCCCATCGCCAGCAGCACCAGGGTCAAAATACCGCTGATGTAGGCCTTGGGAATGGTGCGTTTCGGGTCCTTGGCTTCTTCGGCGGCCATGGCGGCGCCTTCGATGGCCAGGAAGAACCAGATGGCAAAGGGGATGGCCGCGAACATTCCGGCGATCGCCGGAGCGCCGAACACGTCGGTGCCGGCCCAGCCATTGAGGGCGAAGTTGCTGAAGCTGAACGCCGGCGCCACCACGCCCATGAACACCAGCAATTCAGCGACCGCCAACACACAGACCACCAGTTCGAAGGTCGCCGCCAGTTTCACGCCGAGGATGTTGAGACCCATGAACAGGATATAGGCACCGACTGCCGCGTGTTTCGGGTCCAGGGCTGGAAACTGGACATTGAGATAGGCGCCGATGGCCAGGGCAATCGCCGGTGGGGCGAAGACGAATTCGATCAATGTCGCCAGGCCGGCGATCAATCCGCCTTTTTCCCCAAACGCACGACGGCTGTAGGCAAAGGGGCCTCCAGCGTGAGGAATGGCGGTGGTCAGCTCGGTGAAGCTGAAGATGAAGCAGGTGTACAGGGTGGCGACCATGAAAGAGGTCACCAGAAAACCCAAGGTCCCGGCCACGCCCCAGCCATAACTCCAGCCGAAATACTCCCCGGAAATCACCAGCCCGACGGCAATGCCCCACAGATGCAACGTGCCCAGCGTGGGTTTGAGTTGTGTGTTCATGCGCTTGCTCCCTGAGTGGTTTGGAACGCTCGGGGGGAGGCCAGTGCAGTGGGCGTGCCATTTTTCGAGGGGGCGTCGTAATGGGCTGAAAGGCGTCGTATCGGAGATGTTCGCAACCGAATGTGCGAACTTTGTGCGTCAGTCGGGGGCGTCGTTGCTACAAATGCCGCTTTCGCGAGCAAGCCCGCCTGTCTGCTACACGACGCCGCTGCGATGCGGATACGTCGTGTTTCAAAGCAAGCGCGGGCCGCCGTTGATGTTCAGGTTTGTTCGGTAAGGCACTCGCGCAACGCCGTCTGCCAGTCAGGTTGACTGACGCCCCAATCGCGTTGCAAGCGACTGCAATCCAGGCGCGAGTTGAGCGGCCGGGCAGCAGGCGTCGGGTAGTCGCTGGACGGGATCGGTAACAGGGCGGCGCAGGGTTTGCCCTGTTGTCGCAATGCTTCGCCGATTGCCTGAGCGAAACCAAACCAGGAGGTCTCACCTTGAGCGGTCAAGTGATAAATGCCCCAGTTGGCCACCTCGCGCGCCTGCCAGTGTTCAATCAGGGCAAGGGTGCTGTTGGCGAGTGTGCCGGCCCAGGTAGGGGCTCCGATTTGATCGGCAACTACACGTAACTCCGGTTTCTCTTGCAGCAATCGCTGCATCGTCAGCAGAAAGTTACGGCCATGGTTTGAATAGACCCAACTGGTACGAAGGATCAGGTGTTTGCCTTGCACGTCCTTGATAGCCTGCTCACCGGCCAACTTGCTCTTACCATATACGCCGAGCGGATTGGGCGTGTCGTCCTCGTTGTAAGGTCCGGATTTCAATCCGTCGAAAACATAGTCCGTGGAGTAATGTATCAACGGGATGTCGAGAGCCAGCGCCTCTTCGGCGAGAATGCCGGGAGCGATCGCGTTGATGGCAAAGGCTGCTTGCGGCTCGCTTTCTGCCAGGTCAACCGCTGTATGGGCTGCCGCGTTGATGATCAGGTCGGGCCTGAGGTTTTGCACCTGGCGGCGAATCTGATCGGGTTGCGCGAGATCGAGCTGTTCGCGACCCAATACGATCAATTCGCCGAGCACACCCAGTCGGCGTTGCAGCTCGTGTGAGACCTGACCATGTCTGCCATTGATGAGTACTTTCATGAGAACGGTTCAGTCTCGCCATGGGGCAAATCGGGCTCACACAGGCTCATTACTCTCCCCCTGCCAATTTGGCCAGGTACTGACCATATCCCGTCTTGCCGAAGTACTGGGCGCGTTCCAGCAGTTGTTCGCGGTTGATCCAGCCATTTTCATAGGCTATTTCTTCGAGACAGGCGACTTTGAGGCCTTGGCGGTGTTCGATGGTCTGCACGTATTGAGAGGCTTCGAGCAAGCTGTCGTGGGTGCCGGTGTCGAGCCAGGCGAAACCTCGACCAAAACGCTCGACCTGCAGGTCTCCGCGTTGCAGATAGGCATTGTTGACGTCAGTGATTTCCAGCTCGCCGCGAGGCGAAGGTTTCACCGCCTTGGCGATCTCGATCACGTCGTTGTCGTAGAAATACAGGCCGGTTACGGCATAGCTGGATTTTGGCTTTTTCGGTTTTTCTTCGATCGAAAGCGCACGGCCCTCGCTGTCGAAATCGATGACGCCGAAGCGTTCGGGGTCCTTGACCCAATAACCGAACACGGTGGCGCCGGAACAGCGTTGTGCCGCGTTCTGCAATTGTTCGCCAAAGTGCTGACCGTGAAAGATGTTGTCGCCCAGGATCAGGCACACAGGGTCATCGCCAATGAACTCCTCGCCAATCAGGAAAGCCTGGGCCAGACCGTCCGGAGATGGCTGCTCGGCAAAGCTGAAGTTCACCCCGAACTGGCTGCCGTCACCCAGCAGATTGCGATATTGCGGCAGATCCTGCGGGGTGGAGATCAGCAGGATATCCTTGATGCCGGCCAGCATCAGCACCGAGATCGGGTAGTAGATCATGGGCTTGTCGTAGACCGGCAACAGCTGTTTCGACACACCGAGCGTAATCGGGTGCAGGCGTGTGCCCGAGCCACCTGCCAAAACGATACCTTTCATCATGGGAGCAACTCCTTGGAATTGATGGCGCCAAGGCGTTCGCCCTGATAGCTGCCATCTTGAACACGGCGGCACCAGTCCATGTTGTTCAGGTACCATTGAACGGTTTTGCGCAAGCCGGTTTCGAACGTCTCTTCGGGCACCCAGCCCAGTTCGCGTTCAATCTTGCTGGCGTCGATTGCGTAGCGTAAGTCATGTCCAGGACGATCCTGGACGAAGGTGATCAGGTCGGCGTAATGCGCAACGCCCTCCGGCTTTTGCGGTGCCAGTTCTTCAAGCAGGGCACAGATGCCGCGCACCACGTCGATGTTCTTTTGTTCGTTGTGCCCGCCGATGTTGTAGGTCTCGCCGACCTTGCCGGTGGTCACCACTGTGAGCAGTGCCCGGGCGTGATCTTCGACGAACAGCCAGTCGCGCACTTGCAGGCCGTTGCCATAAACCGGCAGTGGCTTGCCGGCCAGGGCGTTGAGGATAACCAGCGGAATCAATTTCTCGGGAAAGTGGAAAGGCCCGTAATTGTTCGAACAATTGGTCAGCAGCACCGGCAGGCCATAGGTTCGCTGCCAGGCGCGGACCAGGTGGTCGGACGCGGCCTTGCTGGCGGAGTAGGGCGAGCTGGGTGCGTAGGGCGTCGTTTCCGTAAACAGGTCATCGACGCCGTGCAGGTCACCGTAAACCTCGTCGGTGGAAATGTGATGAAAGCGGAAGGCGCTTTTCTCAGGCTCCGGGAGGGCTTGCCAATAGGCACGGGTGGCTTCGAGCAGGCTGTAGGTGCCGACGATGTTGGTCTGGATGAACTCTGATGGACCATCGATGGAACGATCGACGTGGGACTCGGCTGCCAGGTGCATGATCGCGTCAGGCTGGAAACGCGCCAGCACTGCACTGACGGTGGCCTGGTCAACAATATCGGCCTGAACGAACTCGTAACGAGTGTTGTTGGCAATACTGGTCAGCGACTCGAGATTGCCGGCATACGTCAGTTTGTCCAGGTTGAGCACATCATGCTCAGTGTGTTGGATCAGCTCGCGAACAAGGGCCGAGCCTATGAAACCGGCTCCGCCGGTAATAAGGATACGCATGTTGGGCCAGCCTTTTTCAGTAATGCGAATATCGGTAGCTTGCAGGCACGAGCGAGGAGGCGCAAGAATTCCTGACCCCATTCGTATTCGGTTACGTCGTGCCAATCGGGCTGGATTATCCATGACTTGCCGCCTTCACTCACTAAATCTTGCGCAAAATTTAGAGCTTTACCTGCGAAACTCACGGTTTTCTCCGTACCGGAGCCCCTTCGCGCACCCCATAACCCCAGCGTAAAACCACTTTTTACGCTTTCTTTATGCCCGGCCCACACCCACGGTCTCGTTCCTTTACAGCCTTCTTTCCGACAATGACTCCACACGCGGCAATACGCCGTAACACGGAGAACTTCCATGAGCGTTCTGGACGGAGTGTCACTGCTGTTGGCAGTGGGGCTGTTCATTTATCTGTTGGTTGCGCTGTTGCGCGCGGACCGGAACTAGGAGCGGCTATGCACAGTTATGACTATTGGCTGATCCTCGGGTTTTTCGCCCTGGTATGGGTCCCGGCGCCGTTTCTCGGACGCTTCTACTACAAGGTAATGGAGGGGCAGCGCACGTGGCTGTCGCCGGTCCTGGGCCCGGTCGAACGTGGTTGCTATCGGCTGGCCGGCGTCGATCCGCACGCCGAACAGAGTTGGCAGAGATACACCCTGGCCTTGCTCGCCTTCAACCTTGCGGGTTTCCTGCTGCTGTTCGCGATCCTGCTGTTCCAGGGCCATTTGCCGCTGAACCCGCAACACCTGCCGGGTCAGGAGTGGACGCAGGCGTTCAACACCGCCGTCAGTTTCATGACCAACACCAACTGGCAGTCTTACAGCGGCGAAGCGTCCTTGAGCTACTTGAGCCAGATGGCCGGCCTTACCGTGCAGAACTTCGTCAGCGCCGCCACTGGCCTGGCCGTACTGGTTGCGCTGTGCCGCGGCATCGGGCGCAAATCCACGGCATCGCTGGGCAACTTCTGGGTCGACATGACCCGCGCCACCCTCTACGGCCTGCTGCCGCTGTGCCTGTTGCTGGCGCTGTATCTGGTCTGGCAGGGCGTGCCGCAAACCTTCGCGCAGTACGTGAATGCGGTGACGGTGCAAGGCGTCGACCAGGTCATTCCCCTGGGCCCGGCTGCCAGCCAGATTGCGATCAAGCAATTGGGTACCAACGGTGGCGGCTTCTTCGGCGTCAACTCGGCGCATCCGTTCGAGAACCCGACGGCCTGGAGCAACCTGTTCGAAGTGGCCTCGATCATCCTGATCCCGGTGGCGCTGGTGTTCACCTTCGGCCACTACGTGAAGGACCTGCGTCAGAGTCGCGCGATCATCGCCTGCATGCTGGCGCTGTTTCTGATCGGCGGCGCGACCTCGCTATGGGCTGAATACCAGCCGAACCCGCCCCTGAACAACGTAGCCGTCGAGCAGACGGCGCCGCTGGAAGGCAAGGAAGCGCGTTTCGGCACTACCGCCACGGTGCTTTGGTCGGTAACCACCACGGCGGCGTCCAACGGCTCGGTCAACGGCATGCATGACAGCCTCAGCCCGCTGAGCGGCATGGTCGCGCTGGTCAACATGATGGTTGGCGAGGTGATCTTCGGCGGTGTCGGTGCCGGGCTCTACGGCATGTTGCTCAACGTGTTGATCGCGGTGTTCCTCGCCGGCCTGATGATCGGTCGTACGCCGGAGTACCTCGGCAAGAAACTGCAAGCCAGGGAAGTGCAATTGCTGGTGGTGACCCTGATGGTCATGCCGATTGGCGTATTGGTGCTCGGCGCGATTGCCGCCAGCCTGCCAGGTCCGGTGGCTGCCGTGAGCAACCCCGGCGCCCACGGTTTCAGTCAGTTGCTCTACGCCTACACCTCGGCCAGTGCCAACAACGGTTCGGCGTTCGGTGGCTTCGGTGCCAACACGCCGTTTCACAACCTGATGCTGGGCCTGGGCATGTTGATCGGTCGCTTCGGTTACATCCTCCCGGTTCTGGCCCTGGCCGGCAGCCTGGCGATGAAGAAAACCGCACCGATTGGCCAGAACAGCTTCCCGACCCACGGCCCGCTGTTCGTGACCTTGCTGACCGTGACCATTTTGCTGGTGGGTGGTTTGACCTTCCTGCCGACCCTGGCACTGGGGCCTATTGCTGAACACCTGAGTATGGGCTTCTAAGGAATCCATCATGAATATGCATGTTCCAGCTTCAAAACCTGCATCACCGACCAAGTTGGCCGAAGCCCCGAAAACCGCGATCTCGGCCCTGTGGCGCCTGGCGCTGGTGCAAGCCTTCGTCAAGCTCGACCCACGGCAATTGCAACGTGCGCCGGTGATGCTGGTGGTCGAACTGACCGCGATCCTGACCACCGTGCTGTGCTTCATTCCCGATACGGCCGTACCGACCTTCGTCGCCGCGCAAATTGCCGTGTGGCTGTGGTTCACCGTGCTGTTCGCCAACTTCGCCGAAGCCTTGGCCGAAGGTCGTGGCAAGGCCCGTGCCGACAGCCTCAAGGCCGGTAGCGAAGGCTTGAGCGCCCGGCGCAAAACCAGCAATGGCACCTTTCAGGTAGTGCCGGCCACCAGCCTGCGCAAAGGTGATGTGGTGCGTGTCGAAGCCGGGGAGATGATCCCCGGTGACGGCGAAGTGCTCGAAGGTATCGCAGCGGTCAACGAAGCGGCGATTACCGGTGAGTCGGCACCGGTGATTCGTGAGTCCGGCGGCGACCGCTCGGCCGTTACCGGCAATACACGGCTGGTGTCCGACTGGCTGTTGGTGAGGATCACCGCCAACCCTGGCGAGTCGACCCTGGACCGCATGATCGCCCTGGTCGAAGGCGCCAAACGCCAGAAAACCCCGAACGAAGTGGCGCTCGACATCCTGCTGATCGGCCTGACCCTGATCTTCCTGCTGGTGGTCGTCACCCTGCAACCGTTCGCTCACTTCGCCAACGGCAGCCTGCCGCTGGTGTTCCTGGTGGCACTGTTGGTCACCTTGATTCCGACCACTATCGGCGGTCTGTTGTCGGCCATCGGTATCGCCGGTATGGATCGTCTGGTGCGCCTGAACGTGATCGCCAAGTCCGGTCGTGCGGTGGAAGCGGCGGGGGACGTGCACGTCCTGCTGCTGGACAAGACCGGCACCATCACCTTCGGTAACCGTCGTTGCTCGGCGGTGTATGCCGCGCCAGGCGTGACAGCCAGGGAATTGGCCGAAGGCGCGTTGCTGGCGTCGCTGGCCGACGACACCGCTGAAGGCAGGTCGATCGTCGAGTACCTGCGTGGCACTCATCCGCAACCGGAACCGTCCGCCGACCTGCTGACAGCCGTGCCGTTCAGTGCCGAAACCCGCTTGTCCGGTGTCGACTATCAAGGGCGCGTGTACCGCAAGGGGGCGGTGGATTCATTGCTGGCCTTCGTCGGCCTGAAACGTGCGGACCTGGCACCGGCCCTGTCCCGCGAAATCGACAAGATCGCGCAAAGCGGCGGCACCCCCTTGCTGGTCTGCGCCGAGGGCAAGTTGCTCGGCGCGATCCACCTCAAGGACGTGGTCAAGCCCGGTATCCGCGAGCGTTTCGCCGAGTTGCGCAAGCTGGGCATTCGCACGGTCATGGTCACCGGTGACAACCCGTTGACTGCAGCCGCCATCGCCGCTGAGGCAGGTGTGGACGATGTGCTGGCGGAAGCCACGCCGGAGAAAAAACTGGCGCGCATTCGTCACGAACAAAACGACGGTCGTCTGGTCGCCATGTGCGGCGACGGCGCCAACGATGCCCCGGCACTGGCCCAGGCGGATGTCGGCATGGCGATGAACGATGGCACCCAAGCGGCACGTGAAGCGGCCAACATGGTCGACCTCGACAGCGACCCGACCAAGTTGCTGGACGTGGTGCAGATCGGCAAGGAATTGCTGGTCACCCGCGGTGCGCTGACGACCTTTTCCATCGCCAACGACGTGGCCAAGTACTTCGCGATCCTGCCGGCGCTGTTCGCCGCGATCTACCCGCAACTGGGCGTGCTCAACGTGATGCACCTGAGCAGTCCGCAGAGCGCGATTCTGTCGGCGATCGTTTTCAACGCGTTGATCATCGTGGTGCTGATTCCCCTGGCATTGCGCGGTGTGCGCGTGCAGGCGGCGAGTGCGGCGGCGCTGTTGCGACGCAATCTGCTGATCTATGGCCTGGGCGGGATTCTGGTGCCGTTCGTGGGCATCAAGGCGATCGACATGCTGTTGACGGCGTTGCATCTGGTTTGACTGAACACGCCCCTGTAGGAGCGAGCTCGCGATGGTGGTTAACGATGACGCGTGCTTGCTGACTGTACGCGGCGCTCTCAATTACATCGCGAGCAAGCTCGCTCCTACAGGTTTTTTCCGTGAATTCGAGGATTTTGAAATGTCCACATTGATACGCCCGGCCCTGAGCCTGCTGGTCCTGATGACGCTGATCACCGGCGTCGCCTATCCACTGGTGGTTACCGGCGTCGCCCAGGTCGTATTCCCGGATCAGGCCAACGGCAGCCTGGTGCGCGATGCCGAGGGCAAGGTCCGCGGTTCCTCGCTGATCGCCCAGGATTTCGTCGGCGACGCCTGGTTCCACCCGCGTCCTTCGGCCGGTGCCTTTGCCACTGTATCGAGCAGCGCCAGCAACCTGTCGCCGAGCAACCCGGCCCTGGCCACGCGGGTGATCGACGAAGCCGGCAAGCTGCTGGTGCCCGGCCAGGGACCCGTGCCGTTGGCGCTGGTCACGACGTCGGGCAGCGGTCTCGATCCGCACTTGCCACCGGCGGCGATTGCCTATCAACTGGCGCGTGTCGCGGCGGCGCACAATCTGCCGGTCGCGTCACTGCAACAGCTGCTGGACGCGCACATCGAGCAGCCATTGGTAGGCCCGCCGGTGGTGAATGTGCTTGAGTTGAATCTGGCGCTGGAAAAGCTTTAGGTCCGTGGTGCTGCCATTCGCGAGCAAGCCCGCTCCCACAATTGGAATGCGTACTCCTGTGGGAGCGGGCTTGCTCGCGAAGACGGTTTGACAATCACTACATCAACATCTGAAAGACGAGAACTCCAAGCATGAGCAACTCCGGCCGCGCCGACGCGCTGTTAGCAGACCTGCCCCGCGATGGCCGTGGCCGGCTCAAGGTATTTCTCGGCGCCGCGCCTGGAGTCGGCAAGACCTACGCCATGCTCCAGGCGGCCCACACCCAACTGCGTCAAGGCGTGAAGATCATTGCCGGCGTCGTCGAAACCCACGGCCGAGCGGAAACCGAAGTACTGCTCAGCGGCTTGCCGCAGCAGCCGTTGGTGCGCTCGGAATACCGTGGTGTGTTGCTCGAAGAAATGGACCTGGACGGTCTGCTCCTCGCCAAACCGAAGCTGGTGCTGGTCGACGAACTGGCGCACACCAACGCACCCGGCAGCCGTCACGAAAAACGCTGGCAGGACATTCAGGAGCTGCTCGCCGCCGGCATTGATGTCTACACGACAGTCAACGTCCAGCACCTGGAAAGCCTCAACGATCAGGTGCGTGGTATCACCGGCGTGCAGGTCCGTGAGACCTTGCCGGACTGGGTGCTGCAAGAAGCCTACGAACTGCTGCTGATCGACTTGCCACCACGGGAACTGCTCGAGCGCCTGCGCGATGGCAAGGTCTATGTGCCGGAGCAGGCGCGGGCGGCCATCGACGCGTTCTTTTCCCAGACCAATCTGACAGCCCTGCGCGAACTGGCGATGCAAACCGCGGCGGCTCAGGTCGATAACGATCTGGCCCTGGGCTATCGCCAACTCGGACAAGCGGCGCCAGCGGTGCGCGGGCGTTTGCTGGTAGGGGTGGACGGCGATGCCCAGGCCGAGCGTCTGGTACGGCATGCCAGTCGCGTGGCCCAGCGGCGGCACCTGCCCTGGAGCCTGGTGCACGTGGACAACGGCCGCGTGCGTGACGAACAGTCCCGCCTGCGCCTGCAGAGCGCCCAGCAACTGGCCGAACGCCTGGGCGGCGAAGTGGTGTTGCTGCGCGCCGGTGAAGTGGCGAAAACCCTGATCCAGCATGCCGCCGAGCGTCGTGCCAGCCTGGTGCTGGTCGGCCAGTCCCGGCCGAGATTGCGCCGACGCCTGTTCGGTGGCGGGCTGGCGGCGCGGCTGCTGCGCAATGCGCGCGGACTGGAAATCAACGTTCTCGACGGCGATCACCAACAGCATCAACCCCATCAGCGGTCGATGGGGTCACTGGTCTGGTTCGACTACGCGCTGGCCGTGGTCGCGACGGTTCTGGCCAGCGCCCTGGCCTGGGCCGTGGCGAGCGTTCTGCCACTGCCCAACATTTCACTGGTGTTCCTCGCCGCCGTGTTGCTGGTGGCGGTGCGCAGCAGTCTCGGGCCGGCACTGGCCTGTGCGGCGCTGTCGTTCCTGACCTATGACTTCCTGTTCATTCCACCGAATTTCTCTTTCAGCATCCAGCGCGAAGAAGACGTGCTGACCTTGCTGTTTTTCCTGCTGATGGCAGCCCTCACCGGCAACCTCGCGGCGCGCCAGCGCAGGCAATTGCAGGCACTGCGAGATACCCAGGAAGAGACCACTGAATTGCTCGACCTGTCACGCAAACTGACAGCCGCCACCGACCGCCAAGCCGTGGTCAGTGCGGCCGCCCAGCACCTCAACGGTTGGAGCGACGTGCAGCTGTGTCTGCTCAATCGCGACGGGCAGAGCGGCTGGAAAGTCGAAACCGGTGGCCCGCTGGCGTTTACCGAAGCTGAGCGCGCCGCCGCCGATTGGGCCTGGCAGCACGATCAACCGGCAGGTGCGGGCACCGGTACCTTGCCGTTCGGCCGCTGGTGGTGGTGGCCGTTATCGGTCGAGGACGGCCCGCTCGCGCTGCTTGGCGTGTGCGCCAAGGAAGGCCAGACCCTGACCGGCCAGCGCCGTCGCTTGTTGACCGCGCTGAGCCAGCCGCTGGCTCAGGCGCTGGCCCGGGCGCAACTGGCCGATGATCTGGAAGCGGCGCGGCTGCACGGTGAAACCGAGCAGTTGCGCAGTGCCTTGCTGGCTTCGGTGTCCCACGATTTGCGCACACCCTTGACGTCCATGCGCGGCAGTATCGATAGCCTGCTGGCCCTGGGTGAAGCGATCCCGCTGGAGGACCGGCGTGAACTGCTCGAAGGCACCCGCGATGAAGCCGAGCGCCTTGATCGATATATCCAGAATCTGCTCGACATGACCCGTCTCGGCCACGGAGCCCTGAAGCTCGCGAGGGACTGGGTGTCACCGGCCGATATCGTCGGCAGTGCGCTCAATCGCCTGCGTGCAGTCCTTGCGCCGCTGCAAGTCAGTACCGACGTGCCGGCTGAGTTACCGCTGCTGTATGTGCACGCCGCGCTGATCGAACAGGCATTGGTCAACGTGCTGGAAAACGCCGCGCGGTTCTCGCCGCCCCACGGGCGTTTGCAATTGTGCGCCGGGGCCGACGACGGTGAGCTGTTCTTTTCGGTCAGCGATGAGGGCCCGGGGATTCCGGAGGAAGATCGGGCGAAGATTTTCGACATGTTCTACACCGCGGCGCGAGGGGATCGTGGTGGGCAGGGTACCGGGCTGGGGCTGGCGATCTGTCAGGGTATGGTCGGTGCCCATGGCGGGCGTATCAGCGTCGCCGACGGCATCGAGGGGCGCGGCACCGGCATCACGTTGCACCTGCCGCTCCAGGCTCAGCCGGGATACGAGAGTGAAGCCTGATCGTGCTTGCGCTACTCTCTTGCCACTTCTTTTTGTTGATGTGAATTCATGAGCCAGACTGCGACCATCCTGGTCATCGACGACGAACCGCAGATCCGTAAGTTCCTGCGCATCAGCCTCGTTTCCCAGGGCTACAAAGTGCTGGAGGCCGGCACGGGCAGTGAAGGCTTGGCCCAGGCTGCATTGAACAAACCGGACTTGCTGGTGCTCGACCTCGGCTTGCCGGATATGGACGGCCAACAGGTATTGCGCGATTTTCGCGAGTGGTCGACGGTGCCGGTGCTGGTGCTCTCCGTGCGCGCCGGTGAAGGGCAGAAAGTCGAGGCCCTGGATGGCGGCGCCAATGACTACGTGACCAAGCCGTTCGGCATCCAGGAATTCCTGGCGCGGATTCGTGCGTTGCTGCGCCAGGCGCCCGTCGGCGAAACCCAGCCAGCGGCGCTGAGCTTCGGTCCTTTGACGGTCGACCTGGCGTATCGCCGGGTATTGCTCGACGGTATCGAAGTCGCGTTGACTCGCAAGGAATACGCCGTGCTGGCGCAACTGGCGCGGCATCCGGGGCGGGTGATCACCCAGCAGCAATTGCTCAAGGACATCTGGGGGCCGACACACACCGAAGACACTCACTACTTGCGCATCGTGGTCGGGCACTTGCGCCAGAAACTGGCGGATGACCCGACCCAACCCAGGTTTATCGTGACCGAGGCGGGGGTGGGGTATCGGTTGTTGAGTGAGTAGTTTTGAAATTTTGTGGTGACTGATCTGGCGCTTTCGCGAGCAAGCCCGCTCCCACATGGGATTTTGTGTACACCAAAGATTCACTGTGGGAGCGGGCTTGCTCGCGAAGAGGGCATTACATTCAATCGAGAACTTTCAGGCTTTCAATTCTGCTCATTCTCATACCGATCCAGCGTATCGCGCGCAATCTCCCGTCCCAGTGCGATCAGCTCCGGCGCCTTGTAGAACTCGAAAAACCGGCACACGCGCTTGGGCACGTTGATCAGGATGTCCGGCGGATACCCGGCAATCTTGTACTGCGCCAACGACGTCTGCATCACCTCGAAGCTCTGGTTGATCAAGTCGAGCAAGGACGCCGGTCCGACGTTGTCGATGATGAACGAGCCGGCGGCGGAGCGGGGCGCGCCACTGGCTTCCGGAGCTGCAGCGGGTTGCTGGGCTTCGGGTTCGGCGGACTCGATCCACGGATTGAAATCCGCACCTTCGGCTTTCAACGCTTCCTGCTCCAGGATCAACAATTGTTCCGCCTGTTTACGCCGGAACGGCAACTTCGAGCCGACAGAGCTGATCAGGTTGTCGAAGCGGGTCTTGAACGCGGCAGGGCGCTGGATCACCGGCAATTGATAGTGGCGCTGGTTGGTGGAGTTGAGGTTGACCGCGATGATCAGGTCGCAATGGCTCGACACTACCGGCACGATCGGCAGCGGGTTGAGAATGCCGCCATCGACCAGCATGCGGTTGCCCTGCATCACCGGGGTGAACAGGCTGGGAATCGCTGCCGAGGCGCGCATCGCCTGGTGCAGGCAACCTTCCTGGAACCAGATTTCCTGCTGGTTGGTCAGGTCGGCGGCAACGGCGGTATAGGGGATGCGCAAGTCTTCGATGTTGATCTCGCCGACGATCTTGCGAATCTGCCCGAACACCTTCTCGCCACGAATCGCCCCCAGACGAAAACTGACGTCCACCAGGCGCAACACGTCGAGATAGTCCAGGCTCTCGATCCAGTCGCGGTAATCGTTGAGTTTGCCGGCGGCATAGATCCCGCCCACCACTGCGCCCATGGAGCAACCGGCGATACAGGCAATGTCATAGCCGCGCCGTTCGATCTCTTCAATGACCCCAATATGTGCGTAACCCCGGGCTCCACCCGAGCCCAATACCAGTGCGACACGCTTTTTCATGAATCGCCCTCGTTTGAATGCTTCAACAATGCACCCATCGAGGGTCATGCTTCAACGGTCATGGTCGTTCGAGGGGGCAAGAGCGTCGTATTTTCGACACTCCATGGCGGCACAGGGTTGTTCTCGTCAGCGCTATAGTTCGCACAGCGGACCAACGGCACTTTTCAGGTGCTAGACCGTCTTACCTGCATGACTGTTGACCTATTTTTGAGGAGTAAGTGATGAAAGCCTGGATCTGTGTGCCATTGATTGCCCTGGCACTCGCCGGTTGTGCCGGAAAGACCGCCTACCGCGACAGTTGCGGTAGTAACCTGGATGCGGCATGGCATGAACTGGACCTGGCCAAAGTCGAAGGTTTCGCCGGGACTGTCAGCTACTCCAAGGCCCTGTCGCTGTTGACCGCCGCCAAGACCCAGCAGCAATTCGAAGGGTTCGAAGGCTGCACCAGGAAAGCCGAGAAGGCTCGTTTCTATATTCGTGAATCGCGCGCGGGGCGTTGAAGGCAAAAAGCAGCTGCAGGCTCTAAGCTACGAGTTGCATGACTCATCGGGCTTGCAGCTCGTAGCTTGCAGCCTGGCGCTGTTTACGGAGTAAACCCCCATGATCGATCGGCTGGTGGCTCATGTCCTGGGCCTGGAAGTTCGTCTGCTGGCCTGTCAGGCCCGCTTGAAAGAGCGGACTGATCCTGAAGCTTTACACGATCTGCGCACAACCATGCGTCGGTTACGCAGCCTTTTGCGGCCTTTGCTCGGGTTGCCCGGTGTCGAACAACTGGAAGCGGCCGCCTCGCGGGTGGGCGATCTGACCACGCCGTTGCGTGATCGCGAAGTGCTGGCGGCGTACCTGCTTGAGCACGGTCAACCTCACGCTGCACAGTGGCGCATGGCGCAAATGGCCGAAGCCTATCCGGCCGTTGCGGCCAGTCCCGAGCTCGCGCAATTGCTGATCGTGCTCGATGCGTTTCCGCGTTTTCTGCGCGCAGCCCAGCGCCAGGGATTGCTCAAGGGCCTGCGCAAGCGTATCGAAAAGCGTCTGGGCAAACAGTGGAAAAAACTCGACGAAGCACTGCACGACCCGGCCCACGACCGTCATCGGCTACGCCTGCTGATCAAGCGCGTGCGCTATGGTATCGACGCTTACCCCGAGCTGGACCGTTTACCGAAAGCGGCCATGCCCCGATTGAAATCGGCCCAGGGCGCGCTGGGTGACTGGCACGATTGCGTGCAATGGCTGGCCATGGCTGAACAGGAAGCGGATTTGCAGCCCTGTGTCGCGGTCTGGACAGCCACCATGGCCGAGGCAGAAAGCCGTGCGGACCGGGTGCTGGAAAAGCTCAGTCGCGATTGCTTCAAATCCTGAGATCACCACCGAACAAATGTGGGAGCGGGCTTGCTCGCGAAGAGGCCATCAGCCCGGACATTGTTGGTGACTGACAAACCGTCTTCGCGAGCAAGCCCGCTCCCACAGGTGTTTTGTGTTCGACATGAAACCAGCGCGACTTATCTGTCAGTCAATTTGTCCGGAATAGGCGATGTATCCCTCTCGCCAGATGGTTAAGATCCCCTCATCTTTTTCCGATCCCCGAGGTTTTCATGCGTTTTTCCGAACTGCTTGACGCTGTCCGTAGCCAGCCGCTGGAGCTCTCCATTCCGGCTTCCTGGGGTCAGGGGCGCGCCAGTTTCGGTGGCGTGGTGGCGGCTTTGCAGTACGAAGCCATGCGTGCCCGGGTGCCAGCGGATCGCCCGGCACGTTCATTGGCGATCACCTTTGTCGGCCCGGTTGAGCCCGAGGTTCCAGTCAGCTTTGAAGTCGACGTATTGCGCGAAGGCAAGGCGGTCAGCCAGGTATTGGGTCGGGTGATGCAGAAGGGCCAGGTGGTGACGTTGATCCAGGGGAGCTTTGGCGCTTCGCGCCCTTCGGTAGTGGCCGTGGCCGCTGAACCGGCACCTGAAATGAAGCACTGGGACGAGTGCCAGGAATTGCCTTTTATCGAAGGCGTCATCCCGGAGTTCATGCGGCACCTGGCGATGCGCTGGAGTGTAGGCGGGTTGCCGTTCAGCGGTAGCACATCGCGGCAAATGGGTGGTTGGGTGCGCTTGCGCGGCGATGACAAGGAGGAGGCCATCGGCGAGGCGCATATCCTCGCACTGGTGGACGCCTGGCCGCCGGCCCTGATGCCGTTTTTGAAGAAGCCGGCGATGGGCAGCACGCTGACCTGGACCATCGAGTTCGTGCAACCGCTGCTGGAATTGACCACCCTGGACTGGTGCAAATACCTCGTCGAGACCGAGCACGCCGCGGACGGCTACGGGCATGCCGCCGCGAAAATGTGGAGCGCCGATGGCCGGTTGATCGCCATGAGCCGGCAGACGGTGACGGTGTTCGCCTGATCAGTGACGGCGGTGGCGCTCACGCCAGGCGCGCCACCAGCCACCACTGAGGAAGAACCGCGGAAAGGTCAGAAACTGCTCGACCAACAGGCGCGATACTGCATCCTTGCGGTCACTGAACGGCTCGGCGGCTTGCGTTTCCATGCTGTGGCCGTGGCGTTGCAGGGCCATCGCCGCAATCACGCCGATCACGCCAATGGCGATGTTGGCCAGGCTCAGGCTGAAGACCCCGGATACGATCAGCAGAAACGCGACGATGAACAGCGGCACCGCGATCAGGTGCAACACCAGATTGGTCGGGTGCTGATGATTGTTCGGGTACGCTCGCCATTGCCAGGCGGGAAGGTTGGGGTGACGTTTGCCCATGATGCTGATCCTCGATCCATGTTGAACACATGTAATGAAGAATAGGCCCGGCCAACGCCGGCGGCGAATCAAGGCTGGCTATTGGCTTGATAGGTGCCATGACTGGAATTGATGGTGCCAGTTCTGACGCCTTCGCGAGCAAGCCCGCTCCCACATTTTGAGCGTATTCCTATGAAAGAACGCGGTCACCTGTGGGAGCGGGCTTGCTCGCGAAGAGGCCCTCAAAGTTTGAGCTGACCTATCGCCTTGCTCAACTCCCCGGCCAGCGCCGCCAGCTCGTTGCTGGTGGTCGCCGAATTAACCGTCTGCTGCACCGTGTTCTCGGTCACGTCACGGATACTCACCACCGCCCGGTTCATCTCTTCCGCCACCTGGCTCTGCTGCTCGGCCGCCACGGCGATCTGCGTGTTGCTTTCACGCATCTGTGCCACTGCGCCGGTGATTTCAGCCAAGGCTGCGCCGGCCTCTTGCGCCTGTCGTACGCAGTCATCGGCCTTGAACGAGCTCTCTTGCATGAAATCCACCGCATCCCGCGTACCGGCCTGCAACGCTGACACCATGATCGTGATTTCGTCCGTGGAGGCTTGCACGCGTTTGGCCAGGTTACGTACTTCATCGGCGACTACCGCAAAGCCGCGCCCCATTTCGCCGGCCCGGGCCGCTTCGATGGCGGCGTTGAGCGCCAACAGGTTGGTCTGTTCGGCGATGCTGTGAATCACGTTGACCACGCCGTTGATCTTCTGGCTGTCCTCGGCCAGGCGTTGAATCATCTCGGCGGTCTGCTGCACGCCGGTGGATAGCCCGGCAATCGAGCGCTGCACCCGCGTCACCACTTCCTGGCCACTACCGGCCAGGGTATCGGCCGATTGCGAAAGGTCACGGGTGGCGCCCGCGTGCTGGGCGATGTGATAGACCGTGGCGGTCATTTCATTGATCGCCGTCGCGGCCTGATCGGTTTCGCTTTGCTGACCGAGCATGCCGTGGCGCACTTCATTCATGCTCGCCGCCAGCCGCGCGGCGCCGATATCCAGTTGCCGGGCGGTGCTGGCGACGGTGTTGACCACCCGTTGATAACCGGCCTGCATGGCGTTGAAGGCGTTGGCCATCTGCCCGACTTCGTCGCTGCAAGCCAATGGCACGCGGGTCGACAGGTCGCCGGTTTTCTCCACGTGCAACATGACGTCCTTCAAGGTGTTGAGCTGGCTGAGCAGGAAGCGGATCAACAGCTGCGATGCGCCGAGCATCGCCAGCATCAGGATGAACACCGCCACCGCGTAGTGGGCGAAGCGCTCGCTGAACACCTGGCCCAGGCTTGGACCGTGGGCGATCACGGCGACCCGCTGCCCGTCGGCGCGCGCGAACACTTCGGCGCCCATCAACGGGTTGTCACCGAACAGCGGCATCGGGTTGATCTCGACCCAGCCGTTTGCATTGATGAGCTCGGGAATGGGTTGTTCAAACAGCGAAGGCGCTTGTCCGCGATTGAACGTCAGCAGGTTATCGATTTTGGGTAGCGGTTGCCCGGCGGGCCAGGCTTCGAGCAATCGCGCCTGGGCCTGGGCTGAAGCCTGGGAGGCGTGACTGCGGGCCTGCTGCTCAAGCTGCACCGCGTACAGCACCAACAACAGGGTGGTGACGAACGCGACGGCGTTGACCGCCCAGAATTTGTATTTCAGCGAGATATTGCTAAGCCAGGCACCCATGGAGGTCTTCTCTGATAGCGGAAACAGTTTTGGCAAGGTGCCATTATTGTGCCGCTATGCAGAATTCGGATTTTGATACAGGTCAATGTGGGAGCGGCGGTGCGGCGATCCGACTTGCTCGCGAAAGCAGGGTATCAGTCGACATCCTTGGTGTCTGAAACTGACTCTTCGCGAGCAAGCCCGCTCCCACAGGAGGTTCTGTGTTTACTGTGGGATGGAGGGCAAGCCGTAGAACGCCCGTGCGCAGGCTGTGGTGTGCGCCGCCAGATCCTCCTGGCTTTCCCCGCGATGCAGTGCCACTTCGCGCAATACTTCGGTCAGGTACGCCGGCTCGTTTCGCCCGTTTTTCGGTTTGGGGCGCAGGCTGCGCGGCAGCAGGTACGGTGCATCGCTTTCGAGCATCAGGCGTCCGCGCTTGATCTCCCTGACCAGCGGATGCAAATGCGTGCCCCGGCGCTCGTCGCAGATCCAGCCGGTAATGCCGATGTGCAGGTCGAGGTCGAGGTAGCTGAACAGCGCCTTCTGCTCCCCGGTGAAGCAGTGCACCACCGCGGCCGGCAATTGGTCGCGGAAGTCGCGCAGGATCTCCAGCAGACGCTGGCTGGCGTCGCGTTCGTGCAGAAAAACCGGTAACTGCAATTCGACGGCCAAGGCCAGATGTTCTTCGAGCACCTTTTCCTGCTGCGGGCGTGGCGAGAAATCACGGTTGAAATCCAGCCCGCATTCACCCACGGCCACCACATTCGGCTCGTTAAGCAAGCTGCGCAAACGTCTGGCGCTGTCGGCGTTCCAGTCGCTGGCGCAGTGAGGGTGAATACCGGCGGTGGCAAACAGGCGCTGATTGCTTGCGTCCAGTTGCCGGCACAGCTCAAGGGCCTGTTCGCTGCCCTCGACACTGGTGCCGGTCAGCACCAGTTGGCACACGCCGGCCGCGTAGGCGCGGTCGAGTACGGCCTGGTGTTTGTCGGCAAAACTGGCGTTGGTCAGGTTGACGCCGATATCGATGAGTTGCATGGTGCTACCTCGGCCCAAAGGCCGGAAAGCATATCAGAGCCGTGGATTTATAAGAAAAGCCAAGAACTACAACGGGTTAACGCTGTCTCTTGAGCCGCGGACCAGGCTGGCTTGGTAGTTTTGCCATCATTGTGCCGGTCTTTCGCCCGTTGTCAGCGCCCTGGGCACCCTGTTTTTGTCGTCGCGTTTCATTGACGCGGCCTCATATTCTTTCCGGAGAGTGGATGATTCGTCCCTCGGTTTTGCTACTGCTGTGTTGTTCGCTGCTACTGCCGATGACGGCGGTCGCGCGTCTGCCCGGGCCGCTGCAAGCCGTACCGGCCAGCGAGGTGCGCGACCTGGCGCAGATCCGCAGCAGTCGTGTGCTGCGGGTGCTGGTCAACCAGAGCCGCAACAGTTCCGGCGAAGTCCAGGGGCAGGCGATCGGGGTTGAATACCATCGTCTGAGAGCGTTCGAGCAATACCTCAACGGCCACGCCCGTGACGGTCAGGAAATCACCCTCAAGATCATTCCCAAGGCCAAGGATCAACTGCTCGGCGCCTTGCAGCGCGGGGAGGGCGATCTGGTGGCGCCAGGCGAGTTGCTCGATCTGCAACCGGGCTTTGCCGTCAGCACCAGTGAGCCGATTGCCAGCAACATCCCGCTGGTCCTGGTGGGCATCAAGGGCGAACGTCGCTACACCCGGCTTGAACAGCTCTCCGGCAAGACCCTGGCGTTACCCGCCGGCAGCGCCGCCGGGGATGCCGTCAGCCAGATCAATCAAAAGCTCGCCTTGCACAAACTGCCGCCGGTCAACGTCGAGTGGGTCGATCCGAGCCTTGCCGTCGAGGACGTACTGGAGATGGTCCAGGGTGGAATCTTTCACCTGACCATCGTCGAGCAACCGATTGCCGAACGCTGGGGCAAGATCCTGCCCAAGCTGCGTTTTGACAAGCAGGTCGTCATCCGTGAGCCGGGCGAAGAGTTCTGGTTCGTACGCCGCGATGCGTCGATGCTGCGGGCCAGCATTAATCGCTTCCTCACCGTCTACAAAAAACCATCGGATCAGGACGCTGCATTCCTGCGCATCTATCGCCGTCTCTATCAAGTGCACTATCCGCTGGCCAAGACGGACCGCCAGCGCCTGGAAAAACTCCGGCCGGTGCTGCAGAAACACGCCGATGCCCAGGGCATGGACTGGCTGAACCTGGCGGCGCTGGCCTTCAAGGAGTCAGCGTTGCAGCCCACCGCCCGCAGTGGCGGCAGCCCGACCGGCCTGATGCAGATCACGCCTTCTGCGGCGCAGCGGGTGGGGGTCAGCAATATTCAGGACGTAGACGGCAATGTGCAGGCCGGGGCCAAGTACCTGGCGATGATCCGGCGCAAGTTCTTTGCCAGCCCGAAACTCAACGAGCGAGAACGCATGGCATTTGTGCTGGCGGCCTACAACATCGGGCCGGAGCGGGTTCAGGGCATGCGCACCGAAGCCCGGCGGCGAGGCTTGAATCCCAACCAGTGGTTCTTCCAGGTCGAACGCGTGGCCATGGAGCAGGTGGGTATGGGGCCTGTCAGCTATGTTAATAGCGTGAACAAGTATTACTTGGCGTTCGACCGGGAGCGGGAGTCGTTGGAGCCCCAGGGACAAAAGGTTGTCTCTCGCAAATGATCAACTAATCTGATTGTAATAGTGGGTTTTTTCCGCTTTTAACATGTGATTTATTGATTAATATGGCGCCCAACCCACACACACTGACAAGGATTTAAACAGCATGAGCACTCTGATCAACAAGGTACTGTTTACCCGCGCTGGCTACGGCCTGACCGTTCTGCGCATCGTGGTCGGCATTGTTTTCGCCGCTCACGGCGCGCAAAAACTCTTCGGGGCATTCGGTGGTTATGGTCTGGCCGGAACCGCACAGTACATGGAAAGCCTCGGACTGACGCCGGGTTACCTGATGGCGGCACTGGCGGGCGGCACCGAATTCTTTGCCGGCCTGGCGCTGATCATCGGCTTACTGGTTCGCCCGGCTGCATTGGGCCTGGTCTTCCTGTCGCTGGTCGCGATTTTCTCGGTGCACATCAGCAATGGACTGTTCATGGCCAACAACGGTTATGAATTCGCCCTGGCCTTGCTCGGTGGCAGTATCGCGGTGTTGATCGAAGGTGCGGGCAAACTCTCGGCGGACCGTGTCATCGCCGGCTGACCGCTCTGGTTCAAGGAAAAAGGCCCGCCTCGTGCGGGTCTTTTTTGTTGAGCGTCATTCTTGACACTGTCCAGTCAGCTTCTCTAGGATGTTGCTCATGCGCCGATTTAAACAGCTACTTGCGGGGCGCCAGGTGACTCATTCAGTTGCCGATAGAAGCCGGAACAGGCTTCGAAATACCGCTAAAGCGCTGGTTCGGTGTTGCCTCTCACCTGCCATGCAGACTTTTGAGGCAGAGACACGACACAATGAATGCACTAAACCCGGTAGTACGTCCCGCGCCGATCACGGCACATCTCACCCAGCGCAATCCAAAAATCCTGCTTGGCGGCAAACATCAGCCGACGCTCTTGCGTTATCTCGATGGCTGGCCACGTCGTACCGGCGGTCCCGCTGCCTTTCTGATCCAGTTTGTCGAAGACGGTGAGTCTCTCGCCCGTTTCGCCGACGACAGTTTTGATCTGGCAGTGATTCAATCCCCCAGCCTCGAAGACGCTCCCGAAGTGATCAGGCAACTGACTCGCGTTGCCCGGCAAGGGCTGATCACCCGCCCTTGAGTTTTACGGGTAGTCGATCGCCACGATATAAACACACTGCTCACCGGTCGGTGTCTGGACCCGGACTTCGGCGTCCAGTGCCTTGCCGATCAGGGCTCGGGCCAATGGCGAGTCAATGCTGATCAGGCCTTGTTTGAGGTCCAGTTCATCCGGCCCGACAATGCGGTAGCGCGACTCCTTGCCATCCTCGTCCTCGATCGTGACCCAGGCGCCGAAATAGACCTTGTTCGGATCGCTGGGTCTTTCGCTGACAACCTTGAGCGCTTCCAGGCGTTTGGTGAGAAAACGCACGCGGCTGTCGATCTCTCGCAGCATCTTTTTGCCGTAGGTGTACTCGGCGTTCTCCGAGCGATCACCCTGTGCCGCGGCTTCGCTGACAGCCTGGGTCACCTGGGGGCGACGCACATGCCACAACTCATGGAATTCGGCGCGCATCCGCGCTTCACCCTCGGGGGTGATCAACGCGGTGCCGGCGGTGCGGGGAGGGCGGTAACGGCTCATGGCAACTTCTTGTGGTGGAGACGGCTGGAGTCTATCAACCCTCGCGCAGGACTGTCAGTGGGCTGGCGTTCAATGCCCTACGGGTGCCGAACACACCGGCACCGCCGATCAGCACCGCGCCCAGCAGTGGTAGCAGCAACAGCCAGGGATGCGGATGCCACGGCAGGTCAAAGGCATAGCGGTAGAGCACCAGGCTCACCAGTTCCGACCCCAATGCCGCCAGCAAGCCGCTGACCGCCCCCAGCAAACCGAACTCGATGCGCCGCGCCTTGACCAGCAATTGCCGTTCGGCCCCCAGCGCACGCAGCAGCGCGCCCTGGCGAATGCGTTCGTCCAGCGTCGCCTGCAGGCCGGAAAACAGCACCGTCATCCCAGCCGCCAACACAAACAACAATACGTACTCCACCGCCAGGGTGACCTGGGCGAGGATGCTGCGCAATTGTTCCAGCAAGGCTTCGACCTGCAGGATCGTCACCGCCGGGAAGGCGCGGGACAGGTCGACAATCTGCTGGTCATGTCCCGCTGCCAGATAGAAGCTGGTCAGGTAAGTCGCCGGCAGATCCTTGAGGGTGCCGGGCTGGAAGATCATGAAAAAGTTCGGCTGGAAGTTATCCCAGTTGATCTCCCGCAGGCTAGTGACTTTCGCCTCGCGATTGACCCCGCCCACGCTGAAAACCAGATGATCGCCGAGCTTGATTTTCAGGCTTTCAGCGACCTTGCCTTCCACCGACACGCCGGGAACATCGTCTGGCGCTTGTTCGTTCCACCAATTGCCCGCCGTGAGCTTGTTGCCCTCCGGCAGGTCCGCCGCCCAGGTCAGGCTCAGGTCGCGCTGGATTGCCCGGTCCCCGGCCGATTCTTTGGTGACGATCTGTTGCACCGGTTCGCCGTTGATGCTGATCAAGCGCCCCGGCACCACCGGGTACAAGGGTGCCGATTTTGCCGATACGGCGATCAGGTGATCGGTGAAGGCCTGTTTATCCGCGGGCAGAATGTTCAGGGCGAAGTAATTGGGGGCGTTTTTCGGCAACTGGTTCTGCCAGGTATCCAGCAATTCGCCGCGCAGCAGCGCAATCAGCGCCATCGACAGCAGGATCAGGCCGAACGCCAGGGACTGGCCTGCGGCAGCGAGCGGATGACGCAGCAATTGCCCGAGGCCCAGGCGCCAGGGCAAGGACGCACGCGCGAGCAATCGCCGCAGGCTCTTCAACAGCAGCAACAACAAACCGCCCAGCACCAGCGCTGCAATCACGCCGCCGCCGAGCAGGGCAAAGGTCAGCACCAGGTCCAGGCTCAGGCGCCACATGATCAGGCCGAGGGCTCCCAGCGCCGCGCCGTAGACCATCCAGGTGCTGGAAGGGATCGGCAGCATGTCCCGGCGCAGCACGCGCAATGGCGGAACCCGGCCCAGAGCCGCCAGCGGCGGCAAGGCGAAACCGGCCAGGGCCACCAGTCCGGTGCCGATCCCGGCGACGGCCGGAAACAGTCCGCCCGCAGGTACGTCGGTCGGCAGCAAGTCGTGCAGCAGGGCAAACAACCCCAGCTGTGCGAGCCAGCCGAGGAGGGCGCCGCTGATGCTGGCCAGCAGCCCGAGCACAGTCAGTTGCAGGCTGAACAACACCAGGGTTTCCCGGCGCGATAGTCCGAGGCAGCGCAGCAAGGCACTGGCATCGAAGCGGCGGGTGGCGAAGCGGGTCGCCGACAACGCCACCGCCACGCCGGACAGCAACACCGCCACCAGGCTGGCCATGTTCAGGTAGCGTTCGGCCTTGCCCAAGGCTCCGCCGATCTGCCGGTTGCCATCCCGGGCGTCCTGCAAGCGCTGGTTGGCGGCGAGTCCCGGTTTGATCAGTTGCCGGTACATCTCGAGTGCCTGGGCATTGCCTCGCCATAATTCGCGATAGCTGACCCGGCTGCCGGGTTGCACCACGCCGGTTGCCGCAAGGTCGTCGAGATTGATCAGCACCCGCGGCGTCAGGCTGTAGAAATTGCCGGCGCGGTCGGGTTCGTAGGTCAGCACCCGCGCCAGTTTCAAGGTTTTCATGCCGACATCGATGCTGTCGCCGATCTTCAGGTCCAGGGCGGTCAGCAGGCGTGCCTCGACCCAGGCTTCACCGGGTTGCGGTCCGCCACCGGCGCTTTGCGTGGCGAACGGGGCGGGCGCGCTTTTCAGTTCGCCGCGTAGCGGGTAGGTGTCATCGGCCGCCTTGATGCTGGACAACTGGATGCCGTTGTCGGTGGCGATAACGCTGGAAAACTCCACCACCTGCGCATGTTGCAGTCCCAGCTCCGTGCCGCTTCTTATCTGTTCGGGGCGCGCGGGCGAACTGCCTTCGAGGAGCAGGTCGGCACCGAGAAACTCAGTGGCGCGCAGCATCATGGCGCCATTCAGGCGGGCGCCGAAATAGCCAATGGCAGTGCTCGCGGCCACGGCCACCAGCAAGGCAAAAAACAATACGCGCAATTCACCGGCGCGGGCGTCGCGCAGCAATTGGCGGATGGCGAGACTGAACAGGCGCAACAGCGGCAGGCGTGCCATCAAGGCTCCACAGGGGCGACCAGCAGGCCGGCTTCAAGACGGATCAGGCGCCGGCACCGATGGGCCAGGCGTTCATCGTGGGTCACCAGCACCAGGGTCGTGCCGCGTTCCTTGTTGAGTTCGAACAGCAAGTCGCTGATGCGCTCGCCGGTGTGACTGTCGAGGTTGCCGGTCGGTTCGTCGGCGAACAGCACATCGGGTTCGGCGGCAAACGCGCGGGCAATCGCCACGCGTTGTTGCTCGCCCCCGGAGAGCTGGCGCGGCGAATGCGTCAGGCGCTGGCCGAGTCCTACACGCTGGAGTAACTCGGTGGCGCGTTCGCGGGCGTCCTTGCGGCCATCGAGCTCCAGCGGCAGCATGACGTTTTCCAGGGCATTGAGGCTGTCGAGCAGCTGAAACGATTGAAAGACAAAACCCACATGCTCGGCGCGGATGCGCGCACGCTGGTCCTCATCGAGGGTGCTCAGGCCTTGCCCGGCGAGGGTGACTTCGCCGCTGCTCGGCAGGTCGAGACCGGCGAGCAGGCCCAGCAGGGTGGATTTGCCGGAACCGGAAGCGCCGACGATGGCCAGGCTGTCGCCCTTGTTCAGTTCCAGGCTGAGTTCGTGCAGGATGGTCAGTTCACCTTCCGCGCTGGGAACCACTTTGCTAAGGTCCTTCGCGATGAGAATGCTTGCGCCCATGGAGAGTCCGATGCGTGTCTGGTTTTTGAGTGCTGGCCTGGCCTTGATGTGCATGGCCCAAAACGCAGCGGCGGGTACAGTCCTGATCGTTGGCGATAGTATCAGCGCCGGTTTCGGGCTGGATACCCGGCTGGGGTGGGTGTCTCTGCTTGAACAACGGCTCAGGCGCGAAGGTTTCGACGACAAAGTGATCAATGCGTCCATCAGTGGCGACACCAGTGCCGGAGGTCAGGCGCGCCTGCCCGCGCTGCTTGCAGAGCATAGACCGGAACTGGTGATCCTCGAGTTGGGGGGTAATGATGGCCTGCGCGGGTTGCTGCCAACTCAATTGCAACAAAATCTTGCTTCGATGATCGACAGCTCTCGGGCCAGCGGTGCCAAGGTGCTGTTGCTCGGCATGCAATTGCCACCCAATTACGGTGCGCGTTACACCAAGGCGTTCGCCGAGGTCTACAGCAACCTGGCCGATGAGAAAAAGATCCCGCTGGTGCCGTTTTTCCTCGACGGCGTGGGCGGTCATCCGGAGTTGATGCAGGCCGACGGCATACACCCGGCCGCCGGGGCCCAGGACAAGTTGCTGGAAAATGTCTGGCCTACTCTAAAACCGCTGTTATGACACTTTTCTAGACGCAGGCTTTCGGCTAAGGTGGCGCCCCCGATTTGGAGCCCCCGATGCCGCGTCCCGCCTGGTCACTCTTTGCCTATCAACTGATCGAGCCTGACGAACAGCTGGATCTGTTCGCCTGCCAGGAAGTGCGGGTGCATCTGGTGACCCGTCAGCTGGAGTTGGGTGGCTCGGCTGACCGGACCCTGTGCGGCAGCCTGTTGCCGGCACAACCGCGCTGGTCGAGTGTTGATCGCCGGGTGTTTCAGGATCAGCGGCTGTGTTCGTTGTGCCGGGCCATTCTTGAGTCGCAGAAGCGGGGGACGTCGCCGATCTGGCCTGAATTGCGGTTTGAGCTTTGATCCGTCGGGAATCCAGGCGGCCTGATAGCCGACCTGTGTTTTGTTGACCGTGTACATATCCATTGCTGCGGTAACGGCCACTTATGGTTTCGCCCTGACGGCGAGTCCCTTTTGTCAAACGACACAAAAGGAACCAAAAAGTCTCGCCCCTTACGTACGGCCCCTCGCTGAGGCTCGGCGTTCCTTCGCTCCGGTATTCATCCGGGGGCATTGCCCTCCGGTCGGCTTCGCTTCGACCTGCATGCAATGAGTTCGACTGCGTCGAACGGCGCTGCGCGCCCATCCCCGGATGAACACCTGCGCTCAGCCTGCCGAAGGGGCGGGTGGATCAAGATCACAAGCTGCAGGCGAGCTAACGCTCGGCCTGATGAGTGGTGAGAAGCGGCGCGGTGTGGGCTGTTCTGCTTTTGCTCTTCTGTGGGAGCGGCGGTGCGGCGATCCGACTTGCTCGCGAAGGCGACCTGCCAGCCGACCAACCTCTCACAGGTATACCCAATCCCCTGTGCGAGCTTGCTCGAGATGGCGGCCTGACAGGCGCAGGTACATCACAGACGAACGAACCCAGCAAACAGGCCGGTCGGTAGGCCGCCTCGCTTTGCTTTTGCGGTGTACGCCCCCTCGTGAGGCCGAGCGCAGGTTCTGCGCAGTGGGCTCTGTAGGAGCGAGCTTGCTCGCGAAAAACCTGAGAGCACCGCGGGGTGCCAGGCTCCCCGCATCATCGTTGACCTCCATCGCGAGCAAGCTCGCTCCTACAGGCCGGGCGGCGTTCCGTTTTTCCAAAGTGCCCCGCTGTAAGAGCGGAACCATAAGCGGCCGTGACCGCAGCAACGGATATGTACACCCTCAAAAATCCATGTCGCCTGTCACGCAGCTTTCGCGAGCAAGCCCGCTCCCACAGGGATCTTCAGTGGCCACAAGTCCCGAGTAAAACCGGGGACCCAATGTGGGAGCGAGGATAATCGCAAAATCGCCTTGCACTGCCTGCAATCGGGCCATCTCCCCGAAATAACGGGCGGCAGTGTACAATCGCGTGCTTATACCCTCTGTTGATCATGCGAAGGATTTTCCGGATGTTGCCGCGCTTTCCTGCCGTCACCCGCTGCCTGACTCTTGCCGCCCTTTTTGTGGCCGGTCCCGTTGCAGCATTGGAGTTGCCCCTGCCACCGCCCGGTGAGGACATCATCGGCCAGGTGCAGGTGATCAAGGCCAAGTACGAAGACACGTTCGCCGACCTTGGTACTGCCTATGACCTGGGCTACACCGAAATGGTCGCGGCCAACCCGGGTGTCGATGCATGGTTGCCGGGCGCCGGCACGGAAATCATTCTGCCGACCCGCTTCATCCTGCCACCAGGCCCGCGTGAAGGCATCGTGATCAACCTGGCCGAGTACCGTCTCTACTACTACCCGAAAGGCAAGAACGTGGTGTACACGTTCCCGCTGGGTATCGGTCGTGAAGGCTGGGGCTCGCCGATTGCCCACACCAGCATCACCGCCAAGACGCCTAACCCGACCTGGACGCCTCCGGCGTCGATCAAGGCCGAGCACGCGGCAGACGGTGACCCGCTGCCCAACGTTGTGCCGGCAGGCCCTGACAACCCGCTGGGCCCGTTCAAGTTCACCCTGGGCACTCCGGGCTACCTGATCCACGGTTCGAACAAGAAGTTCGGTATCGGCATGCGCACCAGCCACGGCTGCTTCCGCATGTTCAACAACAACGTGCTGCAAATGGCAGGCATGGTGCCGGTCGGTACCTCGGTACGGATCATCAACGACCCGTACAAGTTCGGCATGAGTGGCGGCAAGGTCTATCTGGAGGCGCATACGCCGCTGGACGACAAGGGCAACCCGTCGGTGGTCGACAAGCACACAGCGGTCATCAATGCGATGCTCAAACGTGAAGACATCACCAACAACCTGCGCATGAACTGGGATGTGGTGCGGGACGTGGTGGCCGCTGAAGACGGCCTGCCGGTAGAGATCGCGGTGCCGGGCAACGGCATCGCGCCGATGGTGTCGAGCACGCCGATCGATCCGCTGCAGTAACGCGGGTCAAGAGCCCGTCGGCGCTGACCGCGTCGACGGGTTTTTTATTGCCTGGAGAAACGCCGGGCAATAAAAAAGCCGACCCAAAAAATGGGTCGGCTTGATAACAATCCCGAGGGATTATTACTTGCGGCTAGCTTTGTCCAGCATGCGCAGAGCACGCTCGTTAGCTTCGTCAGCAGTCTGTTGTGCTTTTTGAGCAGCAGCCAGAGCTTCATCAGCTTTACGGTAAGCTTCGTCTGCACGAGCCTGGGAGCGAGCAGCTGCGTCTTCAGTAGCGGTCAGACGTGCTTCGGTTTCTTTCGATGCGCTGCTGCAACCGGTAGCCAGAACTGCGGCCAGAGCCAGAGCAGAGAATTTCAGAACGTTGTTCATCGTGTTCCCCTTCAAGGACTTTCTATTAAGTAGCTATCTCCTCCGATTGAGGAAATAGCCGGCGTACATACTACCCATTACTTGTAGTAAGTAAAACTGACGTGAAGCAAGAAGCAAAAAAAATTGTAGGCGTTGATTCTTTTTCGAGCAACTTTTAACTGAATTGTTTAAAAAATATCCAGCTGCAAGGCCCGTGGCTGAGCGAACTGCCGAGAAAAAGTTCCTTCGGCACAGCGCTCTTTTTCCCCGGCTGGCTAAAGTCCGCCTATATGGATTCGTCTACACTTTTGTTCGGCTTTTGCGTGGCGCCTCTCACTATCTTTCTCGATGTTCAGGTGACTTTAACAACGGACGCTCGTCTTAAGTCTCAACATCCGGCAATGTTCAGGCTATCGACCCGGAGTGACCTTCGGTCGAGCCATTCCTGCGTGATTACGGAGCAGCACCCGCCAACCGGCATGATGACGAGCGCACCTTGAGCATTTCTGCCAATGGTGCCTACTATTTGTACGTGCTCGGTAGCGCGAGATCGGTGCAGTTCTTCTCGGTGTCCATTCAGGCACGGGGTGGCGTAGATGTTCCTTCGCCGGAAAAACATCGGTAAGGTAGGGGTCGGAATTCCAGACCCGCGAGGAGTAGTGATGAGCGAGGCGTTGTCCATCCACCATGACCAGGCTGGTCATCAGTTCGAGACCAATGTGGACGGTCATCGTGCCTATCTGACCTATATGGATCTGGGGAAACAGACCCTGGATATCTATCGCACCTTCGTGCCCAACGCATTGCGTGGTCGCGGTATTGCGGCAGCCTTGACCGAGAAGGCGCTGGAGTACGCTGACGAAATGGGCTACACCGTCATTCCATCGTGCTCCTACGTCGAGCGCTACATGGAGCGTCACCAGCGGCATGCGGCCAAGCTGAGTCAGTGACTTTCAGTCAAACGAATGCATAAAAAAACGCCGGGTTCTACCCGGCGTTTTTTTGTGTGCGCTTTTTGAACAGGCCGTCAGGCGATCAGCTGCGATCGCGTTTAGGCAGCACATCCTTGAGCTTGGCATGCATGCTGCGCAAGGTGTTTTCGGTCGCGGTCCAGTCGATGCAGGCGTCGGTGATCGACACGCCGTACTGCAGGTCGGCGAGGTCTTTCGGGATCGCCTGGGCGCCCCAGTTCAGGTGGCTTTCAACCATCAGGCCGATGATCGACTTGTTGCCCTCGAGGATCTGGTTGGCGACGTTTTCCATCACCAGCGGTTGCAGGGCCGGATCCTTGTTGGAGTTGGCGTGGCTGCAATCGACCATGATGTTCGGCTTGATCTTCGCCTTGTTCAGCGCCTGCTCGCAAAGCGCAACGCTGACCGAATCGTAGTTCGGCTTGCCGTTGCCGCCGCGCAGCACCACGTGACCGTAGGCATTGCCCTTGGTCGTCACGATGGAGACGCCACCTTCCTGGTTGATGCCCAGGAAGCGGTGCGGGCTGGAAACCGACTGCAGGGCGTTGATGGCCACGGTCAGGCCGCCGTCGGTACCGTTCTTGAAGCCGACGGCCGAGGACAGGCCGGACGCCATTTCACGGTGAGTCTGGGATTCGGTGGTGCGCGCGCCGATGGCCGACCAGCTGATCAGGTCCTGCAGGTACTGCGGGGAGATCGGGTCGAGGGCTTCGGTGGCGGTTGGCAGGCCTTTTTCGGCCAGGTCCAGCAGCAACTGGCGACCGATGTGCAAGCCATCCTGGATCTTGAACGAGTCGTCCAGGTACGGGTCGTTGATCAAGCCTTTCCAGCCGACGGTGGTACGTGGCTTCTCGAAATACACGCGCATGACCAGATACAGGGTATCGGACACTTCGGCTGCGAGAACCTTCAGGCGCTCGGCATATTCGTGGGCGGCCTTGATGTCGTGGATCGAGCAAGGCCCGATGACGACGAACAGGCGGTGGTCGGTGCCATCCAGGATGTTGCGAATGACTTCGCGGCCCTTGGTGACGGTGCGCAGTGCGGCGTCGCTCAGGGGAATATCGCGCTTGAGCTGATCGGGAGTGATCAGCGTCTCGTTGGAGGCGACGTTTAGGTCGTTGATCGGTAAATCAGCCATCGTTTACTCGTCAGGTCACGGGTGCCGGCCGCCAGCGAACCCGCGCGGCGGAGCACAGCAAATTAAGCGCGTCGGGGAGCTGAACCTTAGCGCGTTACACCGTGGCTCGACAATGGGCAGACGCCGGTTTGGTGGGCTTTCGCAGTCAGTTTCCCTGCCGTGAGGGCCAAACCGATCAAGTACGCCCCTATTCCGGCACAGGTTGCGCAAAAGCCTTGCGCACCGATTCGTGCGAGAACTCGTCGGCATGCTCCTGGACCCATTCGAGCGCCAGGGCCTGAACATCCTGCAAGTCTTCGTGGGACTCATGCAGGCGGCAGTAGCGTTCGATCTGGCACACCTGCTCACCCATTCGGGCGCTGAACAGCGTTTGTTCGTCGACGAAGGCGATGCCCACCAGATAACCGCGTTTGCGCCGCAGGCACCAGGCGACATAGCCCAGGTAGCGCATGTCCGGGTTCACGGTCGGCATGCGTACTTCCAGTGCCGTGCCGTAGCGCCACGCGCGGTGATAATTGCAAGCCATGCCCCCGAGGCTGATAGTGTGCAGCTGCCGTCGCGAAATACACTCAGGTTTGAGCAAGGTTAATTCGACAGGCACATCGTCAGGGTGAGGAATGAATCGTCCCATGAACACAGACTCCATGTGTCGGCCATCTGACATTGTTCTCCCCAGTATAGTGGTCGAATTGGAACTGACCGATTTTGACGCCGACCAACGGCTGCTGGCGATGAGCGGTGTTTCGCTGGTCATTTTCACCAGTGTCGGCTGCGCCGGCTGCCGTTTTGCCCGCGAACAATTGCCGGCACTCGATCTGGCCGTCGATCGACTGTGCTGGATCGATGCCGGCAATAACGGCGGGGTGGTCGAGCGTTATCAGGTCTTTCATTTGCCGGCGCTGTTTGTCGTGCGCGACGGCGAGTTCTTCGGAGCACTGAAATCGCGCCTGACCGACACAGAGCTCAATCGAGCCGTGCGCCAGGCGTTGAGTCGAACAGCAGAGGAGTTGCCATGAAGGGGACAGTTGCCAGGCCGATAATCGGCATTATCGGGGCCGGCGCAATCGGCGGGTTCTACGGGGTGATGCTGGCGCGTGCCGGTTTTGATGTGCATTTTCTGCTGCGCAGCGAGTTTTTCGCCGTGGCCGAGCACGGGTTGCAAGTCGATAGCGCACCCCACGGTGCGCTGAAACTGAACCCGGTACAGGCTTACTCGAAGGCTGAAGACATGCCGCCCTGCGACTGGCTGCTGGTAGGCGCGAAAACCACCAGCAACGCAGATCTGGCACCGGCCATCCTGCAGGCGGCGGCACCGGATGCCAAGGTGCTGCTGTTGCAAAATGGCCTGGACGTGGAGGACAGCCTGCGCGAGCTGCTCCCCGATTCGCTGCATGTGCTCGGCGGACTTTGCTACATCTGCGTCCATCGCGAGGCCCCGGGCGTCATCACCCATCAGGCGTTGGGCGCGGTGCACGTGGGTTATCACAGCGGTCCCGCCGATGGGCCGACACGCACTGCGATAGTCGAGGAGGGCGTCGGCCTGTTCCGCAGCGCCGGCCTCGATTCCCAGGCCATGGCGAACTTGCACCAGGCGCGCTGGCAAAAACTGGTCTGGAATATCCCTTACAACGGTCTCTCGGTTTTGCTCGGGGCGAGCACCACACCGTTGATGGCCGATGCCGACAGTCGCGAACTGATCAAGGCGTTGATGGCTGAAGTGGTGCAAGGCGCAATTGCCTGCGGGCACGACGTACCGCCAGGGTATGCCGAGCACCTGTTCATGGTGACCGAAAAAATGCCCGACTACTGGCCGAGCATGTACCACGATTTCCTGCACAAGCGGCCGCTCGAATTGGCGGCGATCTACGCCCGACCACTGGCGGCCGCCAGGGCCGCGGGATGTGAAATGCCGCGCATCGAGGCCTTGTATCGCAGCTTGTGTTTCATTGATCGACGCAACACCTGAGTCGACCGACCTGAGGGGGAAGGGCATGCCAAAGGCAATTGACGACAAGCTGGTGCTGGCGATTTCTTCGCGGGCGCTGTTTGATTTGAGCGAAAGCCACAAGGTCTATCTGTCGAGCGGCGTCGAAGCCTACCGGCAGTATCAGATCGAACACGAAGACGAAATCCTTGAGCCCGGCGATGCTTTTCCGTTGGTGCAGAAACTCCTGAACCTCAACAATAGCCTGGGCCGCGCCCGGGTCGAGGTGATTCTGGTGTCGCGCAACAGCGCCGACACCGGGCTGCGGGTATTCAATTCGATCGACCACTACGGGCTGGCGATTTCCCGTGCGGCATTCGTCGGCGGGCGTAGTCCGTATCCCTACCTCAAGGCCTTTGACTGCGATCTGTTTCTCTCGACCCACGCCGAAGACGTACGCAGTGCCCTGGACGCCGGATTCGCCGCGGCGACCATTCTGTCTGGCGGTGCCAGCCGTGCGGCCAGCGACGAGCTGCGCATTGCCTTCGACGGAGACGCGGTGCTGTTTTCCGATGAGTCGGAGCGCATTTATCAGGCCGGTGGTCTGGAGGCGTTCCAGGCCAGCGAGCGTGAGGCTGCTCGCGAGCCTTTGCGCGGTGGGCCGTTCAAGGGCTTTCTCGCGGCCCTGAACCTGTTGCAGCGTGAGTTCCCGGAGGACGCCTGTCCGATTCGTACCGCGCTGGTCACGGCGCGATCGGCGCCCGCCCATGAGCGGGTGATTCGCACGTTGCGCGAATGGGACATCCGTCTCGACGAATCGCTGTTCCTCGGCGGCCTGACCAAGTCCGCCTTTCTCGAAGCCTTCGCCGCCGATGTGTTTTTCGACGATCAGGCCGGCCACTGCGAGTTGGCCCGTGAGGTCGTCGCCACCGGTCATGTGCCCCACGGCATAAGCAACGAGCAAAAGGTTTAAGCCCGCCGTTCAATGTGTTGCGCCGGACGTCGTAGTCGCCAAGGCACTGCTAAGCTGAATCAAATGTCCGCCATGTTGGCAGTCGAGGAGGTCATATGATTCGTTCGATGCTGTACGCCACTGACCTTGGCCTGTACGCGCCCGTGGTGATGCAGCATGCCCTGGAGCTGGCCCGCACCTTCAATGCCAATTTGTACGTCGTGCATGCGGTTGAGCCCATGGGGTTGTTTGCCGAATCGGTGCTGCAAAGTTATCTCGATGAACAGGCGCTGAACGAGTTTCACAGCCAGGGCCTGAATACAGTGATTGCCAGTATCGAGCAGCGGGTGCTCGACAGTTTTCGTGAGGAACTGGGGGACGAAGGGGAGCACGATCTGGAGCGGATTCAGGCGGTCAGGGTGCTGCAGGGCGACCCCTCGCAGGTGATTCTGGACCAGGCGCAGAAACTCTCCGTGGATTTGTTGATCGTAGGAAGTCACAGCCACGGTGCGGGTGCGGAAACGCCTTTGGGCCGCACCGCCGCCCGTGTCTTGCAACTGTCCAAGGTGCCGGTCTATCTGGTGCCATTGGTGCAACGTCGTCGTCAAGGGGACCTCTAGGACCCGAATAATGGCAATCTGATAAAAAAGTTCTAGATTTATTCTTCGAGCCATTAATATAGTTATATATCGTCGCTGATGCCCGTGGCGTCTACCTGCTTTGAGGGATTCATATGAAGCTTCAACAATTGCGCTACATCTGGGAAGTGGCGCACCACGACCTCAACGTTTCCGCTACAGCCCAAAGCCTTTACACCTCTCAACCGGGCATCAGCAAACAGATCCGTCTGCTGGAAGATGAACTGGGCGTCGAAGTCTTTGCCCGCAGCGGCAAGCACTTGACCCGGGTCACCCCGGCCGGTGAGCGCATCATCACCACCGCTGGCGAGATTCTGCGCAAGGTTGAAAGCATCAAGCAGATCGCCCAGGAATTCTCCAATGAGAAGAAAGGCACCCTGTCGATTGCCACCACTCACACCCAGGCGCGTTATGCGTTGCCGCCGGTGATCAGCAATTTCATCAAGCAATACCCGGACGTTGCCCTGCATATGCACCAGGGATCGCCGATGCAAATCGCCGAGATGGCCGCTGACGGCACCGTGGATTTCGCCATTGCCACCGAAGCGCTCGAACTGTTCGGTGATCTGGTGATGATGCCGTGCTACCGCTGGAACCGCTGCGTGGTCGTGCCTCAGGGGCACCCGCTGACCAAACTGTCGAAACTGACCCTCGAAGCGCTGGCCGAATACCCGATCGTGACCTACGTGTTCGGTTTTACCGGCCGTTCGAAACTCGACGAAGCGTTCAGCCATCGAGGCCTGACGCCGAAAGTGGTGTTCACCGCCGCCGACGCCGACGTGATCAAGACCTATGTTCGCCTGGGTCTGGGCGTGGGCATCGTGGCGAAAATGGCCGTCGACACCAAACTCGACAGCGACCTGGTCGTACTTGATGCCAGCGAACTGTTCGAGTCCAGCGTGACCAAGATCGGCTTCCGTCGCGGCACCTTCCTGCGTGGTTTTATGTGCGACTTCATCGAGAAGTTCGCGCCGCACCTGACCCGTGAAGTCATGGCCAAGGCCATTCAATGCCACAACAAGCAGGAACTGGAAGAGCTGTTCGAAGGTGTCGAACTGCCAGTCCATTAAGCCCGTTTAAACGACCTCGGTGACAGCGAACTGTTGCCGAGCGCCCGCCACCGTAATTTCCACCTCGTCGCCCTCGAACTTGCCCAGCAGGCTTTTGCCCAGCGGTGAGCGCGGGGTGATGACGGTGATCAGTTGCCCCACCAGGTCAACTTTCAACCCGGCTGCATCAGGGGCGAGGAACAGCCATTGTTCGCGCCCCTTTCCGTCTTCGAGCCCGAGCAGCGCGCCGACTTCGATGCCCCGCTGTTCGTCATACGGGCGCAGGGCCAGGCTCTGGCAGAGGCTCAGTGACTGGCGGATTTCCTCGACCCTTTTGGCTTGCCCGGCCGCGAGATAGGACGCCTCGAGCCCCAGGGTGTCGTATTTGTTTTCGGCGATGTTTTCTTCGTGGGTCGCCGTTTCGTAGGCGGTTTGTGCGGCCCGTTCGGCGATGTCGAGATCGATCTGCAGTTTGTCGAGAATCAGTTGGTGGACGGTGTGCTTATTCATGATCAATCGCAGAATTGCAGGACGTTGGCGCGACTTTTTTCGCTGGGTGCAGTCCGGTCCTGTTGCAGCCAGAACTGACAGTTCGGGTTGGCCAGGTTGCGAGTGCTGCCGCGTGCCTGATCGAGCCGTTGTGCCTGCTCGTTCTTGCGCAGGTTTTCTTCATATTGCTCGAACAGCGGACTTTGTGGCGGGATGTCCGGCACCGGTTGAGTCACCACCGGTGGCTTGGCCAATTGCTCCACAGCTGCTGCTACAGGTGCCAATTGTTCGCTGAAAAGCAGGCGTGAAGCGAGCCAGCAGGTCAGCACAATGGCAATGAATCCCAGCCACATGCCGAGGGCGATGCTGCCGGTCAGTTGCAGGGCATTGAGGCTGATCGGGAAGGATCGGCGCGGAGCGGGGCGGTGGGGCATGGTTGCTTCCTGGCGAAAGGTCACTGGCGAGTGGCGATTGTCGCATGAAGAATAATCGTCGTCGGCTCTTCTGCACGGGGTAATTTATGCGGACAATCGGCGCCTTTGCCAACGGGAGCCTGGAATGCCTGAACTGAACACCCGCTGGGATATTTTTTGCACCGTGGTCGACAACTTCGGCGACATCGGCGTGACCTGGCGACTGGCCCGGCAACTGGTGGCCGAACATGAGCTGGCGGTGCGTCTATGGGTCGATGATCTGCGAGCGTTCGAGCGCCTGTGTCCGCCAATCGACATCCACGCTGCGCAGCAATGGCAGCAAGGCGTCGAAGTGCGCCAATGGCCAGCCGAGTGGCAGCGGACTGAAGCCGCCGATGTGGTGATTGCTGCATTCGCCTGCCAATTGCCGAGCGCCTATATGGATGCCATGGTCGAACGGGAAAAGACTCCGCTGTGGATGAACCTCGACTACCTGAGTGCCGAGGACTGGGTGATCGGCTGTCACGGTTTGCCCTCGGTGAAATACAAGAACGTACAGAAGTTCTTTTTCTTCCCGGGTTTCCAGAAGGGCACTGGTGGATTGTTGCGAGAGCGCGGATTGCTTGAGCGTCGTCGGCAATTTCAGCAGGACCCGCAAGCTCAAAGAGAATTCCTGCACGGTTTAGGGATTGATCCTGCACCCGGTGCACAGTTGATCTCATTGTTTGCCTACGAAAACACCGGGTTGGCCAGTTGGCTCGATGCGATGGCTGGCGATTCGACGGCCACTCATCTGCTGGTGCCGGAAGGGCGGATTCTCGGCGACGTCGAGCGTTGGCTCGGTGTGCAGGGGCTGGCGGCCGGTGCCGTGCATGTGCGTGACGCCTTGACCGTGCAAGTGCTGCCATTCGTCCGCCAGGACCAATACGACAGCTTGCTGTGGTGCTGCGATTTCAATGCCGTGCGTGGCGAAGATTCCTTTGTGCGCGCTCAATGGGCGGGCCGGCCATTTCTCTGGCACATCTACCGGCAGGAAGAAGATATCCATCTGGACAAGCTCGATGCCTTCCTCGAACTCTATGTGAAGGGGCTATCAGACCCTGCACGGGAGGCGATCAGCGGTCTCTGGCGGGCCTGGAACGCCGGTGAAAAAATGCCCGACCACTGGCAATCCACCCGTAAACACTGGCCAGAGCTGGAAAAACACGCCGAGGCGTGGTGTCTGGAACAGGCCTTGCAGGCCGATCTTGCCACGGCGCTGGTACAGTTTTATGGAAATTGGATATGATACGCGGCCTAGATTTTTGTAAATCCCATCCAAATTCGGATATTCGCAATGAAAACTGGTAAAGAACTCAAACCCGGTACCGTGATCCGTATCGACAACGATCCTTGGCTGGTTCAGAAAGCTGAATTCACCAAGTCCGGTCGTAACAGCGCGATCATGAAAACCAAGCTGAAGAACCTGCTGACCGGCTACAAGACCGAAACCGTATACGGTGCGGACGACAAGCTGGACGACGTGATCCTCGACCGCAAGGAAGCGACCCTGTCCTTCATCAGCGGCGACTCCTACACGTTCATGGACACCACCGACTACACCATGTACGAGCTGAACGCCGAAGACATCGAAAGCGTTCTGCCATTCGTGGAAGAAGGCATGACCGACGTTTGCGAAGCCGTGTTCTTCGAAGGCCGTCTGGTTTCCGTAGAGCTGCCGACCACCATCGTGCGTCAGGTTGACTACACCGAAGGTTCCGCTCGCGGCGACACTTCCGGCAAGGTAATGAAGCCTGCCAAACTGAAGAACGGTACCGAGCTGTCGGTTGCTGACTTCATCGAAATCGGCGACATGATCGAGATCGATACCCGCGAAGGCGGTTCCTACAAAGGCCGTGCCAAATAAGCACTGCTTGAGGAATGAAAAAGCCCGACCATTGAGTCGGGCTTTTTTGTGCCTGAAATATTCCACCCTGTAGGAGCGAGCTTGCTCGCGATGGACTTGAAGGCGACGCGTTTCATCGGGTAATACGCGTTATCGTTAACCTCCATCGCGAGCAAGCTCGCTCCTACAGTTTTTTATTTCAGGTGTTGCTTGAGCTCTTCAGACGCCTGCAACATCGCCGAACGCACCGCCGGCACCTGGCTCACCACGTTGAGCAAACCGTAATCGTGGATCATGCCGTTGTAGCGCACCGAGGTCACCGGCACTCCGGCTTCATCGAGTTTGCGGGCGTAGGCTTCGCCTTCGTCGCGCAACACGTCAGCACCCGCGGTCTGTACCAGCGCTGGTGGCAAGCCTTTCAACTGGGCGGTGGTTGCGCGCAGAGGTGAGGCGTAGATCTCGTTACGCTGGTTGGCGTCGGTGGTGTAGTTGTCCCAGAACCACTTCATCGCATTTCTGGTGAGGAAGTGCCCTTCGGCAAACTGGTTGTAGGAGGCGGTTTCGAAGTTGGCATCCGTCACCGGCCACAGCAACGCCTGGAACTTGATCGCCGGGGTTCCCTTGTCCTTGGCCATCAGTGCAACCACGGCCGCCATGTTGCCGCCGACACTGTTGCCGGCTACCGCCAGGCGCTTGCCATCGACGTTGATCTCCTTACCGTGCTCGGCCACCCACTTTGTCGCGGCGTAAGCCTGGTTGATCGCCACCGGGTAATGGGCTTCCGGCGACGGCGTGTAGTTCACGAACACGGCCGCTGCCCCAGAACCGGTCACCAGGTCACGCACCAGCCGCTCGTGGGTCGGGAAGTCCCCCAGTACCCAGCCGCCGCCGTGGAAGAACATGAACACGGGCAGCTCACCCTTGACCCCGGCCGGCCGGACGATGGTCAGGTTCAGCGGTTGGCCATCGACTTGAATGGTCTTCTGGCTGACATCGGCTTTTGGCAGTGTCAGTTTCACCCCGGCCTGCGCGCCCGTCAGCACGGCGCGGGCGTCTTTCGGGCTGAGTTGTTCAAGCGGCTTGCCGGTACCGGCATTCAGCGCATCGAGGAACGCCTGGGTGTTGTGTTCAACCCCATTACTTGCGAACGCACCGTTGATCGACAGAGCGAGAAGGGTACCGGTCAAGACTTTGCTGAAAGTGTTCATGTTCGTTTCCTGTTCGGGCCTGGGTAGTCAGCGCTTAGACGGTTACGTGCAGGCGCACATCGACGTTGCCACGGGTGGCATTGGAGTACGGGCAGACCTGGTGGGCGGCGTCGACCAGTGTCTGGGCATCGGCTTGTTCAAGACCCGGCAGGCTGATGTGCAGGTCGATGTCCAGGCCGAAACCGCCAGGGATCTGGCCGATGCCGACATGGGCGGTGATCGACGCGTCGCTCGGGATGCTGCGCTTGGTCTGGCTGGCAACGAATTTCAGGGCACCGATGAAGCAGGCGGAGTAGCCGGCGGCGAACAGTTGCTCAGGATTGGTGGCTGCGCCGCCGGCACCGCCGAGTTCTTTCGGCGTGGCGAGTTTGACGTCGAGGATGTTGTCGCTGGAAACCGCACGACCGTCACGGCCACCGGTGGAAGTTGCGATTGCGGTGTAGAGAGTTTGCATGGTGAAAGCCTCGTTCAGGGTTTGATTTTTTTGCGCTAAATGTTTGCGCGCTAAGTAAGTGCGAAATGAATGTATCGCGCTAATGTTTAGTGCGCAAGATAAAAAACAAAATAAATTTGCCAGGGCCGACGAGCGGTTAAACGAGGTTGGCTGAAACTATTGAATTAGAGCGGATGGAGGTTTTACAGGCGACTTTTTGTGGCGGGGAATCGGTTCTATGGCACCGCACAAAGCAACTGTGGGAGCGGGCTTGCTCGCGAAGGCGCCTTGTCATTCGAAATTTACATCGACTGACACACCGCC
>NZ_JBYSYZ010000007.1:95146-198861 GCF_058783925.1 Pseudomonas sp. FW305-70
GCGGTGTGTCAGTCGATGTAAATTTCGAATGACAAGGCGCCTTCGCGAGCAAGCCCGCTCCCACAGGGGATAAGTCGTGGTTTTGAAATTACAGGCTGTCCTGCAGGTGGCGACGCAGCGCTTGCAGCTCCGCTTGCAGGCTTTGCAGGCGCTCCAGTGTCATCCCGCTGGCGCCGAGGATGCATTGGGGAATATCACGCGCCTTGTCGCGCAACGCCCGACCCTGTTCGGTGAGCTCGACGATCACCACGCGTTCATCTTCGCGGCTGCGGGTTCGGCTGAGCAGGCCTTCGGCTTCCAGGCGCTTGAGCAGCGGCGTCAAGGATCCAGGGTCGGTCAGCAATCGCGTGCTGATTTCGCCTACCGTCAAACCGTCCCTTTCCCACAACACCATCATCGCCAGGTATTGCGGGTAGGTCAGGCCCAGCGCTTGCAGCAAGGGCTTGTAGACCTTGGTCATCATCAGCGAAGTGGAGTGCAGGGCGAAGCAGGCCTGATTATCCAGCAGCAGGTTGTCGCAGTTGTCCGGGGTGTTGCGCTCGGTGCTCATGTCGAAGCCTTGATCTGTGATCATTGGAATCTAGCGGGCGAATCTTTAATGCGCCAGATAATTTTGATCAGTGCCGTTGCAAATGGGTTTGCAACAGCAGATCCCAGGGCGGAACCGGGCTGAAGCGGGTTTTCAGGTACTCCAGCAACAAGCGGCTACGGGGGTTGGGTTGTTGTTCCAGGCGCAAGGCATAGATGCCGGTGTTTTCCGGTTGCGGCAGGCCGCTGTCGCAGAACAGCGGCAGCAACTCACCCCGCAACAGGTACTCGCTGGCCAGCCAGGTCGGCAGGTGCGCGATACCCAATCCGGCCAATGCGCCGCATACCAGCGCCTCGGCATTGTTGGCGCTCATGCGCACCCGTGCCGGCCGATGCAACTGCATTTGCCCGTCCCGTTCGAAACGCCAGGCGAAGAGCGGGGCCAGACCATCCCAATCGAGTCCGTCGTGTTCAATCAGCTGTGACGGATCGCTCGGCACGCCGCGTCGCCGCAAATAGTCAGGGCTGGCGCAGGCAATACGCACCATGCTCGCCAGTGGCGTGGCCACCAGCCGGGTGTCGGCCAATTGCCCGGCGCGCAGCACCAGATCGACCTTGCCGAGGTTCTGGCCCTGCATGTCGACGAAACTGTCGATCAGGTGCAGTTGCACATCGAGTCCCGGATAGAGCATGAGGAAGTCGGCAATCACCGGTGCCAGGTGCCGGCGCCCAAAGGCTGCTGGCGCATCGATACGAATCAGGCCTTCCGGCGCGCTGCTCAAGGACACCGCCTCGGCCCGGGCCAGGCGCAACTCGGCGACGATCCGCCGTGCTCGCTCGGCGAAGGCCAATCCTGCCGGGGTCGCGCGCACCGCATGCGTGCTGCGGATGAACAGCTGACTGCCGACCGCGTTTTCCAGGCTGTCGATACGCCGTGCCACGGCCGAAGGGGTCATCGGATGACGGCGCGAGGCAGCGGAA
Organism: Pseudomonas sp. FW305-70; assembly: GCF_058783925.1. Lineage (NCBI taxonomy): Bacteria > Pseudomonadati > Pseudomonadota > Gammaproteobacteria > Pseudomonadales > Pseudomonadaceae > Pseudomonas > Pseudomonas sp. FW305-70. The sequence continues at coordinate 96,656 of NZ_JBYSYZ010000007.1, forward strand.
AAACTGCCGGTTTCCAGTACATCGAGGAATAAAGCCAGTTGGTCGGTCAATTGGTTGGGATTCATGGCAAGTCTGTGCTTGTGCGAATTTGGCACAGCCATTGTGCGTCGCTGTGCGTTTCCGTGCCATAAGCAACTGCGTAGGATCAATGGCGTGATGTGAGGAGAAATTGGCCGTGATTGAGTTTCTGATGTACCTGGTATTCGGTGCCGTACTGGGCACGCTTGGCGGTTTGTTCGGAATCGGCGGTGGCCTGATTGCCATTCCGCTGTTGGGCGTGCTGTTCGGGCTCGATCAGCAGATTGCCCAAGGCACGGCATTGGTGATGGTCGTGCCGAACGTGATGCTGGCGCTGTGGCGCTACCATCAGCGCAACCGGATCGAGCGGCAACACGCGTTACCGTTGGCCATCATGGGGTTCTGCTTCGCCTGGCTCGGGTCGATCTGGGCGGTGGGCATCGATGCGCGAACCATGCGCATAGGTTTTGTCGCGTTTCTGATCGCACTGTCGGCGTACAACTTCGTTCGCATGTTCGCCACCAGCGCCTCGGCGGCGTCACGGATGAACTACTCATGGCCCTGGCTGGGCGTGCTTGGCGCTGCATCAGGCACGATGGGCGGGTTGTTCGGCGTGGGGGGCGCGGTGGTGGCGACACCGGTGCTGACCAGTCTGTTCGGCACCAGCCAGGTGGTTGCGCAGGGGTTGTCGTTGGCGCTGGCCCTGCCGAGCACGGGGGTGACGCTGGTGACTTATGCCGTGCACCATCAGGTCAACTGGGGGATTGGCTTACCCTTGGCGGTCGGGGGGCTGATGAGCATCAGTTGGGGCGTGAAGGTTGCCCACGCCTTGCCGGAGCGGCTGCTGCGCGGGCTGTTTTGCGGGTTCCTGGTGTTCTGTGCGGTGACGCTCGCTTTTAAAGTTTGAAGCCATCAATGATGTGGTCGGCCAGGCACTCGGTGATCGGTGACGGGTTATGCAGGTTGCGCACGAGCATGATACTGGCCTCGGGCAGCAGCGGCAGATCCTCGGCTTCACCCAGAATGCGCATGTCCGCGGTGATCAGGCTTTCAAGCTGCGCGGTCACTGCCAGGCCGGCGCTGACCACGGCCATGATCGCCGACAGGCTGTCGCTGTTGTACGCCACCCGGTAATCGCGCCCCTGGGCATCCAGGGCATTGCAGGCCCACTGGCGGCAGAAGCAATCGCTGTTGAACATCGCCAGCGGCAGCGGCGTCTGTTCGTGGGCGCTGTAGCATTGCGCCTCGGCCCAGACAAAACGTTCCTTGCGCAACAACTGGCCGATTTCGCTGCCCGGTTCGCGGGTCACGATGGACAGGTCCAGGTCCTGGCGCATCAACAGCTGTTTCGAGGATTCGCAGTGCACTTCGATCTGGATCAGCGGATAGGACTGGGCAAACCGGCGCAGGATCCCCGGGAGAAACCGCATCACATAATCGTCCGGCGTACCGATTCGCACCGTGCCGACCATGTCGGGCTCACGCAGGGTATTGAAGACCTCGCTGTGCAGCTTGAGGATCCGCCGCGCATAGCCCAGCAACACCTGGCCTTCGGCCGTCAGCCGCACCTGCCGTCCGTCGCGCTGGAACAACTGGCGTTGCAGCACATCTTCTTCCAGTCGTTTCATCTGCATGCTGACGGCTGACTGGGTGCGGTTGACCATTTCGCCGGCGCGGGTAAAGCCGCCCTGGTCGGCGATGGCAACGAAGGTGCGCAACACTTCGGTATCGATACTCGGGTAGGCCGACATCCATCAATCTCCGAGATATGTGACATCAGAAACATTCGTTGGATTGATCTTAGACCCGGCGCGAGACTGGAGCCATCCAAACGGAGGGCAACAAGATGAAAGGTCAACATGAGTTCCATGGTGCGGAAAAACACTCGATTCATCTGATATCCGATCTGCTGCACAAGGTCGGCCGCTGGTACGAACTGCATCGCGAGCGCGAACTGCTGGCGAGCTTGAGCGACGAAGCACTCAAGGACATCGGCATGAGTCGTGCGGATGTGGAGAACGAGTCGATCAAACCGTTCTGGAGCGACCCGATGCATAAATGACCCGATCAATAAATGATGAATGCCACGCTACACAAACCCCTTACCGGTGAGGTAGGTTGCGAGCAGACAAGGAGATGCCCATGCCCGCAACATTGTCCTTTACCCTCAAACAGGCTCGGCGTCTGGCGCTGGCCGCCCAAGGGTTCAACGGGCGGCAGTCGCCAGCGGCGATCAAGACTGTTGCGCTCAACCGACTGATCGAACGGCTGGGCATTTTGCAGATCGATTCGGTCAATGCACTGGTGCGTTCGCACTACCTTCCGCTGTTTTCCCGCCTCGGCCATTATTCCCCGGACTTGCTCGACCAGGCAGCCTGGAGCCAGGGCCGGCGTCGAACACTCTTTGAGTATTGGGGCCATGAAGCCTCGTTGTTACCTCTTTCCCTATACCCGCTGATGCGTTGGCGCATGCAGCGAGCGAGCAGTGGCGAAGACATCTATCAGCAATTGGCGCGTTTTGGGCGTGAGCAGCAAGACACGATTCGTCGCGTGCTGGCATCGGTCGAGCAGCAGGGCGCGCTGGGTGCCGCAAGCCTGTCGACCCGTCAGGAGCGTGCCGGGCCCTGGTGGGACTGGAGTGCGGAAAAGCATGCGCTGGAATGGTTGTTCGCTGCCGGTGAAGTGACCGTTGCCGGACGGCGCGGGTTCGAAAGGCTCTACGATTTGCCGGAACGGGTGATTCCCTCGGCGGTGCTTGCGCAGCCCATCCTGGATGAAAATGACGCCCAGCGCGGCCTGTTACGGCATGCGGCAACGGCCTTGGGTGTCGCTACGGAGAAGGATTTGCGTGACTATTTCCGCCTGAACCCTGCGGACAGTCGTCCACGTTTGGCCGAGTTGGTCGAGGCCGGTCAATTGCTGACCTGCGAAGTGCAGGGCTGGCGACAACCGGCCTATTGTCTGCCCGAGCCGAAGGTGCCGCGCAAAGTCGCGGCCAGTGCCTTGCTCTCGCCGTTCGATTCGCTGATCTGGGAGCGCAGCCGTACGGAGCGGCTGTTTGATTTCCGTTATCGGCTGGAAATCTACACGCCGCAGGACAAGCGCGTTTACGGCTATTACGTGCTGCCGTTTCTGCACAATGAACGGATTGCCGCACGGGTCGATCTGCGTGCCGAGCGTGCGGCGGGTCGTTTGGCTGTGCATGCGGTGCATGAAGAAGAAACGGGGCTGGATGACGAGGGGATGTTGGCGTTGGCGGTCAATCTGCGGCAGATGGCGGATTGGCTGGGGCTGGCGCAGGTTCAGTTGAGCTGCGCGCGGGCGAGTGCGGCAAGGTTGCGGGTGGCATTGGCACAGATTGATGGTGACTGAACTGGCCCCTTCGCGAGCAAGCCCGCTCCCACATTGGTTCTGTGTCGTTCACAAATCAAGTGTGGGAGCGGGCTTGCTCGCGAAGGCGTCTTGTCAGGCAGCCAATAACTAGCGCCGAACCTGCTTCAGTGTTTCAGCAATCAAAAACGCCAGTTCCAGCGACTGATCGGCATTCATCCGCGGGTCGCAATGGGTGTGGTAGCGATCCGACAAACCGTCCTCGGTAATGGGCCGCGCACCACCGATGCACTCGGTAACGTTCTGCCCGGTCATTTCGATATGGATACCACCGGCATAACTGCCTTCGGCTTCGTGCACCTGGAAGAACTGCTTCACCTCGCCAAGGATCTGCGCGAAGTCGCGGGTCTTGTAGCCGCTGCTGGCCTTGATGGTGTTGCCGTGCATCGGGTCGGAACTCCACAGCACCTGCTTGCCTTCACGCTGGACGGCACGGATCAGTTGCGGCAAGTGATCGCCGACCTTGTTCGCGCCCATCCGTGCGATCAGGTTCAAGCGGCCGGGGTCGTTGTCCGGGTTGAGCGCGTCGATCAGGCGAATCAGGTCGTCGGGGTTCATGCTCGGGCCGACCTTGACCCCGATCGGGTTGTTCACCCCGCGCAGGAATTCGACGTGGGCGCCGTCGAGCTGGCGGGTGCGGTCGCCGATCCACAGCATGTGCGCCGAGCAATCGTAGTAATCGTTGGTCAGGCTGTCGCGACGCACGAAAGCTTCTTCGTAGTTCAGCAGCAGCGCTTCGTGGGCGGTGAAGAAACTGGTTTCGCGCAGCTGCGGCGAACTGTCCATGCCGCAGGCGCGCATGAACGCCAGGGTTTCATCGATGCGATCGGCCAGGTGGCTGTATTTTTCCGCCAGCGCCGAGTTGGCGATGAAGTCCAGGTTCCACTTGTGTACCTGATGCAGATCGGCAAAACCGCCCTGGGCGAACGCGCGCAGCAGGTTCAACGTGGCGGTGGACTGGTGATAGGACTGCAACAGGCGTTCGGGGTCCGGCACGCGGCTTTTTTCGTCGAAACCGATGCCATTGACGATGTCGCCACGGTAGGCGGGCAGCGTCACGCCATCGATGGTTTCGTCGTTGGCCGAACGCGGCTTGGCGAACTGCCCGGCCATGCGCCCGACCTTGACCACCGGACAGCCGGCGGCAAAAGTCATCACGATGGCCATCTGCAGCAACACCTTGAAGGTGTCACGGATTTTCGCCGCGGAGAATTCGGCGAAGCTTTCGGCGCAGTCGCCACCCTGCAACAGAAACGCGCGGCCCTGGGTCACCTCGGCAAACTGACGGCGCAACTCACGGGCTTCACCGGCAAACACCAGCGGCGGATAGCTGGCCAGGGTCTGCTCGACCTGCTGCAAATGCGCGGCGTCGGGGTATCGGGGTTGTTGCTGGATCGGCAGGGCGCGCCAGCTGTCAGGACTCCAGGGTTGGCTCATCACGGTCTCTAGTGTTTTCGCTCGGACGTCCATGTTATCAGCAAATTAGTGCGTGACCTGTTCCCGTCGCATCGCTGACAATCTCGCCTTTGCCGCTCTCTACACGCGGTGTTATTGCGTTGCCGGCCCCGGTGACGGTCAGGAGATGAAATGACTGAGGAACGCGTCGAGCATCTGCTCGCCGAGGTACAGGACGAGTTCGGTGTGATTCGTGTGCTGGAAGTGGCCGATTACCGTTTTCTCGAGTTCGGTGATGCCATCGAGCAAAGCTGCGTGTTCACCGCCGATCCGAGCTGGCTCGAGTACGACTATACCCGGGCGATGCTGATCGGCGCGTTGTGCCATGAACTGCCCGAAAGCGCACTGTTTCTCGGTCTCGGTGCCGGTACGCTGACCCAGGCCTGCCTCAAGTTCCTGCCGCTGGAAGATGTCGAAGCCATCGAGCTGCGCCCGGACGTGCCGCGTCTGGCCATTGAATATCTGGGGCTGGATGACGATCCACGCCTGTACATCCGCGTTGGCGATGCGCTGGAGTTGCTGGATAGCGCAGAATCGGCGGACCTGATTTTCGTCGACCTTTATACCGATGTCGGCCCGGGTGTCGGGCATCTGGCCTGGAGTTTCCTGGAAGATTGCCAGAAACGATTGAATCCGGGTGGCTGGCTGGTGATCAATCAGTGGGCGACCGACGATGGCAAACCCCTGGGCGCCGCCTTGTTGCGCGGTTTGTATCACCGGCACTATTGGGAGCTGCCGGTGAAGGAGGGCAACGTGATCCTGATCGTGCCTTCGGAGCTGGATCAGGAGCTGGACATGGACGGCCTGATCGCCCGCGCCGAAACGCTGGCGCCGCGGCTGGGGTATTCGTTGCAGTCGTTGATCAAGTGCATTCGCCCAGCTACTTGAGTTGTTTCTGATGGCCCCTTCGCGAGCAAGCCCGCTCCCACATTTGAGCGCGATCCCCTGTGGGAGCGGGCTTGCCCGCGAAGGGGCCATCAAAGCCAAAATTAAAATCAAATCCCTTTGAAGACTCCAGGCCGCCGCTCAACCATCGACCGCACACCTTCCTTGACATCCTCGCTAGCCATCAACTTCTTCACCAGCAGCGGTAACGCCTGTGCCGCCGCGGTTTCCCCTTCATAGCGGGCCTGTCGCGCAGACATCAGTGTCGCTTGAACGCCGAGTGGCGCCTGACGGGCGATCCGCTCGGCCAGTTCAATCGCCCGGGGCAGCAAGTCCTCGCTGGCCATGACCTCCTGCACCAGACCCAGGTGCAAGGCGTCACGGGCGTCGAACTCATCCCCGGTCAACAACCAGCGCATGGCATTGCCCCAGCCGGCCACTTGATGCAGGCGCAGGGTGGCACCGCCGAACGGGAAGATCCCGCGTTGCACTTCCATCTGCGCGAACCGGGTGTTGCTGGCGCACAGATTGATGTCGGCGGCCAGCATCAGCTCAATGCCGATGGTCAGGCAATAACCCTGGGCGGCGACAATCACCGGTTTGCTGACCCTGGGACCGGCGAACACCGCCCAGGGATCACAGCCGCCGGGTGGAACCTGCCAGCCATCTGCCAGTGTGACGCTGGCATTGACCAGGTCGAGCCCGGCGGTAAAGTGCTCGCCATGAGCGAACACCACCGCCACGCGCGCTTCGCTGTCGGCCTCGAATTCGCCATAGGCCAGGCTCAGCGCGTTGAGCAGGTCGAGATCGAAGGCGTTGCGCTTGGCCACCCGATCCAGACCGATCAGGAACACATGGCCGCGCCGTTCGCGGCTGACTCGACTGGAACTGGGCTGTTTCATGGAGCGGTCCTCGGGGGTAGGAGAGGCGTGCGGGGACCTGCGGTCTGCACGGTAAAGGGTGAACCGTTTTAGCGCCATCACCCGCAAGGCCGGGCCTTTGAAAAATAGACGGCTGACCGATTATTCGCAAAGCCTGTGACACAACGGTGTATCCGGTGGATTTCCGATAAAAAAAGCTCCCTTTTTTGACGAATTCCGGTATAGTGCGCGCCGGCCTTTAACCGGGCCGCGTTTAGGTAGCGCAATTCCCCGAAGCCAGCTTCGGCTGCACGTCCGCCCAGCGGACTCTTCCTTTACGATTCTTTTCATTCATTCGTTTTCGCAAATCCCCGCCGACAAAGCTGCCAGGGCGACTCTTGAGTCTCAACACGGCATGTGCAGCTTTGGAGCATGGGTCTTTGCGGATGCACTTAGAGGCAGACCCATGACCCAGGAAATCGGCGGCTTCGCCGCTCTTGAACTTCATCCAAATATTGTCGCTGCAGTAGTCGCTACCGGCTATGAAGAGCCTTCGGCCATTCAGCAGCAGTCGATCCCGATCATTCTCGCCGGTCACGATATGATTGGTCAGGCGCAAACCGGTACCGGTAAAACCGCTGCCTTTGCCCTGCCAATTCTGCACCGCATTGATCCGTCCAAGCGCGAGCCGCAAGCTCTGATCCTGGCCCCAACTCGTGAGTTGGCGCTACAAGTTGCAACCGCTTTCGAAACCTACGCCAAGCAAATGCCGGGCGTGACTGTTGTGGCTGTCTACGGCGGCGCGCCGATGGGCCCACAACTGAAAGCAATCCGTAATGGCGCACAAATCGTTGTCGCCACTCCGGGCCGTCTGTGCGACCACCTGCGTCGCGACGAAAAAGTACTGGCGACCGTGAACCACCTGGTTCTCGACGAAGCCGACGAAATGCTCAAGCTGGGCTTCATGGACGACCTGGAAGTCATCTTCAAGGCCATGCCGGAAACCCGTCAGACCGTACTGTTCTCGGCAACCCTGCCTCAGTCGATCCGTGCCATCGCCGAACGCCACCTGCGCGATCCGAAGCACGTCAAGATTCAGAGCAAGACCCAGACCGTTACCGCGATCGAGCAGGCTCACCTGCTGGTTCACGCTGACCAGAAGACTTCGGCCGTTCTCAGCTTGCTGGAAGTGGAAGATTTCGACGCCCTGATCATGTTCGTGCGCACCAAGCAAGCGACCCTGGACCTGGCCAGTGCCCTGGAAGCCAAAGGCTACAAAGCCGCTGCGCTGAACGGTGACATCGCCCAGAACCAGCGTGAGCGCGTGATCGACTCCCTCAAGGATGGCCGTCTGGACATCGTTGTGGCCACCGACGTTGCCGCTCGTGGCCTGGACGTTCCGCGCATCACTCACGTGTTCAACGTTGACATGCCGTACGATCCGGAGTCCTACGTTCACCGTATCGGCCGTACCGGCCGTGCCGGTCGCGAAGGTCGTGCACTGCTGCTGGTGACTCCGCGTGAGCGCCGCATGCTGCAAGTGATCGAGCGTGTAACCGGTCAGAAGGTTGCTGAAGTTCGCCTGCCGGACGCTCAAGCCGTTCTGGATGCGCGCATCAAGAAACTGACCAACAGCCTGTCGCCGCTGGTGGCCGAGGCCGAATCGACTCACGGTGATCTGCTCGATCGCCTGACCGCCGACATCGGTTGCAGCCCGCGTGCCCTGGCCGCAGCCCTGCTGCGCAAGGCAACCAACGGTCAAGCGCTGAACCTGGCCGCTATCGAGAAAGAGCGTCCACTGGTGCCGAACAATGCACCGCGTGGCGATCGTCCAGAGCGTTCCGGTGATCGTCCTGAGCGTGGCGACCGCGAGCGTCGTGCTCCGATGCCACTGGGCGAAGGCCGTGCACGTTGCCGTACCGCGCTGGGCGCGCGTGACGGTATCGCCGCCAAGAACCTGCTGGGCGCCATCCTCAATGAAGGTGGTCTGGCGCGTGAAGCGATCGGTCGCATCCAGGTACGTGACAGCTTCAGCCTCGTCGAGCTGCCGGAAGATGGTCTGGAGAAGTTGCTGACCAAGCTGAAGGACACTCGCGTTGCCGGCAAGCAGTTGAAGCTGCGTCGCTACCGCGAAGATTGATCCGCTCTCGGGCTGATTGATCGAACATGAAAAATCCCCGACTGGTTCGGGGATTTTTTTTGCCTGCCATCAAGACTTGGCTGGTGAGCGGCGGTGGTTCATTCGCGAGCAAGTCGGATCGCCGCACCACCGCTCCCACATTTGATCGCATTCTTTCTGAAGTAAAGCAGTCGTCTGTGGGGGCGGGCTTGCTCGCGAAGGTCGCGACGCGGTCTGTCTGTCAGCCGAAGCGGTAAATGTCCATGCCCAGCGCACCCATGGTGAACCCTTGGTGAGCAACGCTGAACTGCCCACCGGCGGCGCGGGCAAAGTACAGCGGCAACAGGTGTTCGTCGCTGGGGTGATTGCGCGCGGCATGGGGTGCCTGCGCGCGATAGTCATGCAGTGCGGCTTCGTCGTTCGCTTCGAGTTTCTCGATCATCCAGTCGCGAAACGCCAGTGCCCAGGGCTCAACGCTCTCGGGGCCGGCATGCCAGTCCAGCTCCCGCAGGTTGTGAGTGATGCTGCCGGAGCCGATCAACAGGACGCCGTGCTCGCGCAGGCTGGCCAGCGCGTGGCCAACGCGGGTCTGTAGAGCGGGGCCGGCCCGGGTGGGCAGCGAAACCTGGACAATCGGGATGTCTGCTTGTGGGTACATCAGCGATAAAGGCACCCAGACGCCATGGTCGAAAGGCCGATTGCTGTCGATGCGCGCAGGAAAACCAGCGGTTATCAGTAGCTCGGTAACCTCTGCGGCGAGTCGTGGGTCGCCGGGTGCGGGGTACTGGACCTCGAACAGGGCTTTGGGGAATCCACCAAAGTCATGCCAGGTTTCAGGCTGCGGATTGCCGCTGACCAGCAGCTCATTGCTTTCCCAGTGCGCAGACACAATCACGATGGCTTTGGGCCTGGGTATCTCGACGGCCAGGCGGGCGAGTGCCGGCCCGCTGGCACCAGGTTCCAGGGCGAGCATGGGGGATCCGTGGGATATGTACAGGCTGGGGAACATGAATGAGCTCCTGAGAGTTAAGATGCAACATCTTCAGTCAGATCATTAATCTAAATCTAATATAAGTTTTAGGGTGTTTTGATCGAATTTTCGGGGTTATTTATGCAGCCGGAGTTTTGGCACAAGAAATGGGCGGCGAATCAGATCGGTTTTCACCTGCCGCAGGTGAACCCTTATCTGAAGCGGTTCTGGCCAGCGTTAAGCCTTGAAGAGGGGGCACGCGTGTTGGTGCCGTTATGTGGCAAAAGCCTGGATTTGCTTTGGCTCGCCCATCAAGGCCATGAGGTCCTGGGAGTCGAACTGTCGGAAAAAGCCATCGAGGAGTTTTTCAGCGAGCATGGCTTTGATCCGGGCGTCAGTGAGCAGGGGCCTTTCAAGGTCTATCGGGCAGGTTCCATCGAGCTTTGGTGCGGCGATTTCTTTGAGCTGACGGCCGGTGACACGGCTGATTGCTCCGCGCTTTATGATCGCGCCGCGTTGATTGCGTTGCCGCCCAAGATGCGTGAGCAATATGCCGCGCACCTGAATCGGATTCTGCCGAAAGAGTGTCGCGGATTATTGATCACGCTGGACTATGACCAGGTTCAGATGGACGGACCGCCCTTTGCCGTGCTCGATGATGAGGTGCAGCGATTGTTGGGCGGGTCATGGTCGCTGAAGGTGCTGGAGGATCAGGACGTACTGAGTGAGAGCGGGAAGTTCCTGGAGGCGGGTGTGACGCGACTTGAGGAGCGGGTGTATCGGGTTTCCAGTCAGTAATTAGTTGTTAGTCCAGGCCTCTTCGCGGGCAAGCCCGCTCCCACAATGATCTGTGGCGTTCACAGATCCTGTGGGAGCGGGCTTGCCCGCGAAGGGGCCCTGAAAAGCACTGAAGCTTTTGAACAGACAAAAAAAGGCCCGCATCGCTACGGGCCTTTTCATTTGCGGTGGAAGCTCTTAGCTGCGGCGACGAGCCAGGGCGTCGATACGCTCTTCCAGTGGCGGGTGGCTCATGAACATGCGAGCGAACCCTTGCTTGATGCCACCATTGATGCCGAAGGCGTTCAGGGTGTCGGGCATGTGCACCGGCAGGCCTTGTTCCGCCCGCAGGCGCTGCAGGGCGCCAATCATCGCGGCGGTGCCGGCCAGGTTTGCACCGGCTTCGTCGGCACGGAATTCGCGCTTGCGCGAGAACCACATGACGATGGCGCTGGCCAGGATGCCCAGAACCAGTTCGGCGAAGATGGTCGCCACGTAGTAGGCAATGCCCTGGCCTTCTTCGTTCTTGAAGATCACCTTGTCGACGAAATTGCCGATGATCCGGGCAAAGAACATCACGAAGGTGTTCACCACGCCCTGGATCAGCGCCAGGGTAACCATGTCGCCATTGGCCACGTGGCCGATTTCGTGGGCCAGGACGGCTTTCACTTCATCGGGCGAAAAGCGCTCGAGCAAGCCCTGGCTCACGGCGACCAGTGCGTCGTTCTTGTTCCAGCCGGTGGCGAAGGCGTTCGCCTCGTAGGCGGGGAAAATACCGACTTCGGGCATCTTGATCCCGGCTTCGCGGGACAGTTGCTCGACGGTTTGCAGCAGCCATTGCTCGTGACGGGTGCGTGGCTGGGTGATGATCTGGGTGCTGGTGCTCATCTTCGCCATCCACTTGGAGATGAACAGCGAGAACAGTGAACCGGCGAAACCAAAGACCGCACAGAAAATCAGCAGCTGATTGAGGTTGAGGTCAACCCCGTTGGCCGCCATGAACCCGTTGAAGCCGAAAAGGCTCAGGGTGATGCTGGCAATCAGCACGACCGCCAGGTTAGTGGCCAAGAACAGCAGGATGCGCATCATGGTTGTAGAAATCTCCTCATGCTAAAGATGTAGCGTACTGCGGGGTATATAAGGTGCTGCACCGGGGTATTCAACCGGGTGACTATTTCAAACTGTGTCCTACGGCAATAGTTTAGCTGCTTGCAGGGCATTTCCGACGCGAGTGCAGGAAGTGTTTGTCAGTCAATTCATGTCGAACGCCCCGCCTTTGTTAGGCGCGAGCGGGCACGGCGTTGTTCGGCAGCGGGCAAAACGACTGCCAGTGACGCAATGCAAACAAATGTTGCCGGATGAAAATCACCGTGCGACGCGCAGGCGTGTCGCACGGTGCAGGGCGCTTACTGGCGGTAGGACTTGAGGAAGCCGCCGATGCGTCCGATGGCCATCTCCAGGTCATCGACACGTGGCAGGGTCACGACGCGGAAGTGGTCTGGCCATGGCCAGTTGAATGCGGTGCCTTGAACCACCAGCAGCTTTTCGGAGAGCAGCAGGTCGAGGACGAATTTCTCGTCGTTGTGGATCGGGCAGACTTTCGGGTCGATGCGCGGGAATGCGTACAGCGCGCCCATCGGCTTGACGCAGCTCACGCCCGGAATGTCGTTGAGCAGTTCCCAGGTGCGGTTGCGCTGTTCGAGCAGGCGACCTTGTGGCAGCACCAGGTCATTGATGCTCTGGTAGCCACCCAGGGCGGTCTGGATCGCATGCTGGCTGGGCACGTTGGCGCACAGGCGCATGTTCGCCAGCATGTCGATGCCTTCGATATAGCTCTGGGCGTGGTGTTTCGGACCGGAAATGGCGATCCAGCCGGATCGGAAACCGGCCACGCGATAGGACTTGGACAGACCGTTGAAGGTCAGGCAGAGCAAGTCCGGCGCCAGGGAGGCGGTGCAGATGTGCACGGCATCGTCGTAGAGGATCTTGTCGTAGATTTCGTCGGAGAACACCACCAGGTTGTGCTGGCGGGCCAGTTCCAGCATGCCCAGCAGCACTTCCTTCGAATACACCGCGCCAGTCGGGTTGTTCGGGTTGATGATCACCAGGGCCTTGGTGTTCGGGGTGATCTTGGCCTTGATGTCGGCCAGGTCTGGCCACCAGTTGGCTTGCTCGTCGCACAGGTAATGCACCGGATTGCCGCCGGACAGGCTCACGGCGGCGGTCCATAGCGGGTAGTCAGGTGCAGGCACCAGCACTTCGTCGCCATTGTTGAGCAGGGCCTGCATCGACATCACGATCAGTTCGGAAACGCCATTGCCCAGGTAGATGTCTTCAATGCCGACGCCTTCTACCTGCTTTTGCTGGTAATACTGCATCACGGCCTTGCGCGCACTGAACAGGCCCTTGGAGTCGCTATAGCCCTGGGCAGTCGGCAGGTTGCGGATCACGTCCTGGAGGATTTCATCCGGCGCTTCGAAACCAAAAGGCGCCGGGTTGCCGATGTTCAGCTTGAGGATGCGATGGCCTTCCTCTTCCAGGCGCTTGGCGTGCTTGAGCACCGGGCCGCGAATGTCGTAGCAGACGTTGGCGAGCTTGTTCGATTTGCTGACCTGCATGGCGATGTGTTCCCGAAAATGAACGATCCAGACGGCGTTTGGACAGCCGTGCTGGGAATCCTGCGTATTCACACAGGCCTGACGCCTTGAGATGCAGCACCCATATTTCCGTTTGAATGCGCGTGGTCTGGCTGCCAGACTGGCGTTTGACGAGGCGCAATCATACGTGCCGCCCGATCCGTGGAAAAGGTACAGATCGGGCTTTTTCAGCCGCTGAGGTGTGATGATGGAAAAGTTGGAAAAAACCCTGGAAGAATGGAAGGCGATGCTCGATCCAGAGCAGTACAACGTGTGCCGCCTCAAAGGCACCGAACGGCCGTTTTCCGGTAAATACAACGCCACCAAAACCGACGGTGTCTACCACTGCATCTGCTGTAGCGAACCGCTGTTCGACTCCAGGACCAAATTCGATTCCGGCTGCGGCTGGCCGAGTTTCTACGCGCCGATCGGCGACAGCGCCATGACCGAGATCCGTGATGTCAGCCACGGCATGATCCGCACCGAAGTGGTCTGCGCCAGATGCGACGCGCACCTGGGGCATGTTTTCCCTGATGGTCCGCCGCCGACTGGCCTGCGTTATTGCATCAACTCGGTATGCCTGGACCTGGTGCCCCGCGAGTAATGCGAGCCCTGTAGGAGCGAGCTTGCTCGCGATGGACCAGAGAGCAACTCGGAGCACCAGGCTTCCCGCGTTATCGTTGACGACCATCGCGAGCGAGCTCGCTCCTACAGTGGATTGGCGTTCGATAATTTAAATTGCACGCAATTCAATTGCTCGCTATGTTTGGCTCATCTTCCCGAATCCGGAGCTTTCATCATGAGCGACAACCTGCTGAGCATCCCTTGCACCACGATCAAGGGGGAACAAAAGACCCTGGCGGATTTCGCCGGCAAGGCCGTGCTGGTGGTCAACACGGCCAGCAAGTGCGGTTTCACTCCGCAATACAAAGGCCTGGAAGCGTTGTGGCAGACCTACAAGGACCAGGGCCTGGTGGTGCTCGGTTTTCCCTGCAACCAGTTCGGCAAGCAAGAGCCGGGCAATGAAGGGGCGATCTCCGAATTCTGCGAGCTGAACTTCGGTGTCAGCTTCCCGCTGTTCAAAAAGATCGAAGTCAACGGCGCCGGCGCCCATCCCTTGTTCGTGCAGTTGAAAAAGCGCGCTCCGGGTGTACTGGGTTCCCAGGGCATCAAGTGGAACTTCACCAAATTCCTGATCGGCAAGGACGGGCAACTGGTCAAGCGCTTCGCCCCGGCGACCAAGCCGCAGGACCTGACCCGCGAGATTGAAGCCCTGCTCAAATGAACACCTTGTCCGTCGATTCCCTGAAGCTCGACAGCCAGCTGTGTTTCAAGCTGTACGCCGCTTCCCGTGCGGTCATTCGCGCCTACAAGCCAATGCTCGATCAGTTGGGCCTGACTTACCCTCAGTACCTGGCGATGCTGGTGCTGTGGGAGTGGCAGGAAGCCGCCCCCGAGCAACCGACCGTGAAGGCATTGGGGGAGCGTCTGGCCCTGGATTCCGGCACCCTGACACCCTTGCTCAAGCGCCTCGAACAAATGCATCTGGTGCAGCGTCAGCGTTCGGCGCGCGATGAGCGTGAAGTGCACCTGAGCCTGTCGCCAGCCGGAACGGCCTTGCGCGATCAGGTCGGGCCACTCAAGGCGCGGTTGTTGTGCGACAGTGGGGTCGACCTGAATCGACTCAACGACTTACGCGATGGTCTCGATCACCTGTTGGGGCAGATCAGGACGCTGTCGTAGCGGGGATCCACAAGTCCAGCAGGGCGGCCAGCTCTTCGCGCCGGAAGGGTTTGGCCAGGTAGTCGCTCATGCCCGCGGCACGACAGCGTTCGCGCTCCTCCGACATGGCGTTGGCCGTCAGGGCGACGATGGGCAGCTGGGGCCAGCGTCCGCTGCGGCGGATTTGCCGGCTGGCCTCATAGCCGTCCATCACCGGCATGTTGCAGTCCATCAGCACCAGGTCGAACTCCCGTTGTTCGAGTTGATCCAGGGCCTCGGCCCCATGAGCCGCGGTGGTGACCTCGCAGCCGAGCTTGCCGAGCATGCCCTTGGCCACCAGCTGGTTCACCGGATTGTCTTCCACCAGCAGCACGCGTCCGCGGCGTAGCGGGCATTGCGTTTCGAGCCGGACATCGTTGATCGGCTGCGGTTGTGGCTGCAGGATCCGCCGCAAGCTCTGATACAGCGTATTGCGGGCCAGGGGGCGTGCCTGTTGTTGCAGGGGGGCGAGGGCGTTTACCTCTTCGCTGGGCATGAAATTGCCATACGCGGTGATCAACAGGATCGGCGCACTGAGGGCTGGGCGCAAACTGAACAGGCATTCGGGGCAGTCGGTGATGAGTACGTCGGCTGCCAGGCCAAGCAGTGAGTCATCCATGGAGCGCCGTTCATAGTCCAGCCCCCAGCCAGGCAACAGGCTGTTCAGCAGTTCGCCCAGCCCACTGCTGGCGGCCGTGATGGCGACGACTTTGCCATTGAGCGCAACAGCAGGCATTGCGCGGGTATGGCTGGGTAATGGCAGATCGGCGCAGAACTGACTGCCAAAACCCGCTTCGGAGCTGATCGTCAGGCGCCCTTGCATGGCTTCGCAAAGATTGTAGGTGAGCGCCAGGCCCAGCCCGGTGCCGCCAAATTGGCGGGTAATACCGGCGCCGGCCTGGGTGAATGGCTGGAAGATCCTGGCCTGGGCTTCCTGAGGGATGCCGATGCCGGTGTCGCATACTTCGATTCTGACGCCGTCCCCGAACGTCGACAGGCGTACGTCGACACGCCCGAAACGGGTGAACTTGAGGGCGTTGGACAGCAGGTTACTGACGATCTGCCGCACCCGGGTCGGATCGCCGAGCACCAGTGCCGGGAAATGCGGATCGATCAGGCAGGTCAGTTCGACGCTGGGGGCGGCGTTCTGCGACAGCAGGTTGGCGGTGTCCTCGATCAGCGAACCGAGGTCGAAGGGGATGTGTTCGAGTTCGAGTTGACCGGCATCGAACTTCGACAAATCGAGGATATCGTTGAGCAGTTCCACCAGTACCTTGCCCGAGTCATGGGCAATCGACAGCTGTTGCTGTTGTTCGGCATTCAGCGGTCCGTCGAGGGACAGCGCGATCATCCCGAGCAAACCATTGAGGGGCGTGCGGATTTCATGGCTCATGTTGGCCAGGAACACCGAGCGGGCTTCGGCCATGTCGAGGGCGGTACTGCGCGCGGCTTCCAGTTCCTCGTTGGATTGGCTGAGCCGGCTATTGATTGCCTTGAGTTCGGCGGTGCGGGCCGAGACGATGTTTTCCAGTTGGCCAAGGTAGTCGGTCAGGCGGTTTTCCGCGTTGCGCCGCTGCCGGATTTCGGTGGCGATGTTTTTGAATTGCTGGTTGGCAACCTTGACCAGTACACCAATCTCATCGTTGGCGTGCCCGGCAGGACACTCCAGCGACGTCGGTTCGGTGTTGCCCGGGTCGCGACCGCTGAGCTCACGGATCACCCGTACCAGGGGTTTGGTGAGCATCACATAGAAGAGCGCCAGCAGGATGCCGGACAGCAGCAGGCTGCGGGCGAAGCCATTGATCAGGGTCACTTCGGCCCGGCGCAGGAACCGGTTGCCGAACGCGTAAGTATCGACCTTCAGCCGCAGCGTACCCAGGGATTCGCTGGGTAAATGATCCAGGTAAAGCCGGTCTTCGAACTGTCGGTTGGCACCGAACAGGAAGTCACTGAGCATCCGGTAGCCGTTTTGCGCCTCGGGTCGCTTGGAGTTGGCCAGCACGGTGCCGTTGTTGTCGGTCAGTTTCGCGCCGATGATCGCCGGCGAGCGCAGCAGGCCCTGGGTCAGTTCCTTGGCGAGTTCGGCGTCGATGTTATAGGCGATTCGCGAGGCCGGGTTGTGGCTGATTTCCAGTAATGAAAGGATTTCACGATTGATGGAGGCGTCTTCACTGGCATAATCGATGCCTATTTGCAGCAGGCTGAGCAGCGTGCCCAGAATGAAACCGACCAGCACGGTCAGCCGGGCTTGCTTGAATGACAGCCGGTTGGTGAATTTGATGTCCATGGGGGGGTGAACCACTTCCGTTTCCTTTCGCTGCTCAAGCATAGTCGATCATGCCTGCCTGTTGATGTTCTCGCGAGGCCTGTACCGCGGGGGCAGCCACTTGTGTGACGCTGTGTTTCGTCGCTGTATCACCATCATTACTGTGAACGTGCCCGAGGAGAAGTCGTGGATTCCCGATTGAATGCTTTTCTTGAACGTGCCGATGCCGTTCTGGCGCGTATCGAGCCGTTGCTGCCGGCACCCCGGCCAGCCATCGACTGGACGCAATGCCTGGCCGCGCGCTGGCAGCGTGAGTCGCGCGGCGGTTATCTGATGCCGCTGCAGGTCAGCCTCGACATGCGCCTGTCGGACCTGATCGGCGTCGACCGGCAAGTTGAGCAGCTTGGGCGCAACACCCAACAGTTCCTCGACGGCATGCCCGCCAACCACGCCTTGCTCTGGGGCTCGCGCGGCACCGGCAAGTCGTCGCTGGTGCGCGCCTTGTTGGCTGAGCACGCTCAAGCCGGTTTGCGTCTGATCGAGATTGAGCGCGATCACTTGGCAGACCTGCCGCGCGTGGTCGAACAGATCGGCAAACTGCCCCTGCGTTTCGTGCTGTTTTGCGATGACCTCTCGTTCGAGTCGGGCGAGGGCGATTACCGGGTGCTCAAAAGCGTACTCGATGGCTCGCTGGAACAGGCGCCGGACAACGTCTTGCTGTACGCCACGTCGAACCGTCGCCACCTGGTGCCGGAAAAGGAAAGTGACAACGAGAACTGGAAGCGGGTCGACGGCGAGCTGCATCCGAGCGAGGCGGTGGAAGACAAGATCGCGCTGTCGGACCGCTTCGGCCTGTGGCTATCGTTCTATCCGTTTACCCAGGAACACTTCCTCGACGTCGTCGAGCACTGGATCGGCCAGTTGGCCGGCAAGGCCGGACTGGCATGGCAGCGCAGCGAAGAGCTGGACATCCTGGCGGTACGCTGGGCCACAGGCCGAGGCAATCGCAATGGACGTTGCGCTTATCAATTTGCCCGTTACTGGGTCGGGCTGAAACTGTTGGAGCACAAGGCATGATCGATTTACAAAAGAGCGGCCAGGGCCTCGAAGGCTACGGCATGCTGCACGCGCAGCTGGAGTCATTGCTGGCGGACGAGCGGGACTTCATCGCCAATGCCGCGCAGTTCTCGGCGTTTCTGTTCAATCAGCTCGATGACCTGAACTGGGCCGGTTTCTACCTCAACCGCAATGAGGAGCTGGTGCTGGGCCCGTTTCAAGGGCAGATCGCTTGCGTGCGGATTCCGTTCGGACGTGGTGTCTGCGGAACAGCAGCCGCTACCTTGCAGACCCAGTTGGTCGAAGATGTGCACGCGTTCCCCGGTCACATTGCCTGTGACAGCGCCTCGAACAGCGAACTGGTGGTGCCGTTGGTCAAGGACGGCCGATTGATCGGCGTGCTCGATCTCGACAGCCCGAAACTGGCGCGGTTTACCCCGCAGGACCAGGCCGGTATCGAGCAACTGGCGGCGATTTTCCTGCGCCTGACCGACTGCTGATCAAGACACCAGGCCGGCCTTGGCCAGCAGGCCCGATGCGTCCACCGCATCGATCTGCGCAGGGTCGAGGAAACGCCTGGCGTACTGCAAATAGATCTGTGCCCTGATGAACAGCCCGAACAGTTCCGGGTCGATGTGGGCATCACGGCACATGAACGCCATGATGCCCAGCGCTTCGCTCAGGGTCTTGGCTTTTTTGTAAGGGCGGTCGGCGGCCGTCAGGGCTTCAAAAATATCGGCAATCGCCATCATTCGCGCCGGCAGGCTCATGTCTTCACGCTTCAAGCGTTTCGGGTAGCCGCTGCCGTCCATTTTTTCGTGATGCCCGCCGGCTATTTCCGCGACGCTGCGCAGGTGCCCGGGGAACGGCAAATGGTTGAGCATCAGAATCGTCTGAACGATGTGGTTATTGATGACAAAACGCTCCTCGCTCGTCAGGGTGCCCCGGACAATGCTCAGGTTGTACAGCTCGCCCCGATTGTATTTGTGGGGCGGAATGTCGAGTTTGAAACCCAGGGGGTTATCTTGCGGTATCACTTCGTTTTCGCTGCGTTCGAACAGGTGCTCGGGTTTGTCCGCCAGTAAGGGTTCGCTGACGGGCAGGGTGGGGGCGGGTGTTCGGGCCTGACGCCGGTTCTCTTCCCAGGACACGCCCAGCCGGTCATCCAGGGTCCGGGTCCAGGTGCGTTCAGCCACGCTGCGCAGGCGTTGCAGATCAGCGTCGGCCATGGCTTCGCCACCCAGATTGCAACGGGCAATGAAGGCGAAATCATCATCCAGCCCGGCGAGGCTGGCATCACGCAGTTCTGCCAGCGCTTGCTCGTCACCACCCAGCGTAATGGCCTGCCAGTAGCTGATCCAGGCATCGCGCTTGAGTACCTCGAAGCGGGTGCGGATTTCGTGGATGCGATCGGTCAGGGTTTCCAGCTTCGTGGCTTTGTCGACGACGTATTCCGGCGTGGTGATCTTGCCGCAATCGTGCAGCCAGGCAGCGATGTGCAGTGCCTCCCATTCATCGTCGGTCGGCCGATAGGCGCTGAAGGCGGGTTCCTGGCTGGCTGCCGCCGCCTGGGCAAGCATCAGGGTCAGTTCCGGCACGCGCTGGCAATGGCCGCCGGTATAGGGGCTTTTGGCGTCGATGGCGCCGGCCAGCAGTTGAATGAAGGCGTCCAGCAGCTGTTTTTGCCGGGCCTGCAGGCGCTGGCTTTCAATACACACGGCCGCCGCGCCGGACACCGCCTGGAGAAACGCAATGCGGTCCGGTCGCAGTTTGTCCAGATCGCTGTGCTCGCCGCTGTCGGCCAATAGCAACACCAGCAGGCCCACGGTTTCGTTGTGGCGATTATGCAGGCGGATTCCGATCAGGTGGACCCGGGGACTTTCCAGCGCGAGCAAGACTTTCTGCAGATCGCCCGCTTGCTCGAACCCCAGGTTACTGACGACGTTGTCGACCTTTGCCAGCTGCTGCAGCCATGGGGGGCTTTGCGGGTTTTCCAGTGAGTGTCCGCGGATGTCGAAGGATTGCAGGTTTTCGGTGGTGTTGTTGATGACCAGTCCGTGGGGTTCCATGTACCCGCCATCAACTTCGCGCAGATAGATCAGGCCGGCCTGGGCCTGACCGATTTTCACGGTTTCAAACAACACGCGTTCCAGCAGCGGGGCGAAACGGGTTTCGGCGCTGAGGCTGTCAGTGATCTGGAAGAAGCTCGCCAGCGTGTCTTTCATCCGTGCCATCGACACGCTCAGTTGGTCGACTTCGAGCACCGGCGAGCGACGGGAAAGCGGAAAATTGAAATCGAAACTGCGAATCGCATCGGCTTCCTGCACCAGCGCACGCAAGGGTTTGACCAGGACTCTGGAGGTCAGCCAACCCAGCGGCACGCATAACAGCAGCGTGGCCAGGGTAATGAGCGCACCTTGCCAGCGCATCCGGTAAGCATCGACGAGCAACTCGTCTTCCGGTACCAGCAGTGCCAGTTGCAGGCCCTGGGGGCCGCCCTCCTGCATGCTGCTGCGGGCCACGATCCACTGCCGGCCGTTGGCATCCAGGCGACTGCCTTGAGAGGGGTTGTTGAGCAGCGCACCCAGGCTGGGGCTCAGGTCCGCGGCCTTGATCAGGCGCGCTGTCTGATCATCGATGATCAGCTTGCGGCTGTCGGGGTAGGCAATGGCATTACCTTCGGCATCGAACAGCACGATTTCGGTATGGGGGGTCACGACGTGCTTGGCCAGGGTCGCGCTGAGTTCGGCCAGGGTCAGGTCGGCGGCCATGATTGCCTTGTCGCCACTGCGTCGGGCCAGCGTCGTGCCAATGTCATGGGTGGAAAAAAAGATATAGGGTTCGGTCGTGATCTGGTCATTGTCACTACGGGCGCTGGTAAACCAGGCACGGCTGCGAGGGTCGTAGGTGTCGTTCGGGTTGTCCTGGCGACTGACGAGTGCCAGGTCCCGGTCGAAAAACA
This sequence comes from Pseudomonas sp. FW305-70, assembly GCF_058783925.1. Classification (NCBI taxonomy): domain Bacteria; kingdom Pseudomonadati; phylum Pseudomonadota; class Gammaproteobacteria; order Pseudomonadales; family Pseudomonadaceae; genus Pseudomonas; species Pseudomonas sp. FW305-70. The sequence goes on from NZ_JBYSYZ010000007.1 coordinate 117,811, forward strand.
AAGACTGGGAGCGAGCCTGGCCGCTGCCGTCGCGCTCAATGCTCCAGACCTGGTAAGCCGCCGTGTCCGGGGCCTTGACCAGGGTCTTGACCTCTGGGGTATGCAGCGGGCGGACCATGAAAAAGTCACCGTTGTCGTAGCCCAGGTACAGCGACGCCAGATTGGGGTTGTCCTCGAGTGACTGGCTGAACGGTTCGAGCAGTGCCAGGCGGTGTTCGAGATCAGTGGACTGGCCCGCCGGATTGAGTGCCAGCAGGCTCAACAGGTGGCGAATGGGTTCATAGGTGGCGTGCAGGTCCAGCCGGACATCCTGCTCGATACGGTTGAAGAGTTTTTCACTGCTGGACAGTATGATCTGGGTCGTTTGCCGGTAGTTGAAAAGACCCAGCAGCACTCCGGTCAGCAACAACAGAAAGGTGAACATCACGCTGATATGGACATGCAGTGGAAACCGGCGTGGATCCGTGCGCAGTGGGTCAGGCATTGCGGGTTTCTCCATGAGGGTCAACACACCGCTGAGGGTCCAAGCATAGTTAAGGCTCTGTCATTGCGCCTTCGTCGTATTGCTTGATCTGACGTAGTAACGCCTCCTCCAGCTCAAGCATGGTGCGTTCCATGGATTTGCAGCATCCGGCCACTTTTTCGCGATCGAAATCCTCATGGCAGGCGGCTTCAAGCGCCTCGCAACGGTCGATCAGGGGTGAGGCTTGCACTATCCGGGCTGCGCCTTTGATTTTGTGGGCAATGTCCTGCAGCGCCTGCGTATCCCCGCAGCTGGATAGGGACTGCAGCGTTTGCAGATCCTGGCGGTTGCTGTTGACCAACTCGTTGAGCAATCTGCGGTTCAAAATCGGGTTGCCCCCGGTCAGCAGTTTCAACCCGTGCAGGCTGAACGCCGGGGTTGCATGGATGGGCTCAATGTTTTCCATCCACTGGCTCAAGGCTCCGAGGCTAAGGGGTTTGAACAGGCAGTCATCCATTCCGGCCTGTTTGCAGCGTTGTATTTCTTCCGGCTGGGCGTTGGCGGTAAAGCCGAGCACAGTGCAGGGAGGGCGATGGTTTTGGCTTTCATGCTGGCGAATGGCACGGGCCAGCTCGTAACCGTTCATGACCGGCATGTTGCAATCGGCGATCACCAGATCAAACGGTTGGTCTTTCCATGCCTCCAATCCCTCCTGGCCATCGGCCGCGACGGTAAATCGATGGCCTAGAAACTCCAGTTGCTGGCAGGTGAGCAAGCGATTGGCCGAATGATCGTCGACGACCAGAACATTCAATGGGGTTGTGGCGACGACAATTTGCGTCTCGGCCACCTGGGCAGATTGTTGCAGCGGTAACGTTTCCAGGTGCAGCAATACCTCCACTTGAGTGCCGACACCCGGCTCGCTGCGCAGTTGCAGGCTGCCGCCCATCATCTCGCAGAGATTGCGGCTGATGACCAGACCCAGCCCTGCGCCCCCCCTGGTCGATTGAGTGGCGTTGTCGACCTGGGCGAAGGGCTCGAACAGCCGGTGTTGATCCTGTTCGCTGATCCCGATGCCACTGTCGTGAACCTGCACCCGCATTTGCACACGATCTGGCTCCATTGCCGGGTGCAGGTCGACAATGACCCGGACCTTGCCTTGCTCGGTAAACTTGATGGCATTGCTGATCAGGTTGGACAGCACCTGCTTGAAGCGCAAAGGGTCCAGCAACACATCGAAGGTCGGGTTGGCCGAAGAAAACTCCAGCTGCAGTTCGAGTTCCTTCTGTCGGGCAAGACCATCGAAAATCCGTACGACCGAGGCCACGAGTTCACCCGGATTGACGCGCTCCGGGCTAAGGCTCAAGCGTCCCGATTCGATTCTGGCAATGTCGAGGATGTCGCCAATCAGTTCCAGCAACCCTTTCGCCGAGTTGTACGCGACATCGATGGCCGGACGCTCCGGGTGCCGATGATCAAGACGCTTGAGTGTCAGTTCAAGCATGCCGATGATTGCATTCATCGGCGTGCGGATCTCATGGCTCATCGTGGCCAGAAACGTGCTTTTGGCCCGGTTGGCGTTATCGGCGTGTTCTTTTGCGCAACGCAGATCATCCAGCAGTTGCCGGCGTTCGCTGATGTCGATCCAGCCACCGATAATGCCTTGCACTGTCGCGCTGGAATCGCGGTAGGGAAGAATCCAGTGATAGATCGTCAGCCGCCGGCCACCAATGTGCAGTTCGCGATCGACGATCAACGGTCTGCCCTCGGTCACCACGCGCTGATAGTCAGCCTGGTACTCCCGGGCTTCGAACACATTGCTCATCGCCCCCTGCATGACGCTTTTGCCGATGACATCTTCGCGCCTGGCGCAGAACGCTTGCAGGTAACTGTCGTTGCAACTTTGCAGCAATCCCTGCCGATCACGTACGTAGATAGGATGGGGCGTGCCATTGACCAGCGATCGCATGAACTCGAACTGATCGTTCAATGCACGCTCGGCGGCCTTGCGCTGCTTGATCTGGCGTCGCATGTAGTCGTTCCACGCAATGGAAATCAGCAATAGCGCACCGGCACCAATGACGATTTGGTAGAACAGTCTTTGATAGTTGCGCCAGGTGCTTTGCGAGGACGCCGAATAGCCGCGCCAGCGACTGTTGATGATGCCCAGTTCCTCCGGCGAGATGCTCAGCAGCGCCTTGTTCAGAATGGCGTTCAGCTCTTTGGCATCCCGTGCAGTGGCCAGCGAGAACGCTGCCTGCTCGGTGCCGATGGTGGTGCTGATTTGCAAGGTGTGTTCGAACAGCCGCGAGGAAATGAAGTAATTGGCAATGACCAGTGAGTTCACCGCGCCCTCGGCCTGACCTTCGTCGAGTAACTCTACGGCGCTGAAGGTATCTGGAGCTTCGATCAACCTGATCCGGGGAAATTCCATGCGCAGGTAATCCATGAGTGGATTGCCGCGGGCAATGGCCAGGCGCTTGTCCTGCAACTGCTCGAGGTTGGTCGGGCTGTCGGCGGCTTTGCGGGTCAGCAGGACGTAGGAGTTTTCCAGAAAGGGGCGGGTAAAGTTCAGTTGGGTTTGACGTTTGGCACTGGGGAGCAATGCGGCGATCACATCGGCCTGGTTGTTTTTGATCTGTTTGATCATCTCGTCATCGTTTCGACTGCGCTGGATGTCAAAGCGCAAGCCGGTGCGCAGCCTGATCAGCTCAAGCAAATCCGCGCTGACCCCGCGAAAGTTGTCATTGCTATCGAAAAACGTCAGTGGCGCATAGGCTTCGTTGACGACGACGCGCACTGCCGGGTGATGTGCCAGCCAGCGTTCTTCCCGGTCAGTGAGTTGCAGCTTTTGATCGGTCAGCAGAATGTCGCTGCCGGCGCTCCAGCGTTTGGCGATGTTTTCTCGCTCACTGGAGGGAATGGCCCTGATCATCGCGTTGATGATGCCGAGCAGTTCGGGGTTGTTCCTGTTGACGGCAAAGCTGAAGCCATGGGCTTCATGTTTGCCGAAGTTGGCCATCCGGATGTTGTTCAAGTACCCCTTGTTGATCATGTAGTGAGTTGAAATCGTGTCGCCGAGAAACACATCCGCCTGATCGAAGGCAACGGCATTGATCGCATTCTGGTAGGACGGATAGGACGTGATGATCGCCTTTGGGTACAACGCCTTGACTTCCGCCAGCGGTAAATAGTGATACACCATGCTCAGGCGCAATCCGGCCAGGCCATCGGTGAGGGATCGGGTTTCCCCCTCGCGGGTCACCAATACGGGTTGGTCGACGGCATAGGGTATGGACAGGGCAATCTCGGCAATTCCAGCTTCGAATCCATTGGCGGTGCCAAGCAGATCGACATCGCCGTTCTGCAGCGCAGTGATCGCGGCCCCTCGGGATTCGAAACGCTGAACCTTGACCGGCAACCCGGTTGCTTTTTCCAGAAGGCCAGCGTAATCGGCGGTAAAGCCTTCATAGTCTTGACCACTGGTGGTCAGGTCGAAAGGGGGGTAGTCCGGGGCCGACGTGCCGAGCGTCAGTTGATTTCTGTTGTTTATCCATTGTTGCTGGGATTCATCCAGTCGAATCTCCAGCGCCCCGACCTTCGCGCGACTGAGCAGCGTGTAGAATTCATTGCCCGGTGCTCCGAACAACGAGGTGCTCACGCATAGACCTGCGGTCACTTGAATCAGATAGACCTTCAAACGGCTGGGCATCCAGGTTCTCACACGAGTGCGTTACGTTTTGCCATCTCGATCAGTTCAACCAGGGATTTGGCTTTGAGTTTCTGCATGAGGCGCTTTTTGTAGGTACTCACGGTCTTGTTGCTCAGAAACATGCCCTTGGCGATTTCCTTGTTTGTGCGACCTTGGGCAAAAAGTTGCAGCACCATCAGTTCCCGGTCGTTTACGGACTTGAACAGTTCCAATTCGATGCAGCGTGTTTCATCTCCGTGGATGGGGTTCAAGGCTTCACTCGGGAAATAGTTGTAACCTGAAAATACCGCTTTTATGGAACTCACCAGTTCACTGATGTCCTCTTGTTTGCAGACATAACCCGAGGCTCCGGATTGCATGCAACGAATACCGAAGAGTGTCGGGCATTGTGCGGTCAGTACCAGTGTTTTAGGTGGATTACTCATTGCGTTGAACCGGGACAGCACTTCCAGGCCATCCAGTTTTGGAATGCTTATATCGAGAATGACCAGGTCCGGCATGCATTCGCGAACCATCTGCATGGCGTCGACCCCATTGTCAGTTTCGCCGACGACTTTGTAACCTTCGTGTTCCAGTAGCATTCGAACGGCAAGGCGGATAACCGGGTGATCGTCGACAATAAAAACGGAGTTCATAATCAAGTCCCATGCGAGCTCAAATAAAGCGCGCACCTTAGCTCAGATACTTGAAGGGACGCATGAACGGACCGGGCTGTAGCAGAAATATAGGAGAAATCCTACAAATTAAAAGGAATTGGACTACGTATTAACTAGGTTTCTTATTAGGAAGTCTGGGGAAGTTTGGTGGTCTGGTGGGTTTTTTTTGGAAGTTGTTTGTAGGTTTTACGCTGTGTATTTGTCGGTTCTTATAGGTGCTTTTTGTTTATGTTGGTGCCAAGGTCAACAGCTCTCTAAATTCAGATTGTTTCAATGGTTTTATCAGGTAGCCCAGTAATGGCAGCCCGTGTTCAGTGGCCGTTTTTACAAGTTCATCCAGTTCAGACGTCGTCAGGCTGCTCAGTATGATCGCCTGTCTGATCAGTCCTCGCTGACTGGCGAACCGGACCAGATCGAGCCCTGTCAGCTCGGGCAGGCATTGATCGCATAAAAGGATGTCGAACGGCTGGTCGACCCCGAGCATTTGCTGCATGGCGCTTTTGGCACTGTCGGCGGTAGTCAGTCGGGTGAAGCCATAACTTTCCAGCAGGTATTGAGTGGCTATCAGTTGGAAGGGATGGTCCTCCACCACGAGGATGCGTAGATCGTCTTCGGCCATGGTGCGCACTTCATCTGTCGAACAGAGGGAGGGCGATTGTTTCGCGAGAGTGTCGGACAGGCGATCAGTTCGCTCGCCATGTGTTGTAGGGCGATTCGACGAGACTTGAGTGTTGTTGGAAGTTGAAGGGGGGATCAGCCAAAACGAACGCCGTAATGGCTGATCAAACGAAGCGCCTCAGTGGCTGGCGCGGCCGGTCATTTCCAGGGCCATATCACTGGCATAGCTGTCGGTCATGCCGGCGATGAAGTCAATCATGCGCAAAAACGATGTATGCAACGGGCCGTGAGGGTCGGGTGCATTGTTACCCAGCAGATCAAGGATGCGCCGGCTTTTGAATGACGGGGTCCGGCCGTTGTGCTGCTCCAGTGCTGCGCCGCAAAAGGCATTGAGGAGGATTTCCAGCGTGGTGTAGGCGCCGATCTCGTGCAGGGTCTTGCGCTTGTCCTGGAAGATTTTCTTGCGGGCCATGTCTTTGGCGTTCAACACGCAACGCTTGGCGGGCCCGTGCATGTGCTCTACCAGGTCGCCAGGCAATGTGCCGGCCAGCAGTGCGTGCTGTTGTTCGACGAAGGCGCGGGCCGCGGCATTGGTCAAGTGTTCGATGGCCTTGCCGCGCAGGATCGCCAGTTTGCGTCGACGCGAATCGCCGGGACCGAGCTGGCGGTAGGTCTCCGGCAAGTCGTCGCCCACCAGGTCCAGCAGCAGGGACTCGACTTCGGCGTACTCCAGCAACTCCATTTCCAGGCCGTCTTCCAGGTCGATCAGTGCATAGCAGATGTCGTCGGCGGCCTCCATCAGGTACACCAGCGGATGCCGCGCCCAGCGTTGCTCCTCAAGTTGTGGCAGGCCGAGTTTATGGGCGATCTGCTCCAATAGCGGCAGCTCGCTCTGATAACAGCCGAACTTGTGTTTCTTGTAGCCCAGCGAATCGGCGTGCCTGGCCGTCCATGGATACTTCAGGTAGGTGCCCAGGGTTGCATAGGTCAGTCGGGTGCCGCCGTCGAACTGGTGATACTCCAGTTGAGTGAGTACCCGAAAGCCCTGGGCGTTGCCTTCGAAATTCAGGAAGTCATTGCGCTCGGCTTCACTCATCGCATCCAGCCAGCCACGGCCGGCGGCTTGCTGGAACCAGTGACGGATCGCGTCTTCACCGGAATGGCCGAAAGGCGGGTTACCGATGTCGTGCGCCAGGCAGGCCGATTGCACCACCATCCCCAGGTCGCTGGGTTCGCACCAGTCGGGCAGGGCGTTGCGGATGGTTTCGCCGACCCGCATGCCCAGCGAGCGCCCCACGCAACTGACTTCCAGCGAGTGGGTCAGGCGCGTATGAATGTGATCATTGCTGGACACCGGATGGACCTGGGTCTTGCGCCCGAGGCGGCGGAAAGCCCCCGAGAAAATGATGCGGTCGTGGTCTTTGTGAAAAGGGCTGCGGCCGAGTTCTTCAGGGCTGTGCAGAGGCTTTCCGAGGCGTTCGCGGGTAAGCAGGGTGTGCCAATCCAAGGCGGGACTCTCCGTCAGGTGACTGATGGCCTAGCTTCCCGTTTCGCGTCATGACCTGCAAGCGGAACTACAACCGGGCACCGTCGATATCGAGGCCACCTTGCAAGAACTTTTTTCGCAGGGGGCAATTGACCGGACAGGTGCACAGGATTGCGCCCCCTCGATAGAGAGGGGGCATCCCGTCGACACTGCAAGAGCGTAGCCAGAAAGAAACTGATCAGTCTTTGCGCGAAGACCCCTGCATGATCAGTTTGATCAGCGGCCCCAGTGTGCTGCCGAGACGGATCAGCCGGGTCAGGCTGCTGAGGCCGCCACCGTTCTTTGCGCCCTTGCCGGTCAGAAAGCCCAGCAAGGTGACGGCGGCCACGCCCCAGAGTGGAGCGTGTTTGATGCCGAAACCGTCCTGCAGGTTCTGCGTCATCCCGCGCACCCGCCGCAACGGTTGCAGCAGTTGCGCGGATTCGTGGCGGATTTCCTGGCGGTGCATTTCCATACGCAGGCGAATCAGCGCCTTGCGCATTTCCGTGCGTGAGCTGTTGTGTGGCAATTCAGGCAGGTTCATGGCAGCAGGCGCTCCCGATCGTTGGCCAACTCTTCCAGCGTACCGTGGAAGGGCGAGGACTCATCGAAAATCGCTGCCCTCAAACGCATCGCGCAGAATATGGCTGCGAGGGTGTAGAACACGCAGAGCCCGATGATGGCGGTCAGGCGATAGGTGTCCCAGAACACGATCAGCACCAGCGTCGACAGCCCTACCAGCAGCAGCAACGCAAACACCAGCGCCAGACCGGCAAACAGCAACAGGCTGACGGTGCGGGCTTTCTGTTCCTGCAACTCGATGCCGAACAGTTCGACATGGCTGTGCAGCAACCCCAGGAAGGCAGCACCCAGGCGCCGCGATGAGGAGCGTGTTCCCGTCGCAGACGGGCCGGATTCACCGATCGACATATCAGCGCCGGCTGGCCAGCAGGCCGATCAGGAAACCCACACCGGCCGCGATCCCGACCGATTGCCAAGGGTTGGCCTGGACATAGTCTTCGGTGGCGGTGACAGCCGCCTTGCCGCGTTCGCGCAGGGAGTCTTCGGTCAGCTTCAGGGTTTCACGGGCACGCAAGAGACTGTCGTGAATCTGCTCGCGCAACTCGTCGGCCTGGTCGCCGGCCAGGGTCGCGGTGTGCTCCAGCAACCGTTCGGTGTCACTGACCAGTGTCTGAAAATCGTTCATCAGGATTTCTTGAGCAGTCTTTGCCTGGATGCGGGCCATGGTGGATCTCCATAAGTGGCTTTCTGATGCGTTCGAGTATGAGCCTTCTGCGAAGGTTCAGTACAAATGACTGGTACAACTTTTGCTGTGTCGTGGTGCGCCGGTCCGCACCATTGCGCTATAGCCAGGCATGATTTCAGTAAAACCGTAGGACCAACAATCAAAAACTCGCGCAAACGTCCGGGTCACGTTTTTCCCGGACGGAGTCTGTGCACCAAGGCGGTTCAACGAGATCAGTCCCCTGATGCTTCGAAGCCGCAACTTGGTGCATGGGCGGCCATCGCGAACTGCTTTGGTGCTTTTTTCTGCCATAAGGTCTGCCCATCCCATGGAAAATTTGCAAAGCGCCGTGGACACCCTGGTCCATAGCTCCAACACGCTGTTCATTCTGATCGGTGCGGTCATGGTTCTGGCCATGCACGCCGGTTTTGCCTTTCTCGAAGTCGGAACCGTGCGACAGAAAAACCAGGTCAATGCCTTGTCGAAAATCCTCAGCGACTTCGCCGTATCGACACTGGCCTACTTCTTTATAGGCTATTGGATTTCTTATGGCGTGACCTTCATGCAACCGGCGGCCGTGCTCAATGCCGACCATGGTTATGGACTGGTGAAGTTTTTTTTCCTGCTGACCTTTGCCGCGGCGATTCCCGCGATCATTTCCGGAGGAATCGCCGAGCGCGCCCGGTTTGTCCCGCAGCTGTGTGCAACCGCGTTGATTGTCGCATTCATCTATCCGTTCTTCGAAGGCATGGTCTGGAACGGCAACCTGGGTTTGCAAGCCTGGCTGCTGGAGCGTTTTGGCGCCGGTTTCCATGATTTCGCAGGTTCGGTGGTGGTGCATGCCATGGGCGGTTGGCTGGCACTGGCGGCGGTGCTGTTGCTCGGGCCGCGTAATGGCCGCTATCGCGAAGGTCGGCTGGTCGCGTTCGCGCCTTCGAGCATCCCGTTTCTGGCGTTGGGCTCATGGATCCTGATTGTTGGCTGGTTCGGCTTCAACGTCATGAGCGCGCAAACCCTGCCAGGTGTCAGCGGACTGGTGGCGGTGAACTCATTGATGGCCATGGTGGGCGGTACGGTGGCCGCACTGATCGTCGGGCGCAACGACCCCGGCTTTCTGCACAACGGACCGTTGGCGGGACTGGTGGCGATCTGCGCCGGCTCCGACCTGATGCATCCGGTGGGGGCGCTGGTGACCGGCGCCGTCGCGGGGGCGTTGTTTGTCTGGTGCTTTACCGCCGCTCAGGTCAAGTGGCGCATAGACGACGTGTTGGGTGTCTGGCCGCTGCACGGTTTGTGCGGCGTGTGGGGCGGTATTGCCTGCGGCATTTTCGGCCAGAGCGCTTTGGGCGGACTGGGTGGGGTCAGCCTGATCAGCCAGTTGATCGGCACCGCACTGGGCGTCACCGTGGCTCTGACCGGCGGGTTCGCCGTGTATGGCGTGATCAAGGCTCTGCATGGATTGCGCCTGAGTCAAGAGCAGGAGTATTACGGCGCGGACCTGTCGATCCACAAGATCGGCGCCGTCAGCCAGGACTGACACAGGTCTCATCATCGTCGGTGGCATCAGGCAGGAGACTCAATGGCTCGACGGTTTTTCGGAGCAGGCCTAGAATGGTCACTTCATTTTCCGGTTGAGCGCTCATGCTTCCCGTATGTCAGTTGTTCGGCACCCTTGGATGCCATCTCTGTGAAGTAGCCGAAGCCATGTTGATGGAGTTTGTCGAGCGCGGTCTGCTGGTGGAACTGGTGGACATCGCCGACGATGAAACCTGGTTCGCCGCCTACAGCCTGCGTATTCCGGTGTTGCGGCGGGTCGACACCGGCGCTGAACTGGGCTGGCCATTCAATGCCGATGAGGTGGTGGCGTTCTTGCTTTGAGCGGCTTTTGCGCTGGCGGTGTTTCCCGCCTGTCGAACTTTGCGATTGATCCCCTTGGCTTATCCGGTATTGATCGGATACTGTATGCGTATACAGTTATTCGTGGCGCTTGCATGGCCGCTGCTGATTTTCGGCAGCGAGCAGCCAAGCCCGGGCGTGAGAGGGATGAATCGTGGTCAATGTCGAACAGTTGAAGAACAGCGTGAACCGGATGTCCGCAGACGTCGTGAGTGAAGCCGTTCTTGAGTTGCGTCTGGATGGACTGGTGACCGAGGGCAAGACACCCTTCAACAAAACGCATTTCAATACCTGTTTCGCAGAAATCGAAGCCTTGTTTCAACGCGCGGGTTATCACCGGCAACTCGATGTCGTGGGTTATCAGGGATTGTTGTACGCCCTCTATGACCCCGCTCGCTGGGAGGCGGTCGATGTACTGCGCTGGCTCAAGGAATACACTGAAGCGGCGGCGCGTACACGGATTCCGGCTTGAGGCTAGGTTCATTCCCCGTGCTGTTGGATAATGCCGCTCTGCACTGAGGGTTAGAACTTTCGTATGTCCACTTCTTCTTTTTCCGCGGCACACAGCCAGGCCAGTACGCTGTACTTGCCACCTGGCCCGTGGCAGACCGTTGTCGATTGTCTGTGCGAGCATTTCAGCGCCATCGGTCGTGAACAATGGCTGGACAGAATCGCCCGTGGCCGGGTCCTCGATGGGCAGGGCATGCCGATTGCCCTCGATCTGGCCTACAGGGAAGGTTTGCGGATTCATTATTTTCGCGAAGTGCCGGATGAAAAACCGATCCCGGTGATCGAGTCGATTCTGTACGCGGACGAGCATCTGGTGGTGGCCGACAAACCGCACTTTCTGCCGGTGACGCCGGCTGGCGAATACGTCGAACAGACGCTGCTCAGGCGCTTGATCCGTCGCCTGGACAACCCGCATCTGGTGCCATTGCATCGCATCGACCGGCATACCGCAGGGCTGGTACTGTTTTCCGCCAATCCACAGAGTCGTTCGGCTTATCAGTCGTTGTTTCCAACCCGGCAGATCGAAAAGCGCTACGAGGCCATTGCAGCGGCGTTGCCTGAACGTGCTTTCCCGCTGGTTCATAAAAGCCGGCTGGTCGATGGCGAGCCGTTCTTCCGCATGCAGGAAGGGCCTGGGGCGTGCAACACCGAGACGGCGATCGAAGTCAGGGAGAAACAGGAGAAACTCTGGCGGTATGGTCTTTACCCGGTGACGGGCAAGAAACATCAGCTGCGGGTACACATGGCGGCGTTGGGCGCCGCTATCTGCAACGACCCGTTTTACCCCGAGGTGCTCAAGGATGCGCAGGATGACTACGCCAATCCTTTGAAACTGCTGGCTCAGGGGCTGAAATTCATCGATCCGGTCTCGGGCCAGGCGCGTGAGTTCGAGAGTGAAATCACCCTGCAATGGTGATCCTGAACGGCGCCCCTGAAGTGCTGTTCTTCAGGCATGAAAAAGCCCGCATCAAGCGGGCTTTTCTGTATCCGGTGGCACCCGATTACAGTTCTTTAACGGTACGGACCTGATCTTTGTTGATACGGGTCTGTTTGCCATCGAGCTGTTCGAATTCGTAGAAGCCGGAATCCTTGTCGAACTCTGGCGTGTCGACGGCCTGGATTTCGCGACCGTCATTCAAGGTGATCACCGTAGGCGATGCGCAACCGGCGAGGGTGGCGAGGCCCAGTGCGAGCATGAAAGTGGCGAGGGTCCGTTGCATCATGAGTGTGTCTCCGAATAAGAATTCTTTGGTTTAGTGAACTTGAGACGTGAACCGTCCGCGCAAGTTCCTGATCAATGTCAGTCTGACACAGTGTCATGACCGCTTACATGACCGCTTAATAGTTCCGGCGTGTTGAGGTTGGCCAGCCTGGGGTCTTTGTCTGGGCATTGCAGCGCGGTCGCGCCGAGCTTGCGCATCAACCGGCCCGGGCTGCGCTCACCCTCGTTCCAGGCCTTTTCAAAGGCTGCCTTGTGCAGCACTGGAATCACACACAACAACGGCTCCCAGTGGCCATCGTGCCGCACCATCAGCGGCTTGTCCGGATTCAGGTTGGCGGTCTCGCGCATGGTGCCGATCAGCGCCGCATCAATGCCCGGAACGTCACAGGGCAGGACCAGCATATGAGTATGGCGAGCTGCTTCCAGGCCCGCCCGAATTCCCGCCAGGGGGCCGGGGAAGTCACCTTCATCGTCGTGGACCAACTGGTCGGCGTAGGGCGCATACTTCTCAAGGTTGCGATTGCAGGAGATGATCAGGTCATCGGTCAGCGGGCGGGTCTTGCGATGCAAGTGAGCAATCAGCGGTTCGCCGCGCCAGTCCAGCAACCCTTTGTCCCGCCCCCCCATACGTTGGCCGCGACCGCCCGCCAGGAGCAGAATGGAGCAGGGTGGCAATTGTGAATTCATGGTCATGGCAGGTCTCCATGGGAGCGGCGAAAAAACGGAGCGCTGTGATATAACACCAGGCTGTTTCTCCTACAACTGGACGAGCCTATGAAAGCCAAGGCTGATGTACCTTTCGCACCGCTGAACATTGCAGTGCTGACTGTCAGCGATACCCGCACGCTGGAAACCGACACCTCGGGCCAGCTCTTTGTCGACCGCCTGAGTGCCGCCGGTCATTACCTGGCAGCCCGGGTGTTGCTCAAAGATGACCTCTACAAAATTCGTGCGCAAGTCGCCAACTGGATTGCCGACGATGTCGTGCAGGTGGTGCTGATCACCGGCGGAACCGGTTTTACCGGGCGTGACAGCACACCGGAAGCCGTCAGTTGCCTGCTGGACAAGCAGGTCGATGGATTCGGCGAGCTGTTCCGCCAGATCTCGGTTGCCGATATCGGCACCTCGACCGTTCAGTCCCGGACGTTGGCCGGTCTGGCCAATGGCACGCTGGTTTGCTGTTTGCCGGGTTCAACCAATGCCGTGCGCACGGGTTGGGATGGCATTCTGGCCGAACAGCTGGATTCGCGGCATCGCCCGTGCAATTTCGTGCCTCACCTGAAACAGGCAGCGCCTTGTGAATCCCGTGGGTAAGCCGGGCAAGACCGGCAGCCTGATGCCCGTCGAGGAGGCGTTGGCACGCTTGCTGGAAATGGCCGAGGTCTCGAGGATTGTCGAGCGTGAACGCTTGCCGTTGGCGCAGGTGCAGGGGCGTGTACTGGCTGAAGATCTTTTGTCGACCCTTGATCTGCCGCCCTGGCCCAACAGTGCCATGGACGGGTATGCCCTGCGCACGGCTGACTGGACGGGAGAGCCGTTGGTGGTCAGCCAGAAGGTGTTTGCCGGCCAGGCCCCCGATCCGTTGCAGCCTGGAACCTGTGCGCGCATTTTCACCGGAGCGCCTGTTCCCGCCGGTGCCGATTGCGTCGAGATGCAGGAAAACGCCGAGGTCCAGGCGGATGAGCGAGTGCGTTTCACGCAAGCCTTGAGCCAAGGCCAGAACATCCGTCCGCAAGGTCAGGAAGCGACCGTCGGCGAGTTGATTCTGCCGGCAGGCACACGCCTGGGGCCGATCGAGCAAGGATTGGCTGCCTCATTGGGCTACGCCGAGCTGGAGGTCGTTCGCAAGGTACGTGTGGCGGTGCTGTCGACCGGCGACGAATTGGTTGAGCCGGGCCAGACGCTGGGTCCGGGACAGATCTACAACAGCAACCGGGTGTTGTTGTGCAGCTGGTTGCAGCGTCTGGGCTGTGAGGTTATCGACGCGGGCATTCTTCCGGACGATCTGCAAACCACTCGTTCCCGATTGGGTGAGTTGAAGGATGTCGATCTGATCCTCTCGACCGGTGGCGTATCGGTGGGTGAAGCTGATTTTCTGGGTGTCGCCTTGCGCGAAGAGGGCGAACTGACGCTGTGGAAACTCGCCATCAAGCCCGGCAAACCACTGACGTTCGGGCATTTTCGCGGTGTGCCCGTGATCGGCTTGCCGGGTAATCCGGCATCGACCCTCGTGACTTTTGCCTTGTTGACCAGGCCCTATCTCCTGCGTCGTCAGGGTGTAAAGGAAGTCGAGCCGCTGAAGGTGCAGGTACCGGCAGGGTTTGACTGGCCCCGACCTGGCAATCGGCGGGAGTATTTGCGTGGACGGCTGGAAAACGGCAGGGCGACGATCTACAAAAACCAGAGTTCCGGCGTACTGCGCAGTGCTGCCTGGGCTGATGGGCTGGTAGAAGTCCTGGAAGGTCGCACGCTGGTTCAGGGCGATAGCGTTTTCTTCATTCCGTTGAGCGAAGTACTGAGCTGACCGCTTCAGCGGATTAGCCAGGCAAAAACCCGGTTGATTGAACCGGGTTTTTGCCTGATGGCCATTCAATGTGCCAGAAACAATGAAATGACCTGCTCGAAACGGCTATTGGCGATCCAGCCAAGAAGACCGAGGATCACGACCGTTCCGCAGGCGGAGTAGGCGAGCCTGTGCTTGATGGATTTGACGTCACCGCGGATGTCGTCCAGGTCCCTGCGTATGTGCTTGAGGTGTGTTTCCAGCTCGGTGACGCGAGGTTCCATATCAATTTCTCCCGTGGCTCTTGTGCTGGCCGGTCATCCAGGTTTTTGGCCTTGCTTGGCACGTCCCTGTGGTGTCCTGCTGAAACTCCAAGGTCTACCAATTCGGATTTGCGGTCAATTGAGCAGATTCCTCACGTCCTGTAAGAAAAGTCCTGCTGTAGGGGATCGAGTTGCCTGACTGGAAATAATTGGTTTTCTGGCGACCTTTAACAGCGCCTGCGCGGTCCACATCTCCCAGATGCCATCCAAACCGGGGAGTGAAGTAATGAGCGATCGCAAGGCACTGTTGATTCTGCATGGCAAACAGGCACTCAACGAGGCGGTTCGTGCCGCCGTCGAAAACCGTCGTGAACAAGGCTGGGAGCTGGCTGTGCGATTGACCTGGGAAGCCGGCGATGCGCAGAGACTGGTGGGCGAAGCGTTGGCGGCCGGTTATCGACACGTCATTGCCGGTGGCGGCGACGGCACCTTGCGGGATATCGCCGAGGCCATGGCGGAGCACTCGAAAAAAGCCAGCCTCATACTGATGCCGCTGGGAACCGCCAACGATTTTGCGCGTGCGGCAGGCGTGCCCCTGCAGCCTGATCAGGCGCTGGCGTTGCTTGATACCGCGCCGACCGCCATTGATCTGGGGGAGGTCGACGGGCAGATATTCCTGAACATGGCGACCGGTGGGTTTGGCAGTCATGTCACGGCGAACACCTCGGAGGAGTTGAAGAAAATCCTCGGTGGTGCTGCTTACCTGTTCACCGGCCTGTCACGCTTCAATGAGCTGCATACCGCCTACGGTGAATTGCAGGGACCTGATTTCCACTGGTGCGGCGATCTGCTGGCGCTGGGCATCGGCAATGGCCGGCAGGCTGGTGGCGGGCGGGAATTGTGCCCACAGGCCCTGGTCGATGATGGTTTGCTGGATATCAGTATCCTGCCGGCACCTCAGGAGGTGGTTGGTACATTGAAAAACCTGCTGACCGAAGGTTTTGGCATCGACAGCATGTTTGTCCGGGTGCGCCTGCCATGGGTCGAGATCAAGGCCTCGGAAGGGCTCTGCATCAACCTTGATGGTGAGCCGCTGGTCGGGGATAACCTGCGTTTCTCGGTCCGCCCGGCGGCGTTGCTCGTGCATTTGCCTGAAGACTCGCCGCTGCTACGGGCCAGTGAAGTGACTAGTCATCAAGGCTGATGATGTGTTCACGCACCGCGAACAGTACCAGGCCGGCCACATCGTAGATCTGCAAACGCTTCATGATCTGCGAGCGGTGGGTTTCGACGGTCTTGACGCTCAACCCCAGGCCGTTGGCAATCTCTCGGGTGGATTTGCCGCGAACGATCAACCGCAGGATTTCCAGCTGGCGTGCCGTCAGGTTGTGCGAGTCGGCGGGTTCGGGCTGGTGCTTCTGATTTCGGATCAGGGCCTGGGTGATCACCGTGTGGGCAATGGCCGGGCTCAGATAGCGCTCGTTGTTGCGCAAGGCGTCCAGCGCGTGCTCGAGTTCGGTCGCCGTGGTGTCCTTGAGCAGATAGCCGTGGGCGCCGGACTCCAGGGCCTGCATGATGAGGGCCGGGTCGGTGTGCATCGACAGGATCAGGACCTTGCTCTGTGGGCGCACCCGCTTGAGCTGTTGCAAGGCTTCGAGGCCGCCGGTCTGGCGCATCGAAATATCCAGCAGGACAATATCCGGTGACAGATGCCCGACCATTTCGAGCAACTGCGAGCCGTCATTGGCCTCACCGACGACGGCGTAGCCGGGCAGGTCCATTACCAGGGCGCGCACGCCAGCCCTGATCAGCGAGTGGTCATCCACCAGTAGTAAGTTACAAGTCAATGCATAACCTTATTCGAACTGGCCCGTTCGAGCGCACGGGGCGCCCAGGGAAATAGAGCTTCGATTTGAGTGCCTTTGCCCGGCTCGCTGGTAACGGTCAACGTGCCGCCCAGTTGATCTATCCGTTCCGACATCCCGGCCATACCGCGTTGCCCTTCGCGCCCTGGGTCCGTTGCGGGTGCGAAGCCCTGGCCATCATCGCTGATCTGCAATCTCAGGCCTTGGGGCAGGCGCTGCAGGCATACCAGCAGGTTCTTGGCCCGGGCATGTCGCAGCATGTTGGTGACCGCTTCCTGGGTAATGCGAAAAGCCGCCACGGCCATTTCCTCCGGTATGCCGGTCAGGCGCTGCTGGCATTCCAGGCTCCAGTGTACCGGTGTGTTGGCCAGGGTCTTGAGCAGGTGTGCCCGCAGACTGGCTTCCAGCCCGAGGCTGGTCAACTGCCGGGGATTGAGAATGGCGGATACGTCACGAACTTTGGCCAGGGTTTCTTCCAGTGTGTCGCACAGGACCGTGCATTGTCCCTGGAGCTCTTCGGGCATCCGGCGTTTGAGCCAGTCACTTTGCAATTTTGCGGCGGTCAGCAATTGACCGATGTCGTCATGCAGTTCGCGGCTCAGTCGGTGACGCTCGTTTTCCTGGACCTGCAATAGCCGGTCGGCCAGCTCCTGAGGCTGGAATTTGATCGATTTACGCGAGAGGCAGTACTGCACGGCAACACTGGTCAGCGCCGCAATGTTGAGCAGCAGCAATGACAGAGGCAGCGCAATGGACAAGCCATGGACCAGCAAACTGCCGAGGGTCGAGCAGACGCATAGCAACAGCGTGAATGTGCGAGCATTTTCCCGGGAGGGCGGCCACTTGGCGATTGATTTGAGGCTGGCGTACATAGCGGATGGAGCCAATGGATGTTCGCTGCGGGCTGACCGGTCATGCTGGCTGACAGGCCCCTGTTTTTATGTGGAGCGCCGACGAGTTCAGCTGCGAACTGCAGCGAGCTGTGTCCGGCTGCGATCACGCGGCCATTAATTGGCGTCAACTAACAGGCGGCATAGTAGCACTTAAGATACTGTTGGTCGCGTCCGTATGCATGTCCGAAAAGTCAGGAATCCAGTCGTTTCGGCAATGCGTCCATAATGGAACAAGTTGGTTGTTGCCATCGCAAAATACCGATAGCCCCAGGGGGCTGTTGATACCAGGCAATACCTGATCAAGTCTGGTGCGCCATTGTCGATAGGCAATAGTGGTTGTTTTAAGGATGTCGCTTATAGCTATGAAATATTCATTTGCGACATATGCGCACTCAATTAACAGTGCGCTACTGATAACCAAACCCCGCCATACGGCATAGTTGGATTAGTTCAGGCCCGTCGTTCCGAATAGGGCACGAGGGTGAGCGGCCTGGAATTGACCGGTGGCTGAAAGCGGCTTTGCCCGACCTGAAAGGCAAAGGCTTCGATAAGGGTGACCTGCTCGCTGTCGTCAAGGCTGAGTTGCCCGGTGGTCTGGTCGATGAGTTCGAGTTGCCAGGCAATCAGGGTCAGACAGTCTTTCAGCGCGCTCAGCGCCTCGTCGTGCAGGCTCATGGTGTTCTGTGCGTGGTTCAGCAAACCATGAATATGCAGCGAAAACTCGGACACGGCCGCCAACGCCAGGGCATCGGCCTTGTTGGCCAGCTTGAGCAGCGTGCTGAGCATGCAGTCGATGGCGTCCTTATCATTGCTGATCAACTGCAAATGGCTCAGGCATTCCTCGGTTTTAGCCAGGAGTGTTTCAGCCTCGACGAGAAACTCCGGGAGCCGGTGGGCCCACTCTTTACGATCGTTCGGCATACTTATCTCCACAACGTCATGTCAAATGAGGGGATATCGTGTGTGTCGACGAGGGCGGTCGGAACCCCGGCATTGCCGAGTCGTCGGGCGAACGAACGGCGGCAGGCTGGGGAACACGAGAGGGTGGTTGGCCACTGGCTTGCGATCGCACACAAAAGCCTGACTCCGTTCATGCAATGAGAATGGCGTCACATTAATGGCTATTGGATATTGCGAACATCAGGTTGCACCTGATTGTTGATAGGGGAATCCCTTACGCAACGGAACCTTTCGAAAGAACCGGGGTCGCGGCGCAGAAGTGCAGCAGATGTAATCACAGCGCCAGTAAAGCATGATGTTAATATGGCATCAATGCCTGTGCGTGGCATTTTAGAGAGGGTCAAGCTTCGGCAAAAACAGCCGATAACCTTCTCTAAGTGAATTCATCCGAACAAGACCAGGAGTCATTGATGGCCGGCATTCTCGACACGGTAGACCAACGCACGCAACTGGTGGGTGAGAATCGCCTGGAAATTCTCATGTTCCGTCTCGCCGGACGGCAATTGTTCGCGATCAACGTCTTCAAAGTACAGGAAGTCCTGCAGTTGCCAAAATTGACGCTCATGCCGCAGCGCCATCCTTTTGTCTGCGGCGTGGTCAACCTGCGCGGCCAGACCCTGCCGGTGATCGACCTGTCCCAGGCCATCGGCATGCGCCCGTTGGTGCCGGGGCCTGGCAGCACGATTATCGTCACCGAATACAACCGTTCGGTTCAGGCCTTCCTGGTCGGCGGCGTGGACCGGATCGTCAACATGAACTGGGAAGCCATCCTGCCGCCACCGAGCAGCGCCGGCCGCCAGCACTACCTGACGGCTATCAGCAAGGTCGATGATCAACTGGTGGAAATCATCGACGTCGAAAAGGTCCTGGCCGAAATCGTCCCGTACAACGCCAAGGTGTCCCGTGACAAACTCGAAGATCCGGTGCTGGAACGCGCCCGTGGCCGTGAGGTGCTGCTGGTGGATGACTCGAACGTGGCCCTGGCGCAATTGCGCGATACCCTGGGACAGCTGGGCGTGAAGATGCACATCGCCAGCGACGGATTGAAGGCCTTGAACATGCTCAAGGCCTGGGCGGACACCGGCGTGGACATGACCGAAAAACTGCTGATGATCTTCACCGATGCGGAAATGCCGGAAATGGATGGCTATCGCCTGACCACCGAAATTCGCAACGATCCGCGTCTGCGTGGCTTGTACGTGGTGCTGCACACCTCTTTGTCCGGCAGCTTCAACGATTCGATGGTGAAAAAGGTCGGCTGCGACAATTTCCTGTCCAAATTCCAGCCGGACAAACTCGTCGACGTGGTACGTCAGCGCCTGATGCTTGACGAAGTACCGGCCTGAGCGGGTCTGCACAACTGTGGGAGCGGGCTTGCTCGCGAAGGCGGAGTGACAGTTGGCATAGTGATCGACTGACACTGCGCAGTGTCAGTCGATCACTATGCCGACTGACACTGCGCCTTCGCGAGCAAGCCCGCTCCCACAGGGTTTACGGTGTTTGGTTATCAGTCTTTGATTCAGTGATCAAGCTCGTATAGGGTGGCGTTTTGCCTAACAGGGAGCTGGCCATGTTGCGTCTGAGCGCGCTGTATCGTTATCCGTTGAAGTCCGCCAAGGGCGAGACGCTGCAACGGATCGGTCTCGATAAACTCGGTCTGGACGGCGATCGCCGCTGGATGCTGGTGGATGAAGCCAGCGGTCGTTTCCTGACCCAGCGTGCGGTGGCGCAGATGAGCCAGTTGTCGGCGTTGTGGAATGCCGAAGGCGGCCTGACCCTCAGTGCGCCTGGTCATTCGCTGATCGACGTAGCCTTGCCCGGTCGTGATGCAGAACTGCGTGGCGTGACGATCTGGCGCGATACCTTGCGGGTCCCCGATGCAGGCGATGCAGCCGCAGCCTGGGTCAGCGAATTTATTGGTAAACCGACACGCCTGGTGCAAGTGCCGCTGGATCGGGCGCGGATGACGGAGGCGGGCTACGGCAAGGATGACGACCAGGTGGCGTTCGCCGATGGCTATCCGCTGTTGCTGATTGGCCAGGCCTCCCTCGAGGACTTGTCGAAACGGGTCGGGCGTCCGTTGGAGATGCTGCGTTTCCGGCCAAACCTGGTGATCGAAGGCAGTGAAGCCTTCGCCGAGGACGGCTGGAAGCGTATCCGCATCGGCGATGTCGAGTTCCGCGTGGTCAAGTCCTGCTCACGCTGCATCCTGACCACCATCGACCCGCAAACCGGCGAGCGCAGCGACGACCGAGAACCCCTGGCAACCTTGCAGAAATACCGTTCGCAGGCGGACGGTGCGATGTTTGGCCAGAACCTGGTCAACGACGGCAACGGTCGACTTGAAGTCGGCATGCCGGTGGAGATCCTCGAATAATTTTGCGCAGAACAAAAAATGCCCGTGTCGAAAAACACGGGCATTTTTATTGCGCTGACCTTTATTTCGGCAAAGCCTGCGGTTTAGCCGCGGTATTCACACAGGTAAGCGGTGTCGACGGCCACTTTGAGCTGGAACTTGCTGTTGGCCGGCACGTTGAATTGGCTGCCGGCGGCGAAGGTTTCCCAGTCGCTGCTGTCTGGCAGTTTAACGGTCAATGCGCCGCTGACCACGTGCATGATTTCACGCTGGCTGGTGCCGAATTCGTATTCGCCCGGAGCCATGACGCCGATGGTCGCTGGACCTTCTGCGGTGCCAAAGGCGATCGACTTGACGGTGCCGTCGAAGTACTCGTTGACTTTAAACATGGGCGATTCCTCGAAAAGGGCTAAAAAGGGCCGGCCAGTATGCACAAGGCCCCGAGTGTCGTCACCTGTCTAAAGCGCAAGAACCAGCGGCAGCAGGCGTGCGGTATTGCGCGCATCTTCCAGCGCCCGGTGTTGCTGGCCGGTGAATTGCAGGCCGGCCAGTTGCAGGGCGCCGTTGAGCCCCAGCGGGCGTTCCAGTCGCCTGACCTTGGCAAAGCGCTGCTTGAGGTTCATATGGGGCACCTTGGTCAGCACACTGACGAGACCCAGTCGCTGCCAATCCTGAAGCAGCTGTTTGCGATCGTAGTCGCCCCAACTGGCCCAGCCTTCAAGTCGTGTGTGGTGGTTGCCGAGCCAGCGCTCAAACGCCGGCCAGACTTCGCCCAGCGGTTGCGCCGCATCGATGTTGGCTTGGGTGATGTGCGTCAGCTCGCGGCAAAACGGCGTCAGCAAAGGCCGCCGCACGGGGCGGACGAAGCGCTGGAACTGGTCCAGTTCGCGTCCCTTGCGGTCCACCAGGGTGGCGCCGATTTCAATGATTTCCATATCCGTTACGGGCCATCCACCCTCATCGGTGGTGGCCTCCAGATCAATGACCAGCCAATGAGGCATTGCAGGGTTCCTGGTATCCGCGTCCTGTAGGGTTTGAGCGTAGCCAAACCCGGCGGTTCCGCCTAGCGCCTTATTCGACCTCCAACAGTATCTGCCGGTTTTTCACCTGATCCCCGACTTTGACCTGCAAGCGTTTCAGGACACCGTCGATGCCTGATTTCAAGGGGTGCTCCATTTTCATCGCTTCCAGTACCACCAGCAGCTGGCCCTTGGTGACCGGGCTGCCTTCATTGACCAGGACGTCGACAATCGCACCGTCCATCGGGGCCTTGAGGGTGCCGCAACTGACACTGGCCCGGCTGGAAACCTGCGCCTGAGTGCGATCGGCAAACTGCAAGCTGCCCGGCCGGGTAAACAGCCAGAGTTGCCCTGCCTCCAGGCGATAGGCGTGGCGCTGGCGGATGCCATCGATCTCGAGGGTGGCCCGGCGCCCGTCGCAGTGGAGGACCTTCAGCTCGAGACAGCGTTCGGCGACCTGAATGCGCAATGGTTCACCCGGGATTGCCTGCAACGTCACCACCCAGTCTTGATCCTCAAGGCCGATGCGATAGTGCAGGGGCACGCTGGCATTGTTGCGCCAACCGCCCAGCGGGGCGGGATGAGCCTGTGCCGACGCCAGGTAGAAGAGGGCGGTGGCGATGGCCAGGTGTTGCGCGTCCGGGGCATGGGACAGCAGACAGGCAGGGTCGGCAAAGTGCTGCGCGATGAACCCGGTACTGAAGTCACCGCTGGCGAACTGCGGGTGCTCCAGCAGGCTTTCGAGCAAACGCTGATTGCTTTGCACGCCCAGCAGCACGCTGTCTTGTACCGCTCGCAGCAATTTGCGGCGGGCCTCCTCGCGGGTGGCGCCGTGGGCGATGAGCTTGCCGAGCATCGGGTCGTAGAAGGGGCTGATGAGCTGACCTTCGATCAGGCCATGGTCGATCCGCACGCCCTCCTGCAATCCCGGTTCCCAGGCCACGACGCGACCGGTTTGCGGCAGGAAACCCTGGGCCGGGTCCTCGGCATACAGGCGTACTTCCATGGCGTGGCCCGTGAGTTGCACCTGCTCCTGGCGCAAGGGCAGGGGTTGCCCTTCGGCGATGTTCAATTGCCAGGCCACCAGATCCAGCCCTGTGATCAATTCGGTCACCGGGTGTTCGACTTGCAGTCGGGTGTTCATCTCCAGGAAATAGAATTGCCCGCGGGCATCCAGCAGAAACTCCACGGTGCCCGCACCGACGTAATGCACTGCCTGGCCGGCCTTGAGCGCCGCTTCGCCCATGGCCTGGCGCAGTTCAGGGGTCATCACCGGGCAGGGGGCTTCCTCGATGACTTTTTGATGCCGGCGCTGTACCGAGCAATCGCGCTCGCCGAGGTAAATCAGGTTGCCATGCCGGTCACCGAACAGCTGAACCTCGACATGACGGGGTTCGATCAGTGCCTGTTCGAGGATCAGTTCGCCACTGCCAAATCCGTTCAGGGCTTCGGAGCGCGCAGTGCGAATCTGTTCCAGCAGGTCGCCGGCTTCGTGCACCAGGCGCATGCCGCGTCCACCGCCACCCGCGCTGGCCTTGATCATCAACGGATAGCCGATGCGCTCGGCTTCGCGGCTCAGGGTGGCGTCGTCCTGTTCGGCGCCTTGATAGCCTTTAATGCAGGGCACACCGGCTTCGATCATGGCGATCTTCGACAGGCGCTTGCTGCCCATCAGTTCGATGGCCTCGGGGCTGGGGCCAATGAAGGTGATGCCGGCATCCTGGCAAGCGCGGGCAAACCCGGCGTTTTCCGAGAGGAAACCGTAGCCCGGATGGATTGCATCCGCACCCGTACGCCGGGCAGCGTCGAGAATGGCCGGGATGTTCAAATAAGACTGTTGCACCGCGGCCGGACCGATGTTGACTGCTTCGTCGGCCATCTGTACATGCAGGGCATCGGCGTCGGCATCGCTGAACACGGCGACCGTGCGATAGCCCAGCGCCTGGGCCGTGCGCTGGATGCGGCAGGCGATTTCACCGCGGTTGGCGATGAGGATTTTTTTCAGTCCGGGCATGGGTTGGCTCTCTGGATTTTGCGGTGTTTGTTCGGGCCTCTTCGCGAGCAAGCCCGCTCCCACATTTGAAATGCATTCCAGTGTGGGAGCTGGCTTGCCAGCGAAGCTTTTCAGGAGGCCCAGCCCGGTTTGCGTTTTTGCACGAAGGCCATCGTTCCCTCGACGCCTTCTGCCCCGGTCACCGCTTCGCTGAACCATTCGGCAGCCTGATCAAGCAACTCATCCGACGGCTGACCCGCACTCGCCAGCAAGAGTTTCTTGGTCATCGCATTCGCCCCTGGCGCACAACACAAGACATGGGCCAACACCTCATCGAGACGCTCGGCCAGGGCCTGCGGATCATGCTCGACAAAATGCACCAGCCCCATGCGCCGAGCCTGGTGCCCATCAAAACGCGCCGCCGTCAGGGCCAGGCGCCGGGCTTGAGTCAAGCCGATGCGCTGGACCACGAACGGTGCGATCTGCGCCGGCAACAGGCCGAGGCTGGTTTCCGGCAGGCCGAATTGCGCCTGGTGATCAGCCAGGGCGATATCGCTGACGCAGGCCAGGCCGAGACCACCGCCAAGTACCGCGCCTTGCAGCACCGTGATCACCACTTGCGGTGCGTGTTGCACCTCTTGCAGCAGCGCGCCGAACACCCGGTTCAGGTCCCGGTGCGCAGTGGGGCCTTGAGCGCGGGCGTTGGCCATGTCCTTGATGTCGCCGCCAGCACAGAAGTGCCCGCCGACGCCACCGATCACCAGCGCGCGAACCCCTGGTTTATCGCGTACCGCCGCCAGCACCCCGCGCAACTCGGCGACCATTTGCAAGCTCATCGCATTGCGGCATTCCGGGCGGTTGAGGGTGACGTGCAACACGCCGTTGTGCAGCTCCAGCAGCAAGGTCTGGCAAACCGGCAGGTTGTTCATTTCCTTTTCCCCGGCAGGATGCCCATTAATTTGCAGATGATCCCCAGCATGATTTCGTCGGCGCCGCCGCCAATCGACACCAGCCGCACATCGCGGTAAGCACGGGCCACCGGGTTGTCCCACATGAAGCCCATGCCACCCCAATACTGCAGGCAGCTGTCGCTGACTTCGCGGCCCAGCCGCCCGGCCTTGAGCTTGGCCATCGAAGCCAGGCGCGTGACGTCCTGGCCTTTGACGTATTGCTCGGTGGCCTGATAGACCAGCGCCCGCAGGCATTCGATTTCGGTTTGCAGCTCAGCGAGACGGAAGTGGATGACCTGATTGTCGATCAGCGCATTGCCGAAGGTTTTGCGTTCCTTGCAGTATTCGATGGTGCTGTCGACACAATATTCCAGGCCCTTGATCATGTTGGCCGCGCCGAACAGGCGCTCCTCCTGGAACTGCAGCATCTGCATCATGAACCCCGCGCCTTCATGGCCGATGCGGTTGCGCTGCGGCACGCGCACGTTGTCGAAAAACACCTGGGCGGTTTCCGAGCTGCGCATGCCGAGCTTGTCCAGGTGCGAACTCAAGCTGATGCCCGGCGTATTCATCGGCACCATGATCAGCGACTTGTTGATGTGCGGCTTGTCGTCCGAGGTGTTGGCCAGCAGGCAGATGAAGTCGGCGCTCGGCGAGTTGGTGATCCACATCTTGCTGCCGTTGATCACATAGTCGTCGCCGTCCTTGCGCGCGGTGGTTTTCAATCCGGCGACGTCGGAACCGGCACCGACTTCGGAAACACCGATGCAGCCGACCTGCTCGCCGCTGATGGCCGGGCGCAGGAATTCCTCGCGCAATTCATCGGAGCCGAAACGGGCCAGTGCCGGCGTGCACATGTCGGTCTGCACGCCGATGGACATCGGGATGCCGCCGCAATGAATGGTGCCGAATTCTTCGGCGGCGACGATCGAATAGCTGTAGTCGAGCCCCATGCCGCCGAATTTTTCCGGTTTCGAAATGCCCAGCAAGCCGAGATCGCCGGCCTTGCGGAAGATGTCGTGGATGGGGAAGCGCCCGGCTTTTTCCCATTCCTCGACGTGCGGGTTGATCTCGTGCTCGACGAATTGGCGCACGGTGCGGCGCAGTGCTTCGTGTTCCTGGGTGAAGATCATTTTTATTGTTCTCCTTGAGCCGGCCTAGAGCCGGGCTACGCCAAAACTGTTGGCTTGCAATGGCCGCACCTGGGCCTCGTGACAAATGTCCAGCAAGTAACCGAGCAAGGACCGGGTATCGCGCGGGTCGATCAAACCGTCGTCCCACAGATTGGCGCTGCCGTAGAGCGCCGTGGACTGGCTGTCGAGTTTCTGCGCGGTGACCTGTTCGAGCATGTCGAGCATCTTCGGATCGGGCACCAGGCCGTCCTTGGCCTGTTTGGCCTCGGTGACGATGCGCAGCACCTTGCCCGCTTGCGCACCGCCCATCACGGCGGTGCGGCTGTTGGGCCAGGCGAAGATGAAACGCGGGTCGAGGCCGCGCCCGCACATTGCATAGTTGCCGGCACCGTAGGAGCCGCCGACGACTATTGTCAGCTTCGGCACCCGGGCGTTGGCCACCGCTTGAATCATCTTCGCGCCGTGCTTGATCACCCCCTGCTGTTCCGATTCGGTGCCGACCATGAACCCGGTGGTGTTGTGGAAAAACAGCAACGGCGTCTGGCTCTGGTCGCACAGCTGGATGAACTGCGCGGCCTTGCTCGCGCCCTTGGGCGTGATCGGGCCGTTGTTGCCGATGAAGCCACAGGCGCGTCCCTGAACTTTCAGGTGACCGCAGACGGTCTGCTGATCGAACTCGCCCTTGAACTCGAGAAAGTTCGAGGCGTCGGCAAGCCTGGCGATGATTTCGCGCACGTCGTAGGGTTTTTTCGGGTCATCCGGGATCAGTCCGAGCAGTTCGTCGATAGGGTACAGCGGCTCCTCCCAGCGACGTTCGGGCGATGGGGGCAACTGCTCGTTCCACGGCAGCAGGCTGACGATCTCGCGTACCTGGCGCACACCGTCGGCGTCGTTTTCAGCCAGGTATTCGGCGGTGCCGGCGATTTGTGCGTGCATCTCGGCGCCGCCCAGTTCTTCATCGGTCGCGACTTCGCCAGTGGCGGCCTTGAGCAGTGGGGGACCTGCGAGAAACAGCTTGGCCTTGCTGCGCACCACCACCACGTAATCAGACAGCCCCGGCTGATAGGCGCCGCCCGCCGTGGCCGAGCCGTGCACCACCGTCACCTGCGGCAAACCCATGGCCGACATCCGTGCCTGATTGGCAAAGCTGCGCGCGCCTTCGACGAAAATCTCCGCCGCGTAATTGAGGTTGGCGCCGCCGCTTTCGGCGAGGGTGATCACCGGCAGTTTGTTTTCCATGGCGATCTGTTGCAGGCGCAGGGATTTCTTCAAGCCGCTGGGGGAGATGGTCCCGCCCCTGATCGCGCTGTTGTTCGCCACCACCAGCACGCGCACGCCAGACACATAGCCGATGCCGGCGATCAAACCGCCACCGGCGCAGCTGCCGTCCTTGTCGTCGTGCAGCTTGTAGCCGGCCAGGCTCGCCAGTTCGAGAAACGGCGCGCCGGGGTCGAGCAGCAGATTGAGGCGCTCTCGGGGCAATAACTGACCGCGTTTTTCAAACCTGGGTCTGGCTTCGGCGGCCTTGTCCAGCAGGTTCTGTTCGAGCACGCGGACTTGTTCGATGGCGCTCAGCATCGCCCTACGGTTCCGGGCGAACGGCTCGCTGTGGGGATCGAGTTGCGACTGAATCACCGGCATGGGTTATTCCTTGTCCTTCAACACATCGGGTATGTAGGCGCGGTGGAAACCGTTGTACGACTCGCTGTTGGTCGCCTTGTGGATCGGCCAGGCGCGCCCGCCGAGGCTGGCGGCGCCGTCGATGCGCAGGGTGCTGCCGCTGACGAACGCCGCTGCCGGGCTGAGCAGGAAAACGATCGCCGCGCTGACTTCCGATTCGGTGCCGATGCGCTTGAGCGGTACGTGTTCGCGCAGGGTCGGGATCACGGCCTTGAAGGCGCCTTCGTAGGTGTCCATGCCGCTGGAGGCAACCCAGCCCGGCGCCACGGCATTGACCCGCACGCCGGCATGACCCCATTCGTACGCGGCGGTCTTGGTCAGGTTGTCCATGCCCGAACGTGCCGCGCCGGAGTGGCCCATGCCGGGCATGCCGCCCCACATGTCGGCGAGCATGTTGACGATGGCGCCGCCGTGCTGGCTCATGGACTGGTTGAACACTTCCCGGGCCATCAGGAAACCGCCCACCAGATTGGTGCGCATCACGGTTTCGAAACCCTTCTGGTTGATCGAGGCCAAGGGCGACGGGTACTGCCCGCCGGCATTGTTGACCAGGCCATGGATCGGACCGTGCTTGCGAATCAGTTCGCTGACCAGATGCGTCACCGCTTCTTCCTCGCGGATATCGCAAACGGCCCAGTCGGCCTTGCCGCCGTCTTCGGCGATCTCGGCCGCAACGGTTTTGAGCTTGTCGGCCTTGCGCCCGACCAGCAGCACATGGGCGCCGAGGGCCGCCAGTTCGTGGGCGGTGCAGCGGCCGATGCCGCTGCCGCCACCGGTGACGATGATGTTTTGGCCGGCAAACAAATCGGCTTTGAAAATCGAATCGTAGGCCATGGCGACAATCCTCTAGTTGAACTGGTCGGCGATGCGCTGCGGCACCGGGATCTGGATTTCCAGCAGTTGCTGGGCGAAGGCTTTGCCTTGCGGGTCGATGCGCAGGCTGGCGACACCGCCGCCGCCGAGGGCGTTTTCCAGCAGGAAATTCAGGCTGTGGCTGGCGGGCAAGTACCAGCGTTCGACCCGCCCGTGGATGGGATCGAGGACGTGGCCCATCCAGTCGACGATCACTTCCGGGGTCAGGGCCTCAGCGATCCATGGCAGGAATTCGGGATCGCGGGCCATGACGCCGATGTTGCTGTGGTTGCCCTTGTCGCCGGAGCGGGCGACCGCCAACTTGACCAGGGCCACGCTGGCGTCGGCCTGGCCGGTCGGCTTCGGCGCAGCGAACGGGGCTGGCAGGTCCAGCGGGTCGAGCGTATCGAGGGCGGGCAGGGCACAGGGGTGGCGCCGGCCCATGAAATCAATGTCCAGCGTGCAGGCGGTTTTGTCGATGAGGAACGAGAACAGTCGGATCAGCGGATACACCGTCGGCCGGCCACCGACAATGCCGGTCAGCCCTGGCGCCATGCCGGTGGCCGCCTGGGCAATCTCCCGGGAGAACACGATCAGGGCCTGCTTGTCCGGATGGCGCACGGCGAGTTTGATCACCACTTCACGGCTGTCCTGCCGCTGGCCGTGGGGGCCGTAGGTGGCCTCGCTGCCCAGCAACTCGATATTCACCTCGCTGTATGGCGCCCAGCCGAGCTGGCTGAACATTTCCGAGGTCTTGTCGATGATCGCCGCGCTGACTCGCCGCGCCTTGTCGACGGCATCGATGCCGGCAATCAGGCAACTGGCCGTACAGCGAAAACCATCGGGATACGTGGCGCTGACCTTGTATTGAGCCGTCGGCGGCAGGCCTTTGGCGCCGTGCACCTGCACCGCGTTCTTGCCTTGTTGCAGCAGTTTGACCTGTGTGAAATCGCACACCACGTCGGGCAGCAGATACGCGCGCGGATCACCGATTTCATACAGCATCTGTTCACCCACCGTCAGCGGCGTGACCAGCCCGCCGGTGCCTTGCGGTTTGCTGACGATGAACTGGCTGTCGGCGCTGACTTCGACGATGGGAAAACCGATGTGTTCGTAGTCGGGCACATCGCGCCAATCGGTGAAGTTGCCGCCCGTGCACTGGGCGCCGCATTCGATGATGTGCCCGGCCAATGCGGCCTGGGCGAGTTTGTCGTAGTCGTGCCACGACCAGCCGAACTCATGCACCAGCGCAGCGCTGACCACTGCACTGTCGACCACGCGCCCGGTGATCACGATGTCCGCGCCCAGACGCAGGGCTTCGACGATGCCGGGTGCGCCGAGGTAGGCATTGGTCGAGACGCACCTCGATGGCAGGGGCGCACCGCTGAACATTTCATGAATGCCTTGGCTGCCCAGCTGTTTGAGTTGCGGTTGCAGGTCGTCACCCAGCAGCACGGCGATCTTCAACGCCACCCCGGCCTTGTCGCAGGCCGCTTGCAGGGCGGCGGCACAGGCTTGTGGATTGACCCCGCCGGCATTGCTGATGACCCGGATGTTGTGCTGCGCGAGCTGCGGCAGCAAGGGCGCGAGCACTTCGATGAAGTCGCCCGCATACCCGGCCTGGGGATCTTTCATCCGTGCACCGGCCATGATCGACAGGGTGATCTCGGCCAGGTAGTCGAAGACCAGATAGTCAAGATGCCCGTGTTCCACGAGTTGCGCGGCAGCGGTCGAGGTATCGCCCCAGAAGGCGCTGGCGCAACCGATGCGAATTGATTTTGGCGCAGTCCGTTCCATAGCCACCTCCAACTCAAGTGCGTCGACATTACCAAGCAAGCGCTTGGTTTGTAAATGGCTGGATTATCTTCTGCCAAGCGCTTGCTTGGTTGCATCCATGAGCTTAAATTGCCCGCGCAACCCCGCTGTTTTCGGGGTGATCGGCGTTATTGATTGATCGACTGTAGGAGAGAACGGGTGGACGAGCAAAAAGCCCTGAGGGTCATGCGTGAATTGGTGGACGACGGCCAATTGACCGACCCGGACAGCGCCCGTGGCAAGCTGCTGCAAGTGGCGGCCCACCTGTTCCGTAATAAAGGCTATGAGCGCACGACCGTGCGTGATCTGGCCGGCGCCGTGGGCATTCAGTCCGGGAGTATTTTCCACCACTTCAAAAGCAAGGACGAAATCCTGCGCGCCGTGATGGAGGAAACCATCCGCTACAACACCGCGTTGATGCGTGCGGCCATCGCCGAGGCCGGCAATGTGCGCGAACGGGTGCTGGCGCTGATCCGCTGTGAATTGCAGTCGATCATGGGGGGCAGCGGCGAGGCCATGGCCGTGCTGGTCTACGAATGGCGCTCGCTGTCCGAAGAGGGCCAGGCCAAGGTCCTGGCGCTGCGCGAAATCTACGAAGACATCTGGCTGCACGTACTGGGCGAAGCCAAGAGCGCCGGGTATATCCGCGGCGATGTGTTCATTACCCGCCGCTTCCTGACCGGCGCATTGTCCTGGACCACCACCTGGTTTCGCGCCGGCGGTAGCATGAGCCTTGATCAGTTGGCCGATGAAGCGTTGATTCTGGTGCTGGAAGACCGGCAATAAACTTGTGTTGGCCAGCATTAAACTGGCTAACTTGAAGAAAACGCCTAGCTTGAAGTCATTGATGCCGTTTTATTGGGGAGTGAGCTTGTTTTGAGGGGGTCGCCAATTCGGACAGCTTCGCGGCTTTTGCTCGCGACGCTTGCGGTGTCAACGATGCTGCCATCCCAGGCTGCGCAACTGGTGCGCATTGGTGCCGCGCATTTTCCGCCCTACACCGTGCGCCCGGAATCCGGGGCCGATACCGGGTTGCTGCCGCAGCTGGTCGAGGCTTTGAACGCTGCGCAAAGTGACTATCAGTTTGTCCTGGTGCCCACGTCCATTCCACGGCGTTTCGGTGACTTGAAGCAGGGCCGGGTCGACATGGCCATCTTCGAAAATCCGGCCTGGGGTTGGGAGGACATTCCCCATACCGCCGTCGACATGGGGCTGGAAGACGCCGAGATTTTTGTCGCGCAACGCCTGCCTGATCGACAGCAAAGCTATTTTGCCGACCTGAGCGGCAAGCGCCTGGCACTCTTCAGCGGTTATCACTACGAGTTCGCCAACTTCAATGCCGAGCCCCAGTACCTGCAAAAAAACTACAACGCCACGCTGACTTATTCCCATGACAGCAATCTGCTGATGGTATTACGCGATCGCGCCGACATTGCCTTGGTCACGCGCTCTTACCTGAACGACTATTTTTTGCGCAATCCGAAAGTCGCCGAGAAGTTGTTGGCGTCCGATCGCATCGATCAGGTCTATCACCATTACGCCATCCTGCGCCCGGCGGCTCCCATCAGTGGCGACGCCTTCGGCAAGTTGTTGCAGGGCTTGCGGGACAGTGGCCAGATGCTGAGGATTTTCGATCCGTACAAGATCGCGGTGGTGCCGGTCCCGCACAACGAACCGCCACCTCAAGTCGTCAATTGACGTTCTTTTCCTAAATTTCCCGCTGTGGCTGACGTCACCTCGTTGAACTGTCGACGATTATCGTGAGCCCGCCCCCATGTCCAATCTGAATGACCTGACTGCCCTGTACCTGCCGACCGGCAGTCGTCTTGCCGCTGATGAAACGCAGGGCCGCCTGAGCCTCAGCCTGGAAGGGCAGCCGTTGCTCACCCTGCGGCTCAATTGTGGCCCCGAGTTGCACGTGCAATTGCTGGAGCGCTTCGGTCACCCCGAAGGGCAAGCGATATGGGCGGCCTGTTACTGGCTGTTCGCCCGCGACCCCGACTGTCAGCGCCTGGTCTGGCAACTGCAAGACGTGCCGAATGAGGCTGTGCTCAGTGGTTTGCTGATTCCGACTTCCGTCAACGGCCAGTATTGCTGCGAGCGCACCTTGTTCTGGCAGTTGCCGCAGCCATGGCTGGGGCATTCCCTGACCGGCAGCTACCCACAGCAAATGGTCATCACCGGTGGTAAGCGTCATCCGCTGCGAGCGGTGAAACCCCGGGGTGAGGTGTATCGACGATACGATGCGCGGCTGGGCGCCTGGGTTTCCCTGCGTACCCTGGAAATCGAGCAAGACCTGGCGCGTTTCAACCGTTGGCAGAACAGTCCGCGCGTCGCCAGCTTCTGGCAGGAGGAGGGCAGCCTCGAACAGCATCGCCAATACCTGAGCAAACTAGAGGCCGATCCGCACACCCTGACGCTGATCGGGTGTTTCGACGATCAGCCGTTCGCTTACTTCGAAGCCTACTGGGCCAAGGAGGATCGCATCGCACCCTTCTATGATGCCGGCGATTACGACCGTGGCATTCACATGCTGGTGGGGGAGGAAAATCATCGCGGTCCGCACAAGGTGGCGAGCTGGTTATCGGCGCTGGTGCATTACCTGTTTCTCGATGATCCGCGCACGCAGCGCGTGGTGGCCGAGCCGCGTGCCGATAACGCGAAGATGATCGGGTACATGCACAACCAGTGCTTTCACTGCGAGAAGGAATTCGACTTTCCGCACAAGCGCGCGGCCTTGATGGTGGTGGGGCGGGAGCGGTTTTTCGATCGGTGCGCACTGGCCTGAGGATTGAGGCTCAAGATTCGTCGCGGTCTTGAGTCAGCCTTCGTCGGAACGCCGCCCGGACCAAGCCCGCTCCCACTGGGTGTGTGCAGAATCTGTGGGAGCGGGCTTGCTCGCGAAGGGAGCGACGCAGATTTCAGATCTTAGTGGCGAGCGGCTACATCGCCACGATTCCCCGACACCTTGCGGCAGTGCACCAGCGCATCGCGAATCATGAAGTTCACCAGGGTCGGCGAGACGCCGAGTTCCTTGGCGATGTCTTTTTGCGGTACGCCGTGCAGGCGATACATCTCGAAGGCGTAGCGGGTGCGGCTCGGCAACTCGGTCAACGCATCGGCAATGTGCTCCAGCGTCGAGAAATTGATGTGCGAAGTTTCCGGTGACGCACCCTGGATCACCACATTCAGCCCTTCCTCTTCAGGGCCGGAGTACTTCTGCTCCAGCGCCTGCTTGCGGTAGTGGTCGATTGCCAGGTTGCGCACGATCTGGAACAGGTAGCTGAGCTGGGCCTTGATCGAACTGGTGATGGGCGGGGCCGATTGCAACCGGAAGAACGCGTCCTGCACAACATCTTCGGCACGTGAGCGGCAACCGGTAATACGGGCTGCGATCTTCACCAGAATCAGTCGATTATCGACGAATGCCTGAAGTAGCGGTGTATCGCACCTGCTTGTGGATACTGGTTCCATCATGGAAATCACCTTGCTGCCAAAAGGTTAGTGGGACGGGGATAAACCGGGGGGCCGTCCTGCACAATCGAGCGACAAATTAGGCTTAATGATAATGATTGTCAAATGAGAAAAAGAATTACTGCGCGACAAAAGTGCAGAGTGCGAACTGCGACACGTTGACGCTCCTTTCAGCCCGCCTGGCGTTCCAGTCGACACCTAATTATTTCAAGACGTCATCCGTTCTCATTGGTGAATGGAACAGCGCAATTCTCATAACCCTGTAGGAGCGAGCTCGCTCGCGATGGTCGTCAACGATGACGATGGCCGCCTGACACTCCGCGGCGTTCTCCTTTTTTTCGCGAGCAAGCTCGCTCCTACAGCCGAAATCAGGCAGGAAACCTCATGACCGACGCGTTCGAACTCCCCAGCACAATGGTCCAAGCCCTTCAGCGCCGCGCGGCCCAGACGCCGGATCGGGTGGCCCTGCGTTTTCTTGCCGAGACCCCGGAACAGGCTGTGGTGCTCAGTTATCGCGAGCTGGATCAGCGGGCGCGGACGATTGCCGGAGCCTTGCAGACTCAAGCGGATGTTGGCGACCGCGCCGTGTTGTTGTTCCCCAGCGGCCCGGATTACGTCGCGGCGTTCTTCGGTTGCCTGTACGCCGGGGTGATCGCGGTCCCGGCCTACCCGCCGGAGTCGACGCGCCGTCATCACCAGGAACGCCTGCTGTCGATCATCAGTGATGCCCAACCGCGCCTGCTGCTGACCAGCGCCGGGCTGCGCGATGCATTGCAGCAAATCGAAGGGGCGCCGCCGTTGCTGTGTGTCGACACCCTCGACGGTGCACTGGCCGAACGCTGGGTCGCGGCGGATTTGCAGGACGATCACATCGCCTTCCTGCAATACACTTCCGGCTCCACCGCACTGCCCAAGGGCGTGCAGGTCAGCCACGGCAATCTGGTGGCCAACGAATTGCTGATTCGTCACGGCTTCGGCATCGACCTCAACCCCGACGACGTGATCGTCAGCTGGCTGCCGCTGTACCACGATATGGGCCTGATCGGCGGCTTGCTGCAGCCGATTTTCAGCGGCGTGCCTTGCGTGTTGATGTCGCCGGCGTACTTCCTCGGCCGGCCGTTGCGCTGGCTGGAAGCGATCAGCGAATACGGCGGCACCATCAGCGGCGGGCCGGATTTTGCTTATCGCCTGTGCAGCGAGCGGGTCAGCGAATCGGCCCTGGAACGGCTGGACCTGAGTGGCTGGCGCGTGGCGTATTCCGGTTCCGAACCGATTCGCCTCGACACCCTGGAACGCTTCGCCGAGAAGTTCGCGACCTGCGGTTTCACTGCGGACAGCTTCATGGCCTCCTACGGTCTGGCCGAAGCCACCTTGTTTGTGGCCGGCACAGCACGCGGCGAAGGCATCGGCAACCTGCGGGTGGACGATCAGGCCCTGGCGCAGAACCGGGTGGAAGCGGGCGAGGGCAGCCCGATCATGAGTTGTGGCATCAGCCAGCCGGCTCACGCCGTGCTGATCGTCGACCCGGTCTCGCTCAGCGAACAGGCCGACAACGTCGTCGGTGAAGTCTGGGCCAGCGGGCCGAGCATCGCCCTTGGTTATTGGCGCAACCCCGAGGCGTCAGCCAAAACGTTCGTCCGGCACGCCGGCCAGACCTGGCTGCGAACCGGTGACCTGGGTTTCATGCGCAACGGCGAGCTGTTCATCACCGGCCGTCTGAAGGACATGCTGATCGTGCGCGGGCACAACCTGTACCCGCAGGACATCGAACAGACCGTCGAGCGCGAAGTGGAAGTGGTACGCAAGGGCCGCGTTGCCGCCTTTGCCGTCACGGTCGATGGTCAGGAGGGCATCGGCATCGCCGCCGAAATCAGCCGCAGCGTGCAGAAAATCCTGCCGCCCGAGGCGCTGATCAAAGCCATTCGCCAGGCCGTCGCCGAGGCATATCAGGAAGCACCGAGCGTGGTGGTGTTGCTCAATCCGGGTGCGCTGCCCAAAACGTCCAGCGGTAAATTGCAACGCTCGGCGTGCCGCAGTCGACTGGCGCACGGCAGCCTCGACAGCTACGCGGTGTTTCCGTCGGCCAGCACCGCAAGTGCAAGCCAGGTCGAGTCGGGCTCTGAGCTGCAAAACCTGATCGGTCGGATCTGGTGCGAGCAATTGCAGGTCGGGCAGGTGGGCGCCGACGATCATTTCTTCCTGCTCGGCGGCAACTCCATTGCAGCGACGCAAGTGGTGGCGCGTCTGCGTGAAGCGCTGGGGCTGGAGTTGAACCTGCGCCTGCTGTTCGAAGCCCCGACCCTCGGCGCCTTCGCCGATGCCGTGGCCCGTCAGCAACAGGACGGTGGCCTGGCCCAGGGCGCGATCACGGCGCTGTCGCGCCAGCAACTGATGCCGCAATCGCTGGCACAAAACCGTTTGTGGATCACCTGGCAACTCGACCCCCACAGCAGCGCCTACAACATTCCGGGTGCCTTGCGCTTGCGTGGCGAGCTGGACGAGGACGCATTGCGTGCCAGTTTCCAGCAGTTGATCGAGCGCCATGAATCCCTGCGCACGCGCTTCTTCGAGCGTGATGGCGTGGCTCTGCAGCAGGTCACTGCGGGTGCTGAGTTCAACCTGCAAGTGATCGACATCAGCGATCTGCCGGCTGCCGAGCGTGAAGCCCGCGCGCAGCAAATCCGCGAGGATGAAGCGCGGACCCGGTTCGATCTGGAGAAAGGCCCGCTGCTGTGGGTGACGCTGGTGCGCCTCGACGACGAAGACCATCAGTTGTTGGTGACGATGCATCACATCATTGCGGACGGCTGGTCGCTGAATGTGCTGATCGACGAGTTCTCGCGCCTGTATGCGGCGGCCTCCCAAGGCCAGCAAGCGCTGCTGGCGCCATTGCCGGCGCAGTACGCCGATTACGCCAGCTGGCAGCGCCAATGGCTGGCGCAAGGGGAGGGCGAGCGGCAACTGGCCTACTGGAAAGCCCGTCTGGGCGATGAGCATCCGACCCTGAGCCTGGCCACCGATCATCCACGCTGCGCACAACAACTGCACAGCGCCGCCCGCCATACCCTGCGTCTGGATGCGGCCCTCAGCGATGGGATTCGCCAGACCGCCCAGGCCCACGAATCGACCTCCTTCATGCTGCTGCTCGCCGCGTTCCAGGCCTTGTTGCATCGCTACAGCGGTCAGCGTGACATCCGCATCGGCGTACCGAACGCCAACCGTCCGCGCCTGGAAACCCAGGGCCTGATCGGCTTTTTCATCAACACCCAGGTGCTGCGCGCCGAGGTGGATTCACGGCTGCCGTTCACTGAGCTGCTTGGGCAAACCCGTCAGGCAGCGCTGGGTGCGCAAGCGCATCAGGACTTGCCGTTCGAGCAGTTGCTTGAAGCTTTTCCGCAGGCCCGTGAACAGGGTTTGTTCCAGGTCATGTTCAACCACCAGCAGCGCGACCTCAGTGCCTTGAAACGCTTGCCGGGGTTGCTGGCCGAAGAGCTGCCGTGGCACAGCCGGCAAGCCAAGTTCGACCTGCAATTGCACAGTGAGGAAGATCGCAACGGTCGCCTGAGCCTGTCCTTCGACTATGCCAGCGAGTTGTTCGATGCGGCGACCATCGAGCGTCTGTCCGGGCATTACGCCAACCTGTTGCGTGAAGTCTGCGAGCGTCCGCAAACGGCCCTCGGCGATCTGCAACTGCTCACAGAGCCTGAGCACCATCAACAAGCGAACTGGTCCGTTGCACCCTGCACACCGGCCAGTCAATGGCTGCCGGAACTGCTTGACGAACAAGCCCGGCGGACCCCGCAGCGCACGGCGTTGCTATGGGACGGCGGTCAGTTGGACTTCGCCGGACTGCACACCCAGGCCAACCGTCTGGCCCACTACCTGCGCGACAAGGGCGTCGGCCCGGACGTCTGCGTGGCCATTGCCTGCGAGCGTTCGCCGCAGCTGCTGATTGGCCTGCTGGCGATCATCAAGGCCGGTGGTGCCTATGTACCGCTGGATCCGGACTACCCGGCCGAGCGCCTGTCCTACATGCTCAGCGACAGCGATGTCCAATTGCTGCTGACGCAAACCTGCTTGCTCGATCGCTTGCCGGCCAGCCAGGGCGTCAGCGTGATCGCCATGGACACCTTGCACCTGGACAACTGGCCAAGCCAGGCGCCGGGTCTGCATTTGCAGGGCGACAACCTCGCCTATGTGATCTACACCTCGGGATCGACCGGTCAACCCAAAGGCGTCGGCAACACCCACGCGGCGTTGGCCGAGCGTCTGCAATGGATGCAGCAAACCTATCAGTTGAACGAAACCGATGTGCTGATGCAAAAGGCGCCGATCAGTTTTGACGTGTCGGTGTGGGAGTGCTTCTGGCCGCTGATCACCGGCAGTCGCCTGTTGCTTGCCGGCCCCGGCGAACACCGTGATCCCCATCGCATCGCGCAGCTTGTGCAAGCGTACGGCGTGACCACGCTGCACTTCGTACCGCCGCTGCTTTCGTTGTTCATCGACGAACCGCTCAGCGCGCAATGCACCAGCCTGCGCCGCATATTCTCCGGCGGCGAAGCCTTGCCTGCGGAGCTGCGCAACCGCGTGCTGGCGCAACTGCCGGCCGTACAGTTGCACAACCGTTACGGCCCGACCGAAACCGCGATCAACGTCACCCATTGGCAGTGCTCCAGCGCCGATGGCGAACGCTCGCCGATTGGCCGGCCACTGGGCAATGTGATCTGCCGCGTGCTCGACAGCGAGCTCAATCCGGTGCCGGCCGGTGTGCCGGGTGAGTTGTGCATCAGTGGCAGCGGCCTGGCGCGTGGCTATCTGGGCCGTCCGGGCCTGACGGCCGAACGTTTTGTCGTCGACCCATTGGACGAGCACGGCGCGCGTCTGTACCGCACCGGTGATCGTGCACGCTGGATTGGCGATGGCGTGATCGAGTATCTCGGTCGCCTCGATCAGCAGGTCAAGCTGCGCGGTTTTCGCGTCGAGCCACAGGAAATCGAAGCCCGTCTGCTGGCGCAGGAGGGTGTTGCCCAAGCGGTGGTGCTGGTGCGCGAAACGGCGGCGGGTGGACAACTGGTCGGTTACTTCACCACCACCGACACTGCTGAGTCCGTCGATGCGCAAACGACTCGCCTGAAAGCGGCGCTGACGGCGCAGCTGCCGGAATACATGGTCCCGGCCCAACTGATGCGGCTGGACCAAATGCCCCTCGGCCCGAGCGGCAAACTCGACCGTCGTGCCTTGCCGGAACCGCAGTGGCAGGTTCGTGAACACGTTGAGCCAGTCACCGATCTGGAGCAACAGATCGCCGGCATCTGGCGCGAAGTGCTGGGCCTGACGCCCGTCGGCCTGCGCGATGATTTCTTCGCCCTCGGCGGCCACTCGCTGCTGGCCACGCAAATCATCTCCCGCACCCGCCAGGCCTGTGACGTCGAGTTGCCGCTGCGGGCGCTGTTCGAACACAGCGAACTGGGTGCATTTGCCGAACAGGTCCGCTTGATCCAGGCCAGCGGCAGCACCAACAAACAGCCGCCGATTGAAACAGTCGACCGTCGCCAGGCGGTGCCGCTGTCCTATTCTCAGCAGCGCATGTGGTTCCTCTGGCAGATGGAGCCGGACAGTCCGGCCTACAACGTCGGCGGCATGGCGCGGCTGCGCGGTGTGCTGGATGTCGCGCGTTTCGAAGCAGCGCTGCAAGCCTTGATCATGCGCCATGAAACCCTGCGCACGACGTTCCCGAGCGTTGACGGCGTCGCTCGCCAACAGGTGCACATGGAGACCGGCGTGCGCATGGCGTGGAAGGATTTCTCCGCGCTGGATGCCGAAGGCCGCGAGTGGCAGGTCCAGCAACTGGCCGACGACGAAGCGCACCAGCCGTTTGATCTGGAAACCGGACCGCTGCTGCGTGCGTGCCTGGTCAAGACTGCCGAGCAGGAACACTACTTCGTTCTGACCTTGCACCACATCGTCACCGAAGGCTGGGCGATGGACATCTTTGCCCGGGAACTCAGTGCGCTGTACGAAGCCTTTGTTGACGACCGTGAGTCGCCGCTCGCGCCGTTGCCGGTGCAGTACCTGGATTACAGCGTGTGGCAGCGTCAGTGGCTGGAGTCGGGCGAGCGTCAGCGTCAGCTCGATTACTGGACCACGCAACTGGGCCATGAGCATCCGCTGCTGGAGTTGCCGGCTGACCGTCCGCGTCCGCCGGTACAAAGCCATCAGGGTGAGCTGTATCGCTTTGACCTGAGCGACGAGCTCGCGGCACGGGTGCGGGCCTTCAATGCACAGCACGGCCTGACCCTGTTCATGACCATGACCGCTACACTGGCGACCCTGTTGTACCGCTATAGCGGCCAGACTGATTTGCGCATCGGCGCGCCTGTGGCCAACCGCATTCGTCCGGAAAGCGAGGGGCTGATCGGCGCATTCCTCAACACCCAGGTGCTGCGCTGCCAGCTCGACGGGCAGATGTCTGTCGGCGAGCTGTTCGAGCAGGTGCGCCACACGGTGATCGAAGGCCAGTCCCATCAGGACCTGCCGTTCGATCATCTGGTGGAAGCCTTGCAACCGCCACGCAGTGCGGCCTACAACCCGTTGTTCCAGGTGATGTGCAACGTACAGCGCTGGGAGTTCCAGCAAAGTCGCACTTTGGCCGGCATGTCGGTCGAGTACCTGGCCAACGATGCCCGTGCGACCAAGTTCGACCTCAACCTGGAAGTCACCGACCTCGATCATCGACTGGGCTGCTGCCTGACCTACAGCACCGATCTGTTCGACGAACCGCGCATCGCCCGCATGGCCGGACATTGGCGCAACCTGCTGGAGGCGCTGATTGCCGATCCGCAACAACGCTTGAGCGAACTGCCGCTGCTGGCATCCGGCGAGCAACAGCTTCTGCTCGACAGCCTCGGCGTCGAGCCGGGCGAACATCGGCTGGATCAGTGCATCCATCACCTGTTCGCCGAGCAAGCCCTGGTGCGCCAGGACGCACCGGCCCTGACCTTCGCCGGGCAGACCCTGAGCTACGTCGAACTCGATAGCCGCGCCAACCGCCTGGCCTGGATGCTGCGCGAGCGTGGTGTCGGCCCCCAGGTTCGTGTGGGCCTGGCACTTGAGCGCTCGCTGGAAATGGTGGTCGGCCTGTTGGCGATCCTCAAGGCAGGCGGTGCCTATGTGCCGCTGGATCCGGAATACCCGCTGGACCGCTTGCACTACA
The DNA here is from genome assembly GCF_058783925.1 of Pseudomonas sp. FW305-70. Classification (NCBI taxonomy): domain Bacteria; kingdom Pseudomonadati; phylum Pseudomonadota; class Gammaproteobacteria; order Pseudomonadales; family Pseudomonadaceae; genus Pseudomonas; species Pseudomonas sp. FW305-70. Next base: position 158,628 of record NZ_JBYSYZ010000007.1, read on the forward strand.
TGATCGAAGACAGCGGTATCGGTTTGCTGCTCAGTGATGCGGCGATGTTCAAGGCCCTGGGCGAGTTGCCGGCGACCGTCGGCCGCTGGTGTCTTGAAGAAGACGCGGCTGCGCTGGCCCATTTCCCGGCCAGCGAGCTGCCGGCGATCAGTCTGGCGCAGCATCAGGCCTACCTGATCTACACCTCGGGCTCGACCGGGAAACCGAAAGGCGTGGTGGTGTCCCACGGTGAAATCGCCATGCATTGCCGCGCGGTGATCGAGCGTTTCGGCATGCGCCCCGACGACTGTGAGCTGCACTTCTATTCGATCAACTTCGACGCCGCCACCGAGCGGTTGCTGGTGCCGCTGCTCAGCGGCGCGCACGTGGTGTTGCGAGCGCAAGGGCAGTGGGACGCGGAAGAAATCTGCGGCCTGATCCGTCGTCATCACATCAACGTACTCGGTTTCACGCCGAGCTACGGCAGCCAGTTGGCGCAATGGCTGGCGACCCAGGGCCAGACCCTGCCGGTGCGCATGATCATCACCGGCGGCGAGGCGCTGACCGGTGAGCACCTGGCGCGTATTCGTGCAGCGTTCAAGCCGAGCCGGTTCTTCAACGCCTACGGCCCGACCGAGACCGTGGTCATGCCGCTGGCCAGCCTTGCGCCTGAAGTGCTGGAAGAGGGCGCCGGCAGCGTGCCGATCGGCAGTGTGATCGGCGACCGCGTGGCCTACATTCTCGACGCCGACCTGGCGTTGGTGCCACAAGGCGCGACGGGCGAGTTGTATGTCGGTGGCGCGGGTCTGGCCCAGGGGTATCACCAACGTCCTGGCATGACGGCGGAGCGCTTTGTGGCCGATCCGTTTGCCGCCGATGGCGGGCGCATCTACCGCACCGGTGACCTGGTGCGCCAGGGTGCCGATGGCCTGGTGGAGTACCTTGGGCGCATCGACCATCAAGTGAAGATTCGCGGATTCCGCATCGAGCTCGGTGAAATCGAAACCCGCCTGCTGGACCATGATTCAGTCCGCGAGGCAGTCGTGCTGGCGCTTGACGCACCGAGCGGCAAACAACTGGTCGGCTATCTGGTGACGGATGTCGCCGAACAGGACGAAGCGCAGCAATCGATGTTGCGCGAGGCCCTCAAGGCGCATCTGAAATCGCAACTGCCGGATTACATGGTGCCCACGCACCTGATCCTGCTGGCGAGCATGCCGTTGACCGGCAACGGTAAACTCGACCGCCGCGCGCTCCCGGCACCGGACGCGGAGCTGAATCGCCAAGACTACGTGGCGCCGACCAACGAGCTCGAAGTCACGCTGGCGCAGATCTGGTGCGACGTGCTGAACGTCGAGCAGGTCGGTCTCAACGACAATTTCTTCGAACTGGGCGGTGACTCGATCCTGTCGATCCAGGTGGTCAGCCGGGCGCGGCAGCAGGGCATTCACTTCAGCCCTCGCGACCTGTTCCAGCACCAGACCGTGCAGACCCTCGCCGCCGTGGCCACCCGCAGCGAGCAGATCAGCGCCGAGCAGGGCTTGATCATGGGCGAGTCGCGCCTGACACCCATCCAGCACTGGTTCTTCGACACCGATATCGCGCAACGCCAACACTGGAACCAGGCATTGTTGTTGCAACCGACGGTGGTGCTGGAATCTCATCGCCTGGAGCAAGCGTTGCTGGCGGTGATCGAACAGCACGACGCCTTGCGCCTGCGCTTTGGCAAGGTTGCCGGCCAGTGGCAGGCCTTGCACCAGCCGGTTTCCGATGCGCCGGTTTTGTGGCAAGTGCGTGTTTCGTCGATGGATAAATGCGCGGCCTTGTTCGCCGATGCCCAGCGCAGTCTCGACCTTGAACAGGGACCCTTGCTGCGCGTGTTGCTGGTCGATGGCCCTGAAGGCCAGCAACGCTTGTTTATCGCCATTCACCACCTGGTGGTGGACGGTGTGTCGTGGCGGGTGCTGCTCGATGACCTGCAAACCGTATATCGCCAACTGGAGGCGCGGCAGTCGGTGAAACTGCCGGCGAAAACCAGCGCCTTCAAGGACTGGGCCGCACGCTTGCAAGCCTACGCCGGCAGCGAGTCCCTGCGCGAAGAGCTGGGCTGGTGGCAGGCGCAACTGGCCGGGCCAAGTGCCGATTTGCCCTGCGATCACCCTGAAGGCGGGCGGCAAAACCGTCATGCGCAAACCGTCAGCGTGCGTCTCGACAGCGAGCGTACGCGGCAGTTGCTGCAACAGGCGCCAAGTGCCTATCGCACCCAGGTCAACGACTTGCTGTTGACCGCTTTGGCCCGTGTGCTGTGCCGCTGGAGCGGTCAGCCATCGGCGCTGATCCAGCTGGAAGGCCACGGCCGCGAAGCGCTGTTCGACGACATCGACCTGACCCGCACGGTGGGCTGGTTCACCAGTGCCTATCCGTTGCGCCTGACGCCGTCGAACATCGAAGAAGCCGCCGGGCAGGGGGTCTCGATCAAGGCGATCAAGGAACAGCTGCGTGCCGTGCCGCACAAAGGCCTGGGTCATGGCGTGCTGCGTTACCTCGCCGATGAGCCGATTCGCCGCAGCATGGCGGCGTTGCCGCAGGCACCGATTACCTTCAACTACCTCGGCCAGTTCGACCAGAGCTTCGGTGCGGACGCGCTGTTCCATCCACTGGATGAAGCCGTCGGCGCGGCCCACGATGCCCATGCACCGTTGCCCAACGAGCTGAGCGTCGACAGCCAGGTGTATGGCGGTGAACTGGTATTGCGCTGGACGTTCAGCGCCGAACGCTTCGATCCGTCCACCATCGGCGAGTTGGCCGATGCCTACCTCGGTGAGCTGAGCAGTCTGATCGAGCATTGCCTGCGCGACGACGCCGGTGGCCTGACGCCGTCGGACTTCCCGCTGGCGCAGCTCAATCAGACGCAACTGGATGCGCTGCCGGTGCCGGCCGTCGCTATCGAAGACGTCTACCCGCTGACCCCGATGCAGGAAGGCATGCTGTTGCACACCCTGCTGGAGCCGGGCACCGGCCTGTACTACATGCAGGACCGCTACCGCATCAGCAGCGAGCTGGATCCGCAGCGTTTCGCCCAGGCCTGGCAAGCCGTCGTCGCCCGCCACGAAGCGTTGCGCGCGTCGTTCTGCTGGAACGTCGGCGAGGACATGCTGCAGGTGATCCACAAACCGGGCAGCACACCGATCGAGTACCTCGACTGGCGTGATATCGCCCAAGCCGAGCAAGAGCCGAAGCTGCAAACCTTGCTCAAGACCGAACGCGAAGCCGGGTTCGATCTGCTCAACCAGGCGCCGTTCCACTTGCGCCTGATCTGTGTGGACGCGGCGCGCTACTGGTTCATGATGAGCAACCACCACATCCTCATCGATGCCTGGTGCCGTTCGCTGCTGATGAACGATTTCTTCGAGATCTACAGCGCCCTCGGCGAAGGCCGGGAAGCACAGCTTGGGCCTGTGTCGCGTTATCGCGACTACATTGGCTGGCTGCAACGCCAGAGCCTGGACGAAGCGCGGCAATGGTGGAAAACCAACCTGCGAGGGTTTGAGCGGACCACGCCAATCCCGAGCGACCGGCCGTTCCTGCGTGAACATGCCGGCGACAGCGGCGGCATGATCGTCGGCGACCGCTACACCCGGCTCGATGCCCGTGACGGCGCGCAATTGCGCGAACTGGCCCAGGCCCATCAGTTGACCATCAACACCTTCGCCCAGGCGGCGTGGGCGCTGGTGCTGCGGCGCTTGAGCGGTGATCGCGACGTGCTGTTCGGCGTCACCGTGGCCGGGCGTCCGGTGGAGATGCCGCAGATGCAGCGCACCGTCGGCCTGTTCATCAACAGCATCGCGCTGCGGGTGAAGATGCCCGAGGACGGCCAGCGATGCAGCGTGCGCCAGTGGCTCACCGGTCTGCTCGACAGCAACATGCAACTGCGTGAATACGAATACCTGCCGCTGGTGAACATCCAGGAGCAAAGCGAGCTGCCCAAAGGCCAGCCGCTGTTCGACAGCCTGTTCGTGTTCGAAAACGCCCCGGTGGAAGTCTCGGTGCTGGACCGTGCGCAGAGCCTCAACGCGACCTCGGATTCGGGCCGGACCCACACCAACTTCCCGCTGACGGCCGTGTGCTATCCGGGGGATGACCTGGGCTTGCACCTGTCCTACGACCAGCGCTACTTCGATGAAGCCACGGTCGAGCGCATGCTTGGCGAGTTCAAGCGTTTGCTGCTGGCGCTGGTGGAAGGTTTCCATGGCGACATGGCCGACCTGCCGTTGCTGGGGGCCGAGGAGCAGGACTTCCTCCTCCATGGCTGCAACCAGAGCGAACACGAATATCCAGTGCAGCAGAGCTACGTTTCATTGTTTGAAACGCAGGTCGCCCGACACCCGCAGCGGATTGCCGCCAGCTGTCTTGACCGGCAGTACAGTTATCTGGAGCTGAACCAGCGCAGTAACCGTCTCGGTCATGCATTGATCGCCGCCGGTGTCGGGCGCGATCAACCGGTGGCATTGCTGGCCGAACGCAGTCTCGATCTGCTGGGCATGATCATCGGCAGCTTCAAGGCCGGCGCGGGTTACCTGCCGCTGGACCCGGGCCTGCCGAGCCAGCGTCTGAGCCGGATCATCGAACTGAGCCGAACGCCACTGCTGGTGTGTACGCAAGCGTGCCGTGAACAGGCGCAGGCCTTGCTTGACGAGTTCGGCTGCGCCAGCCGGCCACGGCTGCTGGTCTGGGAGGAGGTCCAGGCCCATGCGCTGTCGGCGGACAATCCCGGCATCTACAGCAGTGCGGACAACCTGGCTTATGTGATCTACACCTCCGGTTCCACCGGTTTGCCCAAAGGCGTGATGGTCGAGCAGCGCGGCATGCTCAACAACCAATTGAGCAAAGTGCCGTACCTGAACCTGAGCGACGCCGACGTGATCGCCCAGACCGCCTCGCAAAGCTTCGACATTTCCGTGTGGCAGTTCCTCGCCGCACCGCTGTTCGGTGCACGGGTGGACATCGTGCCGAACACCATCGCCCACGATCCGCAGGGTTTGCTGGCGCATGTTGCGGCCCAGGGCATCACCGTGCTGGAAAGCGTGCCATCGCTGATCCAGGGCATGCTCGCCCAGGAGCGCATGAGCCTCGACGGCCTGCGCTGGATGCTGCCGACCGGTGAAGCAATGCCGCCGGAGCTGGCGCATCAATGGTTGCTGCGCTATCCGCAGATCGGCCTGGTGAATGCCTACGGTCCGGCGGAGTGCTCGGACGACGTGGCGTTCTTCCATGTCGACCTGGCCTCGACCCGCGGCAGCTATTTGCCGATCGGTACGCCGACCGACAATAACCTGTTGTATGTGCTCGATGGCGCACTGGAACTGGTACCGCTGGGTGCCGTGGGTGAACTGTGCGTCGCCGGCACCGGGGTCGGGCGCGGTTATGTCAGCGACCCGCTGCGCACGGCTCCGGTGTTTGTGCCGAACCCGTTCGGCGCACCGGGTGAACGTCTGTATCGCACCGGCGACCTGGCGCGCCGTCGCAGCGATGGCGTGTTGGAGTACGTGGGGCGCATCGACCATCAGGTGAAGATTCGCGGTTACCGCATCGAGCTGGGTGAAATCGAGGCTCGCCTGCATGAACAACCGGAAATCCGCGATGCGGCGGTGGGTGTGCAGGAAGGGGCGAACGGCAAGCATCTGGTGGGCTATCTGGTCGCGGCGCAGGTGGCGTTGAGTCCGGTCGAGGGATTGGAGCGGATCAAGCAACGCCTGCGCGCCGAACTGCCGGAATACATGGTGCCGCTGCACTGGCTGTGGCTGGACAAGCTGCCGCTCAACGCCAACGGCAAACTGGACCGCAAGGCCCTGCCGGCGCTGGAGATCGGCCAGATGCAGAACCAGGATTACCAGGCGCCGCGCAATGACCTGGAGCAGACCCTGGTGGACATTTGGGCCGAAGTGTTGAAGGTCGATCAGGTGGGCGTTCGCGACAACTTCTTCGAACTGGGCGGGCATTCGCTGCTGGCCACACAGATCGCCTCACGAGTGCAGAAAACCCTGCAACGGGACGTGCCGTTGCGGGCGATGTTCGAGTGCAGCACGGTGGAGGAGTTGGCCGGGTACATCGACGGATTGGCGGCCAGCGAGATCACCAATGAGAAGGTGGATCGCTTGAATGACCTGATGGCGGAGCTGGAGGGGCTGTAAATCTCCAGCGGCTGTACCGGCCTCTTCGCGGGCGAGCCCGCTCCCACAGGTTCCGTGGTGTACTCATCATGTATGACCACCTGAACCCCTGTGGGAGCGGGCTTGCCCGCGAAGGCGGTGGCACAAACGCATACATTCTCGCGATTGACTGTGATCCGTGAGCCACTCTGTCTCCCGGCTCCATTTTATTCCTAGAGACAGTCGAAGCCCTTCGTAACGATTGACGGACAAGCCCTTCACTGCATCGATCAAGGCACCGGTCGCCGGTAGTTACCCGTGGGACCAGGGCAAGTGGGCACCGCGGATCGCCGCGCTGGCGGCCAGTGTGGGCTGGTGCCAGAGGCAAGGCATATTTTCAATCTGGAAAATTCAGGGTTCGTCACCGCGGGGTCAACCACGGGCTCGTGGCGAACCGGACTCTGCCGAGTCAATCCTGTGCACGTTGGCGCACTACAAACGTTTCGACGCTAATCGGGTTATCTGCGCAACCGCAGGATGAAGTTCTGTCTCTCCCTCCAAATGGATCAATCCCATTTCCAGTGCTTTGATCAGCGCCAGCCAGCGCGAGCTGACGCGGAATTTTCGACGAATATTGCAGAAGTGATAATTCACTCCCGCCTCAGTGCAATTGAGGATCCGACCGATCTCCCAGGACGATTTGCCAATGGCACACCACTTCAGGATTTCCTGCTCTTTGGCAGAGAGATTCGGGGGGATATGAGGTGTATCCACATAGCTGTGGGGCCTGGCGGGTAGCGTGTTGGGTTGGAACTGGATTGGGCTCGCAGTGTGCATGGCTGGTCTCCCGGGGTAGGGGCGCCTCGGAGGGCGGTGAGTAACTCCAGGACTCTGTTATAGCGCGATTCAGCGTCGTTGGAACCTGTAAGAAATAACAGGTCGGTGGGCTGTATTCGCAGGCTGGTTGCGAGTGCAAGTTCAGGGGGGGACTGAGCTGATAGCGTTTTTTTCGGGAGTGTATGCGTGTTGCAGCGATCGGGTTTGTTAAAGCGAATGGGACGGTAAGTGTTAAGTTTTTGAAAAGTTAAAGTTTTTCGCGGGTTGGAGGTGTTTTTTTATCGAGTACTAGCAGTTCTGCTAGTGTGTGGGTGGCTTTTTTTATGGGTTAATGCAGGTGCGGAGTGTTTTTTATGAAGAAAGCACTGTGGTTGTAAAATTTTTCTTGTGGAGATGGTAAATGAATCAGCCAGTTTTCAATAAGCTAAAATTCGACCAGTCAGCTCTTTCCTGGAAAATTGTAGGTGTGACAAGAAATACTATAGAACTGTCGTGGGAGAAGCGCGCAGGTATAGTGGAGTATCTTCTTACTTCTACAGGTGATAACTCAGGTGAGGTGATTTATCAAGGACCCGGTACAACATTTACTATCGATTCGCTTAAGTCAAATACCCGATATACTTATTTTCTTGGTGGGCGCACTGCTGATGGGAAGAGGCTCACGCCGACCTTAGTTGTCGGAAAGACGGAAGTTAGAGGTGTTCCGGAAAAGCCAACACATTTGCGGGAACATTTTAAAACGACCGATTCAGTAATATTGGTGTGGGATGATGGGGAAGTAGATGGTGGTGTGCCTCGTTATCTTGTAAAACGAGACGGGGCTACGCTCGAAGTAGTTGAGGATACTGCCATTTGGGATACAACTCCTCAAGAGGGAAGGGACCATGTTTACTGCGTAACTACCGTTGATGATGAGTTTTATGAATCTGAACCTATCTGTATAGAGGTCTCCTTCGACGACATTACCGCACCTACAAATCCTACGAATATGCATGTCGAAGAGATTCAGGTGAGAGTGAGATGGACCCCAGTGTACGACAGTTCCGGTAGGGTTACTTATCACCTTGATCTGGGCCTCGGTAACCCAGTGGGGACGACAACGGAACCGTGGTATCTGTTTACCGGGTTGCAACCGGGGAGACCATATGAAATGGGAGTGACGGCCTTCGATGAAAGCGGTAATCAGTCGGAGAGGGTGGTCATTCACTATCCGGCACAGGGTATTCCTCCTCAGAGGAAATAGTCGTTTCCCTGTGTTGCTGACTATGTCTGTATAAAAAGTCCCGATGCCAGTGCATCGGGATTTTTTTGTGCGTGAACTGACGCCGAATTTTCGCAGGATATTGTCGATGTGATAGTTCACCCCCGCCTCAGACCGCGCAAGAGTCTGCGCGATCTCCCAAGATGACTTGCCCATGGCGCACCACTTCAGAATTTCGAGTTCTTTGGTGGACAGTTGCGGCGAGATAGGTGATGTGTCCGCACAGTTGTGGGGAGCGCCGCGCGGCGTTGTGGATTGGAACTGCGTCGAACTCGCAATGTGCATGGCTGTTCTCCCGAGCTTTCGGCGGTGCTGAAAAGGTCGTGGGTGTTTTATTGCGCGATTCTGGGCGGTTGGAACCTGTTAGAAATAACAGGTGGCGCGGATTTTTTGGTGGCTGGAACGAATCTGTAGTGCATGGTTTAAGTGTTTTCAACTAGTAGATTTGCCAGTTTTGGTTACCTGGATTTGATGCTTGAATGGTGCTGCGGTTAAAAATTAAATGCGGATTCGGTAATCTATAAGGTGGTTGTCATGAATACTTCTGTTTCTGTTTCTGGTTTAGTGTCGCCTGGTCGGGATGCGAGTGCTAATGAGACTCCTAATGGTGAAATTAGGCTTGATAGTGTAGGTAGGAGAGAGTTCACGTTTACTGTGAATTTTTTTATCCCGGGGAATGGTACTGCTGTGTTTTTGCATCAGCCTTCAGGTGGAACTCGTCAGTTGGGGGTTGCTTGGTACGGTAGTTCAAGTTGGACGGTTACTGATTTACTTCCTCTCCAAACGTACAAAATTTCCCTTGGTCCGGGGATCGTTCCACCTATAGAAATTAATGTCACCACATTAGGAGCTAATCCTACTCCTCCGAATCATTTCACTCCTTTCTTTCACACGGAGAATGAAGTTTACTTCTTTTGGGATGGAGGCAAGGTCGACACTGGCGAGCCGCGTTTTGAAATACGGCGAGACGGAGTGCTACTCGAGATAGCAGATAAACCTCCCTATAGGGATAACACTCCAATGCAAGGGCGTGATCACCAGTATTGCATTCGAACTGTTGATGAGGAATTTCTTTATTCTGACCCTCTTTGTGTTACCGTAAAATTTAAAGACGTCACAGCACCCACAGTCCCTTCGCACTTGCGCACCAGTAATCTTGGTCTGATATTGAGTTGGGAGCCGTCGCAGGACAGTTCTCCAGTGGTTAATTATAGAATTTATCAAATTGAGCAGGGTGGAGAAGAAATTGTATTGGGGACGACAGTGGAAACGGAGTTTGCTGTTACCAAATTGCAACCGGGGCGTCGATATGTATTTGGAGTGACGGCCTTCGATGACTCCGGTAATGAGTCGGAGAGGGCGACCATTCAGTATCCGGCACAGGGTATTTCTCTTCAGAGGAAATAGTCGTTTCCCTGTGTCGCTGACTATGCATGTATAAAAAATCCCGATGCCTGTGCATCGGGATTTTTTTGTGGGTGCGCCAGGCATGGCGCGTTTCGCGCAAGCGCAACCAGCGTGCGTATAAACGCGTGGTCAGCGATGAGGGCACACCGGGTACCGATGGCATGACGGTCGACCAGTTGGCGGACTACTTGAAACAGTATTGGCCGATCCTCAAGACTCGGTTGCTGGCCGGCCCGGCGAGTACCACCCGCAAGGCGGCCCGCTCTCGCCGCTGCTGTCGAACATCCAGCTCAACGAACTCGACCGCGAGTGGGAACGGCGGAGCCACCGTTTCGTACGTTATGCCCGAACACAAAATTTCTGACACCCCCCGGTGGTGTGAGAGGACGGCGGATGTGAATCTATCTCATACTTGATTGCAGGTAAGCACGTCCGTTGGACTTTCACATAAAAGACCTCTTTCAGCCAGGTACGCCCTCGGGATCTACTGCCCTGCCTCCTTGATGAACACTTCCCGACATCCCTGAAGAGCTTCAATACACTCTCCGACAACACTTGCGCAACGGGCCAGCGGCACTCGGGCCTCTTTCATTATTCGCGCGCGAAGGTTTTTCAAGTGCAGGGATTTGTCCTACAGGATGTTCGGATAGATCTTGCATACCGATCCTACGGAAAACGAGAAGATGCGCGCCGTTGAAACGCAACATCATATTTATTGGTGTTGATCAATAACCCGGTGCCTGACTTTTGTCGCTTGGCCGAAGCGCGCACTATTAATCAGATGTTTAAAGGTAATTCCAATGTTCAAGAAAATTGCAATTTCTGCCCCGGTGCTTGCTTTGGCTTTTGTTTCTTCGGCTGCCATGGCTGTTCCAATTAATGTCCCCGTTGAAGTCCGCGCTGATATTCCGAGCAGCGATTTCTATGTGCAGCCATCCAAGCTCGATACTGTACAACAACCTCAGCAATTGGCCTGGGATATGGACAATGAGGAGCTGAAAGGCATCAGCCGCAACTTCAGGGCGAAAAGCAGCGTTGCCACTGGCACAGCCCCTGCCATCAAGGCATCTCTGACGGCCCCGGCGTTCATCACCTCTGGCGAAGACGATATTGAGTTGACCGTCAAGTTCAATGATGTTGCTTTGAGTGTTGGCGGCGATGTAGAAGTTATCGCTGCTGATGCTGCGACCTCTGAAATCATCGTTCCCCTGAGCATTGAGCCAATCGCACCTGCCGGCGGTTACCAGACAGGTAACTACACCGGATTCGTTCGTATGCAATTCGACGCGCCTTGATAATTGTTGGATAAGTTCCAGCTAACAGTGTGTCCTTTATGTGGCCGGCGCAGCCGGCCGCATTCTTTCTTGCACGTGCAAGCGCTAACTTGAGATATTGATCAATGTTTCCGATGACTCCTATCGCAGGAGCGCTTGCGCTAATTATTTGCGCAGGCGCGCTTGCCAGTGAAAGCCAGCCTGCGAACAAGTCCGTAAGTTTGCTGCAGCAGGCTGAAGGTTTGCCTGCAGAGTTTCATGAATTCTTTTTTGATGTTCCATTGGCTGTTCGAGTCGAAGTCGATCGACAGTTCCTGGGTGAAGCCATGATCCTGTTGACCCGCGATGAGCGAGTGACGCTGATCAACTTTACGGATACACGCAACAGTGACCTTGCTTCGAGTGAGCGTGATGAGTGGGCCGCTTTCTTGACGCAGGGCGCGACGTTGGGCGCCTGTAAAAGTGGCTGCCCTCGGCAATTGCAGTCGGTTTACTACAGTCTGGAAGACTCGATGGTGTCGTTGGTGACGGAGAACGCCGAGCGCGATCCGCAAATCCGACAGTTTCATGATCAGCCTGAAGGCGGCAGCCACGGTATGATTGTGCGCAATCAACTGAACATCAGCGGCGGTCAGCAGCAGAATATCGCCGGCCGTTATGGCCTGGAGGCAACCGCGAGCCTGGGCAACTGGACGAACACGTTCAATGCTCAACTGTCGCGCAGGTCAGGAACCGATACGGGCATCAAGCATGCTGTCCATGAGTTGCATGCCCAACGGGAACTGGAGGGCAACTTCATCCGTGCCGGGTATTTCACGCCCAGTGCCCAAGGTCTGACTCGGTCTGTGCGCACCATCGGGCGAGGTCCCGACACGGTAATGGGTCTGATGTACGGCAGTTCCGACAGCTTGGCGATCGACAACGCCAACCCCAGTATCTATCCCATTACGGTGACCGCCAACCGCCAGGCGATGGTGGAAATCTATCGCAACGGTGTGCTGATCAACAGTCAGCAGGTGGCGAGCGGTCTGCAGGCGCTCGATACACGTCCGCTGCCCGGCGGAATCTACGAAGTGGAAGTACGGGTGGTCGAAGACGGTCAAGTGATTACCACCACTTCAGAGCTTATTTACAAGCCCACTAACTGGCGCAACCCGGAAAATCGCTGGCGCTACAACCTGTTCGCCGGTCGCGAGAGCAAACTGCTCAGCAATTGGCAGGAGCGCGATGACGGCGAACTGACGGCAGGCGCTGCCTTTAACTTCTTGCTGCATCCGCGAGTTGTCCTGGGGCTTTCAGCCCGTCAGGTCAAGGAGCAGATGCAGTTGGGCACCTCTGCCGACTGGACGGTGGGCGAGAAAACGTCCCTTTACACCAGCCTTTCCCAGACCAAGGGCGAAGGCACGGGGATGGAGGTGCAAGGTGTGCATCGCTACAACGGCGGCAGTCTGGTGTTGCGCCATCAGCGCAGCTGGCTGGACACCCGTAATACTTACGAAGTGCTGCCGGACGGGACACACATCCGTCAACGCAACACCTACAACGGACAAACCAGCAATACATCGCTGTCGGTGAGTCAGCGCTTGAACAGCAAGAGCTCGGTCAGCGCGCAAGTCTCCCAAAGCCAGGGTTATTCCGAAGGCGTGGGCATCGACCTGAGCTGGACCCGCAACGCACAGCTGTTCGGCAACCGCGCCGACTGGCGCGTGGCGGTGTTCGATCGACCAGGCACGGTTGGCACTGCCGACCAGCGAAACCGCGGGATCGATATCAGCCTGCGCATGGCACTGGGTTCCGACGGTCACCAGGTGAGCGGTAGCGTCGGTCAACGTACATCGCGTGACGGTGGACGCGATCCGAACGCGTCCGTCACCTATCGTCGCGACCTCGAGGATCACGTCCTGCAAAGTGTTTCTGCAACTGTCAGCAAGGATGTGTACGGGACAGGCCAGGCGGGCACGGCTGATTTCAAGACTGACCAGGTCAGCGGTTCGATGCATGCGCAACGTTCCTCCTACAACGGTCAGATCAGCGGCGGTTTGAATCTGGACAGTACTTTGGCAGTCAGTGGCAAAAAACTCGTAATGAGTAGCCAGGCCTCGACCGGAGAGGCGGGAATGATCGTCGATGTCGAGAGCGATCTCGATGATATCGAGCTGCGGGCCGACGACTTCGCCGGTACCCACGCCACGTTGCGGCCGGGGCGCAATTTCATTCCCGTTTCGGCGTACAAGAACGGCACGGTGAATTTCGATTTCAAGGGCACCGATGTTCCTGCGGCGGCAATCCAGCCTGCGCGCACTACCTATCACTTGAACAAGGGAGGGGTGGATTATCGTCAGGTGCGCATTCTGAAGACCGTGACCGTGATGGGGCGCCTGTTGGATGCCGGTGGAAAACCGTTGAAAGGCCATCACGTCATCAACCATGCCAGTCGTGGTGTCAGCGAAGTCGATGGGTTCTTTTCCATGGAACTTAGCGAGAATTCTCCTACACTCGAAGTGCGGCACGACAGTCAGTTGTTATGCCAGTTCAGGCTCGATCCAGCCTCCCAGCGCCGAGAGAATGATGTGCTGATGGTAGGGGATCTACGGTGTCATCCGGACACCTTGGCCGAAGCTGCTTATAAGTCTGAGAAGGCCAGTTGATGGGCACTTATACAAAAGCAGTCAGAACATGGCGTACACAGGACAGTCAAATGAACAAGTTACTCAACCGTCTGGTGCTGGGATCGGCACTTTGCGGGTTTGCAAGTTTAGCCAATGCCGCTGTATTGGAGGTGCAAGCCGAGATCAGGCCGGATCCGCTTAATCCGGGAAGCGCGGAGATTAAAAATAACACACTTGAAAGCGGGTACTGTGCGGAATATCCGGATAATTGCAGTAATAAGGGGATTCGAAGTAACAGCTTCTCTATTGCTTTTACGTCGTCAGGGGGCATTGCCAAAGATCAAGTGATCCCTTTTGGTTTTCCGGCGACATGGCGCAGATTTACTGTCCAGCATGCGGTGATTCCTGGCGAAACGGCGGAGATCGAAATTCGCATTGCCGGAGTGGGGACCCGTTATCGCTTGAGTAGAACAGCGCAAGCAATAATCGGACATCCGGGGGGATTGCCTGTGTTTGATTATCACGCCTTTCTCTGGCAACCCTCGTGGGCTGAGGCAACTCCTCCCTGCCAACAAGTCAATGATACTTCCCAGGGGGCTGATCCCAATGGAACAGACTTTACGGCATTTTGGTTGACCCCCCAGAACGTCACCACTTGCCCAAGGAGTCCGAAATACAACATTCCCGGCATGACTTTGCAACGGCTCGATGTACATTATGAGTTGCGAGCTGTTCGACCGGAGCAGTTGATAAGTGGCGACTATGAAGGGTCGTATACTTACTCCACCAGCGGCGATTTCGATATGGGTGTCTTGACCCCCAATGACGGTGCAATGACATTCAATTTGAACCTGGCGGTAAAGCAGGACGTCAACGTCAAAATGTCCGCCGACAGTATTGCCCTGGCACCCAAGGGCGGCTGGATGGAGTGGATCACCCATGGAAGACGACCGGAGAAAATACTGGGTGACTTGCGGTTTTTCATCTTGACGTCTACGCCGTTTAAAATGGATCTCAGCTGCAGTCAACCGGGAGCTGGAACCTGTCTGATAAACAACGGTACCCATGAAGTACCTGTCGATATCAGTGTCAGCCTGCCAAGTCCTTGGGTGGACAATGCAGACCAGCCGGTTGCACGGCGTCCACTGAAGATAGGTGGTGCCGGCCTGGAGCATCTGAAGCCTGCAGGTTTGCCCACTCGACAACCCAGTCTGCTGCATTTTGAAGTGCAGCAAGATTCAGTTGCAACAATGCACGACGCTAGCAGTTATCGAGGAATCGTTAATATAACTTTTGATTCCGATATCTAATCGCAGTAGCAAAGCCTGAGGCTTACTCAGGCTGTTGTCCCAGTACGAGGCTTATCTCATGAAATCCATTTATATGTTGTTGTGCACATTTTTCTTCAGTCTGTGCGCGCACGCCGGCCCCAGCCTGCAAATTGGTAGCTTCTATGACTTTATGAAGGGCGATCAAAGTACCTATCTGAAACGTATTCATAACGGTGGTACTTCAACGGCGTTCGTCAAGATCGAGATCAAGGAGATTTTTTATCAGCAGAATGGAAACTCCCGCGAAGAGCCCTTGAAGAGTGTTGATGGCAGTACCCGTGACGGCCTGGTCGCCAGCCCGGCCAGGCTAATCGTACCGGCCAAAGGAACTCAGGGTACCCGCCTGCTGTATACCGGCGATCGGAGTAAAGAGCGCTATTTTCGCGTTCGTTTTCTACCCGTTGTTCCCGAAAAAGAAGACAAGTTCGCCGTCTCGGACACTGAGCGTGAAACGTATGAAAAGGAAATGTCAGCCGGTTTTAACGTAATGGCCGGTTATGGCATGGTGTTCTTTGTTCGACCGGGCAATACCCGTTTTGATACCAAAATCGATAACACTGCCAATGGTTATCAAGTGAAAAACAATGGCAATAGTGTAGTTGTCATCGATTCCTTCAAGGATTGTTCGGCGAAGAACGAAGATGATTGCAAACCGACCAGAAAAGTTCACTTGATTCCAGGTCATGATTTCGCGTTCGACAAACAAGCGGGTCGAGTCTATCGCTATAACCTGATCGAGGACGAAAAGAAGACACCTGTGCAAGTGAAGGGATAGTTCGGTTTGCGTGGCCACTGTCATTTTGACTATGGCCACGCTTGCTTTCGGGGGCTGATTACCCATTCATGTGGCATTAGTCATGTTGACCCGAAAATATTCGACAACTTGTCCGGTGACACTGCAACTCGCCCTTGCCGGCGGCTTGGTGATTCTGGCTCGCAAGCTCGCTCGCGAAGGCGGGGGCACAAACGCACACACTCCAGCGATTGACGAGGGACTGTCAGCCACTCAGTCTTCCGGCTCCATTTTTATTCGCGGAGACAGTCGATGCCCTACGTAACGATAGATGGACAACCCCTTCACTACATCGATCAAGGCAGCGGCCCGACGGTTCTGCTGGCCGGTAGTTACCTGTGGGACCAGGCCATGTGGGCACCGCAGATCGCCGCGCTGTCGCAACAGTATCGTGTGATAGCCCTGGACCTGTGGGGACACGGCCAATCCGGGCCATTGCCGGTCGGTACGACGTCACTGGATGACATTGCGCGTCAGGCTCTGGTCTTGCTCGATCATCTGGACATCGAGCGGGTCACCCTGGTCGGCCTGTCAGTCGGCGGCATGTGGGGCGTGCGCCTGGCGCTGTCGGCAGCGCACCGGCTCAATGGCCTGGTGTTGATGGACACCTACCTTGGCGTCGAACCGGAACCGACTCGCCAGTATTACTTTTCACTGTTGAAGCAGATCGAAGAGGCGGGTGTCATCACTCCAGCGCTGCTGGATATCATAGTGCCGATCTTCTTTCGCCCCGGCATCGACCCGCAGTCGCCTCTGTACCAGAACTTCCGTGCGGCGCTGGCGGCTTTGCCCACTGATCGCCTGCGTGAAAGCATCGTGCCGATGGGGCGCATTACCTTTGGCCGTGAGGATTTCATGGCCCGACTGGGTGAACTCGACGGTGCCAGCACACTGGTGATGTGCGGTGATCAGGACATTCCGCGTCCACCGGAGGAAGCCCGTGAAATGGCCGAGTTGATTGGCTGCCCGTGGGTGCTGGTGCCAGAGGCTGGGCATATTTCCAGTCTGGAAAATCCGGAGTTTGTCAGCCAGGCGTTGCTGGCATTTTTGGCGGAGCGTAATCCGGAGTAGGGTTTGCGAAAAAGATCGCAGCCTTTGGCAGCTCTGTAGGAGCTGCCGAAGGCTGCGATCTTTTGATCCTGCTTACTTCGGCCCGAGAATCTTCACCAGCTTGTCCGGTGACGGCGCGCCCTGCTGTTGTTGCAGATTACCCTTGTCGTCCATGTAGAAAATCGCCGGTGTCGCCTGCAGCTCCAGCTCTTCCATCAATTGCATGTTGGCCGCGAACTTTGCCTGAATCGCTGACGGCACTTCCTTCAAGGGCTTGAGCGAGCTGCCCTTGCCGGCGGCTTCGTGGTCCTGCAGGGCTTTTTCCGGGTCTTTGGCGGCAAGCAGTGCGGCGGATTTTCCCGGGCTGTCTTCGCGGATGATGCCCACCATGATGTGGCGCAACTGCACCTTGCCGGCCTTGACCCACGGCCGCGCCTGTTCCCAGAACATGTTGCAGTACGGGCAGTTCGGGTCACTGAACAGGTACACCACGCGCGGCGCATCCTTCTTGCCGTCACCGATCCAGTTGCTGGTTTCGAACTTGGCCCAGACTTCCTTGGCCATCGGCGCGTACACCAGTTTCTGCAATGGCGCGCTGCTCAGGTCATTACCCTCGGCGTCGTACAGATTGCCCAGTAGCACGTGTTTACCGTCCGGTGTCAGGTACAGCGCCATGCCGCGGCCCTGGTATTGCGCGGCATACCCGCGCAAACCGTCAGGGGCGTCGAACTGGCCGACGATTTTCGCGCCCTTGGCCTCGATTTTCCTGATCGCATCGGGCAACTCTTCGGCCTGTACCGACGGCAGGTGCAATAGGGCGGCACCGAGGCTCAGGGTCAGCAGGTGGCGGAGGCGGGGCATGGCAGTTTCCTTGAAGAGGTGGCGGGTACGGTGTCGAAGTTTTCCAGTGCGCGAGCCAGGCTGGCGTTTGACAGCTCACCCAGATGGCTGCCCAGCAGGCGACCTTCGGGGCTGTAGAACAGCGTAGTCGGTAATGCCATGGAACCGACGGCCTGGCTCAGTCGCCCGCCGCCGTCGAACAGCACGTTGGACAGGCTCAAGCCCTGGGTTTCCAGAAAGGTCGCGACGCTTTGCATGCTTTCCGCCTGATTGACGAACAGGAACGTCAGGTCCGGACGTTGTTGCTGGGCGCTTTCCAGCACCGGCATTTCCCGGCGGCACGGCGGGCACCAGGTGGCCCAGAGATTGATCACCAACGGGCCGCCCTTGTAGTCGGCCAGTTGCACGGTTTCGCCGGCGGCGTTGCGCAGGGCGATTTCCGGCAGGCGTGTGCCTTGTTCATAAATCGACAGGGAGAACGTTGCCAACAACCAGAACGCCAGGCCGCTGGCCGCGCCAAAGCCCAGTGGGCGGCGCAACCCCGGGCGACGCCAGCCGCGATACAGCGTGGCGAGCAGCACGACAATCACCCCCGGCCAGGCGAGAAAACCGCCATCGCGCAGGTCGATGATCTGCCACGGATCATTGCGGTAGTGCGCCCAATAGACCGCCACGAAACTGATCCGGGCCGCCAGCATGCCCAGCAGAAACAGGCTGAACAGCGCGGACTCGGGGTTTTCTCCGCCGCGCTTGGCCACCCGCCAGCCGACAAAAGTGGCCAGCGCCAGCGCACTGATCAGCAGCAGGTGATTGAGCGCGATGGCAAAGGTGCCGAGGGTGAAGGTCAGCATCAACGGGCGTCTCGGGTGGTAATCCAGCGTTGCAGGAAAGTGTCGGCATCGACCTCGCCGGTGATGCGCTGGCTGCGCCGTTCTTCACCGTCAGCGCCAATCCACAGCAGGCTCGGAGGCCCAGGCACTTTGTAACGGCCGAGCAACTCGCGGCTGGCGGCATTGTCGGCGGTGACGTCCAGGCGGAGCAAGCGCACATCGCTCAAGGCTTCAAGCACTTTGGGTTTGCCAAACACCTGCTTCTCCATGACCTTGCACGACACGCACCAGTCGGCGTAGTAATCCAGCAGCACCCACTGGCCCTGAGCCTGCGCCACATCGAGCTCCCTTTGCAGCGCAACCGGGTCCTTGATCGTAGTGAAGGCGTCGTGGCCAGTGGGCATGGCAGCGACGGCGGAATTGGAGGCGCGGAAGACCTGTAACGGCTTGAGCAGATCATCACTGCCGCCGGCCGCACCGATCATCAACAGACTGCCCCACAAGCCGAGCAGCAACGAGCTGGCACCGAACAGTTGAGCAATGCGACCGAAGCCACCCGACTGTTTCCAGGCGCTGTAGGCCGCAATCAACAACAACGCCCCGCACAGGCCGACCCATAACGACTCATCCAGCACCGGGCGCAACATCAGCAACGCCGTGGCGAGGAACAGGAAGCCGAAAATGCCTTTGACCAGGTTCATCCACGCGCCCGGCTTGGGCATGAAGCGATTGCCAACGGTCACCAGCAACAGCAGCGGCACACCGATACCGATGCCCAGGGCGAACAGAATCAATCCGCCATGCAACGCGTTACCGCTTTGCGCGATGTACAGCAGCGCGCCGGCCAGTGGTGCGGTCATGCAGGGCCCGACCAACAGACCGGACAGGGCACCCAGCACCCCGGCGCCGATCAGGCTGCCGCCGCGCTGATTACGCGAAACGTTTTCCAGCCGATCCCGCACGGCCACCGGCAGTTGCAGCTCGAAGTAGCCGAACATCGGCAGCGCCAGCAACACGAAAATCACCGCGAAACTGCCCAGCAGCCAGGGGTTCTGCAACCAGGCTTGCAGGTTCGCCCCCAGGGAGGCGGCCAGGACACCCATCGCCGCATACACCAGCGCCATGCTGACCACGTAACTGCCGGCCAGGGCGAAACCACGCTTGGGCGAGGCGCCGCTGCCGACGATCAGCCCGGCCAGAATCGGCAGCATCGGCAGTGAGCAAGGGGTGAAGGCCAGCAGCAGGCCCAGACCGAAGAACACCAGCAGGCTCCAGCCCAGCGCCCGTTGTTGCAGGTCGCTGGCCAAGGCCTGGTCCGGCGCTTCGTTGGCTGCGCTCTGCGCATGGGTATTGCCCAGGTCCACGACCCTGGTCTGCGGCGGATAACACAAACCGGCATCGGCACAACCCTGGTAACTGACCTTGACCTGGCCGCTGGCACCCGCTGGTATCTTCAGTTCCAGACCCTGGCGGTAGACTTGCTGTTCACCGAAAAACTCGTCGCTGTGGGCTTCACCTTCCGGCAACGCAGGGTGCTGCCCGACAGGCAATCCATCGAACTTCAAGCGTTTCTGGTACAGGTAGTAGCCGTCGGTGATCTGCCAATAGAGCTGTGTTTCACCGGATTCCAGGCGTTCAGAGGTAAAGGTGAAGGCTTTATCAACCGGGAGAAATTCAGGTTTGGTGTCGAACGGATTGGTTGCCGCCTGGGCCAGGCCCGCGATCAAAAGGGTAAACAGTAAAAACAGACGACGCATGGATAAGCCTTTTCCCGGTACTAGTGAGGTGCACAGTGGCGGGTGGCGATTAACCGATGATTAACCGTCCCGGCCTTGTGGCGATGGCGTCTGCGGCATAATGTCGACTTAATCGGTCAAAGGCTTAATCAGCTTTATTTCTACGAGGCTCCCCATGCACGTATTGGTATGCGAAGACGATGAGCTGATCGCCAGCGGCATCGTTGCCGGCCTGACCGCCCAGGGCCTGACCGTGGAGCACGTGGCCACGGCGTCCGCTGCCCGGGCCATGCTCAGGGTCGCGGAATTCGATGTCATGGTGCTCGACCTTGGGCTGCCGGACGAAGATGGCCTCAAGCTGCTGCAACAGTTGCGTCATCAGGGCCTGGAGTTGCCGGTGTTGATCCTCACCGCGCGTGATTCGGTCACCGACCGCGTCGATGGCCTGCAAGCCGGTGCCGATGATTACCTGCTCAAACCCTTCGACCTGCGCGAACTCGCTGCGCGCCTGCATACGCTGTTGCGCCGGGTGGCGGGGCGCAGCGTCAACCTGATCGAACACGGCGCCCTGACCTACGACCCAAGCAGCCGCGAAACCACGCTCGCCGGCCAGCCGGTGGACCTCTCGCGTCGCGAGCAGTCGCTGCTGCAAGCCTTGTTGCATAACCGTGGCCGGGTGCTGTCCACCGAGCAACTGAAGGACAGCGTCTACGGTTTCAACGACGAGCTGGAAAGCAACGCCCTCAACGTTCATATCCATCACCTGCGGCGCAAGCTCGGCAATGGCATTGTCGAGACCGTGCGCGGCCTGGGCTATCGCCTGGGGCCGGCTGATGGCGGAGAAGAATCGAAGTGATGAGTCTGCGTTTGCGCCTGAGCCTGACGCTCGGCGCCGCGTTTGCGCTGATCTGGGCCCTGGCTGCGGCCTGGATGCTCAGCGATTTGCGCAATCAAATGATGTTTTCCCTCGACCAGCGCCTGGTGGCGTCGGCACGCATGGTCGCCGGCCTGATGGAGCAACTGCCACCCCTGCCGAGCAAGGGCGAGGGCACCCACTTCAGCGCCGAACAACTGAACATACCGGGTGGCATGGCGTGCCAGGTCAGCTCGCTGCGCGGTGAAATCCTTGCCCGCAGCCACACCGATCCGCAGCAGACTCTGGAGGCCGAGAAGCTGGGTTTTCACGATCAGATGATCGACGGCGCGCCGTGGCGCAGTTTCACACTGGCCCGGGGCGATCTGCGCATCACCACCGCCGACCGGCAGATTGAGCGTGAGGCGTTGAACATGTCGATCCTGCTGGCCGCTTCCGTACCGGTGGGCGTGGCGCTGCTCGGTTGCCTGTGTCTGCTCTGGCTGGGCATCGGCCAGGGGCTGGCACCGCTCAACCGCATGCGCGACGCCTTGATGCGCCGCAGCGCCGACTCCCTGGAACCCTTGCAGATCCAGCCATTGCCCAGCGAGCTGCAACCCTTGCTGGAAACCCAGAACCAGTTGCTCCAGCGTATCGGCAAGGCCATCGAGCGCGAACGTCGTCTGACCGGTGACGCGGCCCACGAGTTGCGCAGCCCGCTGACCGCCATCAAGACCCACCTGCAAGTGGCGCGCATGACCGACGGTAGCGCCCGGGACCAAGCCCTGGCGCGCGCCGAAGAGGGGGCGGATCGCATGCACCGCACCCTCGAGCAATTGCTGTTGCTGGCACGGGTCGAGGGCAGCCTGTCGTTTGACGACGGTGTGCAGTGCAATGCCGAGCAAGTGGCAAAACTGGCGATCCAGGATGCGGCGAGCGGTGATCGCCAGCGCATCAGGTTTCAGGCGCCGGGCAAGGTCTCCGCTGCGCCAGTACAAATGCCTGCCGTGCTGTCGATCGCCGCGCTGCGCAACTTGCTCGACAACGCACTGCGCCACACTCCCGCCGACAAAGCGGTGGAGTTGAGCCTGGAAACCACCGGCAATCGTGTGCAGTTCGTGGTGCGCGACCATGGGCCGGGGATTGCCGAAGAGGATTTGCAACACTTGACCCAACGCTTCTGGCGCAACGGCCATAGTACGGGTTGCGGCCTGGGGCTGGCGATCGTCCAGGCGATCGTTCAGCGTTGCGGTTGTACGCTGCATTTCGATAGCCGACCGGACGGTTTGCGGGTCGAACTGACGATGCCGCTGCAACCGGTCTGAAAAACACCACAAAACCCCTGTAGGAGCGAGCTTGCTCGCGATGGTCGATAACGATAACGCGTGCTTTCTGAATGCACGCGGTGTTCTTGAGTTCATCGCGAGCAGAGCTCGCTCCTACAAAGGTTTCCGTGTTACCGCCTAAATCCCTCAAGCGCTGATGCGTTTCCAGAACAGGAAAACCGTATTGAGGGGTCGAGAGATGTCAGTCGCTACCAGCCTTATCGAAGATCTGCCGGCGACGTCCGCCGAGACGCTTTATCAATTCAACGAATCACCGCTGCTGGCCCGCCAGAGCCAGCAGGAATCAAACGCCCGCAGTTATCCGCGACGCATTCCCCTGGCGCTCAAGCGCGCCAAGGGTATTTACGTCGAAGACGTCGAAGGCCGCACGTTCATCGACTGCCTGGCCGGTGCCGGGACCCTGGCCCTGGGGCACAACCACCCGGTGGTGATCCAGGCCATCCAGCAAGTGCTGACCGATGAACTGCCGCTGCACACCCTGGACCTGACCACCCCGGTCAAGGATCAGTTCGTCCAGGACCTGTTCGGCCTGCTGCCGCCTGCCCTGGCCGCTGAAGCGAAGATCCAGTTCTGCGGTCCCACGGGCACCGATGCCGTGGAAGCCGCCCTGAAGCTGGTGCGTACCGCCACTGGCCGCAGCACCGTGATCTCGTTCCAGGGCGGGTATCACGGCATGAGCCAGGGCGCGCTGAGCCTGATGGGCAGCCTCGGGCCGAAAAACCCGCTGGGCGCCTTGCTCGGCAGCGGCGTGCAGTTCATGCCGTACCCTTACGATTATCGTTGCCCGTTCGGGCTGGGCGGTGCGCAAGGGGTGAAAGCCAACCTGAGCTATCTGGAAAACCTGCTCAACGACCCCGAGGCCGGTGTGCAATTGCCGGCGGCGGTGATCGTGGAAGTGGTGCAGGGCGAGGGTGGGGTGATCCCGGCCGACCTGGACTGGTTGCGCGGTGTGCGGCGGATCACCGAAAAGGCGGGTGTCGCACTGATCGTCGATGAAATCCAGAGCGGTTTTGCCCGTACCGGCAAGATGTTTGCTTTCGAGCACGCCGCGATCATTCCCGATGTCGTGGTGATGTCCAAGGCCATCGGCGGCAGCCTGCCGCTGGCGGTGGTGGTCTACCGCGAGTGGCTCGACACCTGGCTGCCGGGCGCCCATGCCGGGACCTTCCGTGGCAACCAGATGGCCATGGCCGCCGGTTGCGCAGTGATGCGTTATCTGGTCGAACACAAGGTTTGCGAGCATGCCGCCGCCATGGGCGAGCGCCTGGCCGAGCACCTGCGCATCCTGCAACGGGACTTCCCGCAACTGGGTGATATTCGTGGGCGTGGCTTGATGCTCGGTGTCGAACTGGTCGATCCGACGGGCGCACCGGATGCCCAAGGTCACCCGCCGGCGTTCGCCCGCGTGGCCCCCCTGGTACAGCGCGAATGCCTCAAGCGTGGCTTGATCCTGGAACTCGGTGGCCGCCATGGCGCGGTGGTGCGCTTCCTGCCGCCACTGGTGATCAGCGCTGCGGAAATCGATCAGGTGGCCGGGATTTTCGGCCGGGCCCTGGCGGCTGCCAGCCGCGATCAGTAAATTTTTCGCGCCGCGCAACGTTCCTTCTACATAACGGCTGCGCACACGGCGCAGCCCGCCCAACATCGATGGAGAGACAGCATGACTTCAGTATTCGACCGCGAGGACATCCTCTTTCAGGTCGTGGTCAACCATGAAGAGCAATACTCGATCTGGCCCGATTACAAAGCCGTACCACAGGGCTGGCGCACCGTGGGTAAAAGCGGGCTGAAAAAGGAATGCCTGGCCTATATCGAAGAGACCTGGACTGACATGCGTCCGTTGAGCCTGCGCCAGAAGATGGATGAGCAGGCGGCTGTGGCGAACTGATCCGTCGTCCATAAAAGAGCCCGCTGAGCCGGTAAGGTCAGCGGGCTTTTTCATATCGGGATTTTGTGTTGTCTGTCAGGCCGCCTTCGCGAGCAAGCCCGCTCCCACAGGGGACCGCATTTCCAATGTGGGAGCGGGCTTGCTCGCGAAGAACGATAACGCGCTCCAACTGAGGTTACACGCCACTAAGCCCCTTGATGACCAGATCCACATTCCCCTCCAGCTCCGCCACCGGATCCCCCGCATCGGTGCTCAACACCAGCAACCGGCTACCCGATTCGGTAATCACCGCTTTTACAGCATCCGAAGGCTGCCGGTGATGCAACACCACCGCCACATCATTGTCCTTGAGCATCGCGCTCAACGCCTTGAGCGCTTCCTGTGTCCATTGCGCATCCGGTCGCGCATCCAGCCCCACCAGCTCCAGATTGAGCCCTCCGATCAGGTAGCCGAAATGATCGCTGAGGCTCATCACACTGAGGTTATCGGCCGTCGCCAGCCGCGCTTCGCTGTCAGCACTGAGCTTGAGCAAGCGTTGCTTGAGGGCTGCCAGGTTGGCGTCGATCTTCGACTTGGCCTCGGGGGCCAGGCGTACCAGGTCCGCCGCCATCACGTCGGCCATGCGGCCCATGTTGTTGCTGGAAAACCACGGCTGGCTGTTGAGGCCATCGACCTTGTTGCCCGGCTGCACGGCGATGCCGGGCAGGGCGCCGTCTACAGGGCGGGCGGCATCGACTTCGACGATACGGATATTGCTGCGTCGGGAGATCGGGTACAGCGGGTCATCCGGCCAGAGTGAACGCAGGCCGATCACCGCATCGGCATCCTTCGCCAGCTGGGCCAGCGCCGGGGCACCTCGGCCGGTGAAGTAGGCGGTCTGGCGGCTGCCGGGCAGATTGGCCGGCGCGGCGCGTTCGAGGCTGACATCGGTGCCTTTGAGCAACACTTCACCGAGACCATAGGTAATCGGCAAAGAGGCCAGCACGCGCAGCGGTTTGCCGTTGTCTGCGGCGAAGGTCGTAGCGGTCAGCCCGCACAGGGCCACCGCGAGGGTCAGTTGGCGCAGAGTAAAAATCATTTATCCAAGGTTCCCTTTCAGGCTGGGGACGATGCCGCGCGCAATGGCGGCCAGGGCGAAGGCGATTCCGGCCACGAGGATGATCGCGGCACCGGACGGAATCGGCAGGTCGAAGACGATCGGCGCGAGAATCCCGCACAGTGTGCTGACGGTGGCGATCAGCACCGAACACCAGAAAAAGCCCTTCAGCGATTGGCTGAGCAAACGCGCCGCCGCTGCCGGAATCACCAGCAGCGCGCCGACCAGAATTGCCCCGATGACCTTTACCGCGGCGACGGTGATCAGCGTCACCAGAATCACGAACAGATAATCCAGGGCCTTCACCGCCACCCCGCGCACCGCCGCCAGTTGCGGATTGAAGCTGGCGAGCATGATGCGGTTGTACAAAGGCAAAGCCAGGGCCATCACCAGCGAACCGACGATGGCCAGCACCAGCAGGTCATTGCCGTTGACCGTCAGCACCGAACCGAACAGCACGTTTTCCAGGATGTGCACGTTGATCTTGCCCGCCAGAATCAACAACAGGCTGGCGCCCAGGGCGAGCGACACCGAGAGGAACACGCCGATCAAGGTATCTGGCGCCAGGCCGGTACGGTTGCGCAGGTAGTTGAGCAAAATACCGAACAGCAGGCAGTAGCCGAACAGGCTGCCGTAGGGACCAGTGTAGGGTTCACCGAGCAAAATGCCGATGGCCACGCCGGTCAACGCGGCATGGCCGACGGCTTCGGAGAAAAACGCGAAGCGCTTGACCACCACCAGCGTACCCAGGCCGCCCAGCACCGGGCCGATCAGCAGGCCGGCGAGCAACGCATTGACCACGAATCCATAGGCCAGCGCTTCGGGCAGATAACCCGACGATGCCCAACCCTGGACCATCAGGCGAAAAGCTTCGTAACTCATCAGGCAAGGCTCCGTGGGTGAGTCGAGAACAGCGTCAGCAGGCGCTCCGGCGTCAGTGCCTGTTGCGGCGTGGCGTCGAACAGCACGCGGCGATTGAGGCCGGTGACGTGATCGGCCAGGCGCCCGACCGCTTCCAGGTCGTGCTCGATCCACAGCACGGTGATGCCCGCCGCTCGCCAGTCGCCGAGCAAGCGCTCGAACACCTGGATCCCTGCCTCATCGAGGGCCGACATCGGCTCGTCGAGTACCAGCAATTGCGGAGGCGGAATCAGCCCCTGGGCCAGCAATACCCGCTGGCGTTCACCGCCGGACAACGCACCCATGCGGCGCTTGCGCTTGTCCTGCATGCCGACCCGTTCAAGGGCCTCACCAATCGCCGCCGTGTAATGTTTGCTCAAACCGAGAAAGGCCGGGCGACGCTGGCACATGGCAGCCATGAAATCGTCGACGGTCATCGGCAAACCCCGGTCGAACTCCAGCGCCTGTGGCACGTAGCCAATGGTCCCCGGCTCGGCCGACCACTGCAGGCTCAAGCGGCCCTGATGCGGCATTTGCCCGAGCAGGGTCTTGATCAGCGAACTCTTGCCACCGCCGTTTGGGCCGACCAGCGCATGCACGCTGCCGGGACGGACCTGGAAGGTCACCTTGTCGAGGATCGTCGTGCGGCCGAGGGTCAGGCTGATGTCGGTAAAATCCAGGGTCGGGCCCGAAACCTGTGGGAGCGGGCTTGCTCGCGAATGCGGTGGGTCATTCACCGGTGATGTTGTCTGACTGGACGCCTTCGCGAGCAAGCCCGCTCGCACAGGGTATTCGGCGCTTGGGGTGGTGAGCGTTTCTTTCGATGTCATGCCCCCGACTCCTGAATCGCCCGCACCACGGTGTTGAGGTTGCCGGTCATTTCCTTTTCGTACTTGTCGGCGGTGTAGTCGCCGTAGGAAATATGCGACAACGGACACAGCTTCACGCCGGATTCGCGCTGGATGGTGTCGACGTAAGTGGAGGGAAAGTCCATCTCCGAGAAGATCACCTTCACGTCCAGCTCACGCAGTTGGTCGATGGTCTTTTTCAACTGGCTCGGGCTCGGCTCGATGCCGTGGGCCGGCTCGACCACGGCGGTCACTTCCAGGCCGAACTCGCGCAGCAGGTAATCGTAGGCAGCGTGCACCGTGGCCACGCGCAACTCGGCGTTCGGCGCCTGGGTCAGTTTGGCCAGGGCATCGGCGCGCATCTTGCGCAGGCGCTTGCCGTAGGCGCGGGCGTTCTCAGTGTAGGTCTTGGCATTGGCCGGGTCGAGCTTGCCCAGCTCCCGGGCGATGTTGTTGACCTGGGCGATCGAAGCGCTGATGGACAGGAAGGTGTGCGGGTTCACCACCTTGCCGGCACCGCGGGCGGCAACGCCGGTGGCGGCGAGCAGCGGCACGTTTTCATTGGCTTCGATCACCGGCACGTTGGGGGTTTCGCTGGCGGCGATCATGCGGTCGGCGAAATCATCATGGCCTACGCCGTTGAGCACGATCACGTCCAGCCCGCTGATGCGCTTGATGTCTTCGGCGCGGGGTTCGTAGGCATGCGGGTTGAAACCGGCCGGAATCAGCGGCACCACTTCGGCCTTGTCGCCGACGATGTTCGCCACGTAGCTGTAATAAGGGTGCAGGGTGATGCCGATGCGCAGGCGCTTGGCTGCCTCGGCACTGGCGAGGGATGGCAGCAGGCAGGCCAGCAGGCCGACCAGCAGCATGGGCAAGATAGAACGTTGAGATGAAATGGGCATGGGAAAGCGGTCTTCTCTCGGGTGAGGGCGAGGGTTCAATGCCGGTGCTGGCGGGTCACGCCGGCATCGAATTGCGCGACGATCTGTTGCCAGCCGGCGCTTTCGAGCGCGCTGTCGCTGAGGTCGGCCGGAGCGGTGAGCGTGCCGGCGCGGTTGAGCCAGATGTCCGGAGCATCATCGGTGGCGGTCAGGCGCATCAGGAATGAACCGGCGACCGTTGGCGTCTGGCTCTGGCCGAAGTAGGCCTTGGCGTTGAGCAATTGCCAGGCATGGCTGCCACGGCTGACGGAGCTGGCATCCCGGGCAAACGGGGCAAAACCCTCGTCGGCGAGGGCCTCGGGAGTCGGCAGGGTTTGCTGTTCCTGGCGCAGCAAATGAATCTCCTCCAGCGTCACCCGCAAATCGGCGTAGATGCCTTGCTCGGCAGCGCTGAGGTCGCGGCGGGCATCCAGTTGGTGGCTGTTGACGCTGCTCACCTCATGGGATTCCCCGCGCCAGAGCACCACCGAACCTGCGACCGCAAGGATCATCAGGCACAGCAGCAGGACGTAGAGGGTTTCGTGGCCGGCACCCGCCGGGCGCACGACCTGGGTCGTTGAAGTATTCATGGCGCCTGGATGTCCGCCTGGTCGATTTCCACCACGTGACCGGGGCCTGCGTCGAACAGCACGTAGAACTCGGCGCCGGGTTTCTTGAACGTCAGGGTCGAATCGGCTCCGAGTTTGCCAGGCACCAGGATGGTTTCGTCGTAGCCGATCACATCGAGAGTCACGCCCGGTGCGCCACTGCCGTCGGAAAAGCCACCGGTGCATTTGATCTGCTCGGCGTCGATGGCCTTGCATTCGCACATCGGGTTATGGGCCAGGGCGCTGGCGCTGAAGCCGGCGCAGAGCAGCAGCAACAGGGTGTTGAGTGGACGAAGCGGGTTGATCATGGTTTGCCTCCTTGTTTGTTCAACCAGGCGATGGTGGCGGGGGAGGCCTGGCTCAAAGGAATGGATGCCTGATGCATGGCGCCGTCCCAGCCTTCCATGGTGATCCACAGCTCGGCGTCGGCCGTGGTCTTTTCCGGGACGGGCAGTGAAGCGCCCATGCGGTACGGCGCGCCGAAGAAAATCACGCCGGCGGCGCGCAGGCTGCGGGGTTTGCCGATGCGCAGGTAAGTGGCCTTGACCTGTCCGATACAGGCCTCGCACAGTGCCGCGTTGAAACCTTTCATGTAGCCGGCGGGGCCGTCGAGCGTGGGTGCGGCGTTGCGCAATTCCGCCAGGCGCAGGCTCCAGGGGCCGACCTGGACTTCGCCGACTTCGCGTTCACCCAGGCCACTGTCGCCGCGCATCAATGCTTCATCCGCGAAGTACTTGGGCATGAAACCGAGTGGAATCAGCAGCAACAGGACGTTCAGGTGAAAGCGCCATTTGTGCCAGAACATGCTCAGGCGCGAGGGTTGTGAGACCGCAATGTCTTTGCTCACAGGTTGGCCTCCGATGTTTCCTTGCGGGTGGCCGGTTGCGCCGCGGCGCTGCGCGGTGTCCTGTTGCTGCGCTTGAAGGCATTGGCCGTGGCCAGTGCCGTGCGCTTGGTCCAGATCAGCAAGCCGCTGAGCACCATCATGCTCAGCAACAGGCCGAAGAACGCCCAGATCAGCTTGATCCACAGGCCACCGAAGTCGCCGGTGTGCAGCGGGCGCATGGACTCGGTGACGAACTCCAGAGGCGAGCGGTCGGAAATCAGGCGCGAGGCGGCGATTTCGCCAGTGTAGGGGTTGAGGGTCGCGGTCTGGAACATCAGTGGATACCAGCCGCGTCCCCCGACATCCAGATGGCTGTAGGCATTGCCCGGCAGGCTGACGAAGCTGGCTTCCAGTCCGGAGATTTTCTGTGTGGCGATTTCAATCGCTCGATCAAGGTCGATGCGCGGCGGGGGCGATCCATCGGGCGACAGCGGTACCGCTTCGCGGGACATCGCCGGAATGATCTTTTCTGTGGAGATGGAAATCTGGTTATCGAACAGGAATGCCTGGATCAGGAACCAGGTGCCGGTGATGGAAATCACCGCGATGAACCAGATCGACCAGATGCCGCTCAGGCGATGGAAGTCGCCCCAGAAAATCCGCGCGCCGTGGCGAATCCGCAGGGTCGGGCGGAAAAAGCCTTTCCAGAAGCGTTTGTAGACCACCAGCCCGGTGACCAGCGAAGCCAGCAGCGGCAAGCCGAGAAACGACACCAGGTACCAGCCCCAGCTGTAGCCATTGGTGAATGGCACCAGCCACCAGCCGTGCAGCGCCCGGGTGAAGGCGCGGAAGTTGAACTCCGGCGCGACGCCCTGGATCACGCCGCTGTATGGATTGACATAAATCACCACCGAGCGTCCGTCGGGATAGCTGACTTCGACATCCAGCGCGAAGTGCGACTCGTCGGGCCGACTGATGCTCTGCACCACGGTCTGCGGTTCGGCCTTGTTGATGGCCTCGATGACCTGTTGATAGCTGAGCAGTGGTGCATCGTCCGAGGGCTGGCTGGCGCGCATGGGCGGGTTGGCCAGCCAGACGATTTCCTGGCTGATCACCGCCAGGGTGCCGGTCACGCAGACGATCAGCACGAAAAACCAGATCGGCAGCGCCAGCCAGCTATGGACCAGAAACCAGATTTTTGAGCGGGATTTCTTTGACATATTGAAGGTCTTGCCTGGATGAGAGGCCGCTCGGCTGCGGGCTTCGCAGGGATGAGCGCCCTGAAGGTCCAGTCGTGGCTTTTGCCTACGCGACAGGACTGCATCTAGGTAAGACGGATGAGCAAAGGAAATCCCGAAAGGGGAAGTGAAAGAAAATGTTTCTCGATAGGCAGAAAGGCAGCAATCCGCGCACGGCCGGCCGCAGGATTTACCTTCACTGAAGATCAAACGGTGGGAGCGGGCTTGCTCGCGAAGGGGACGGCACATTCAGAGTCAATGTTGCCTGACACACCGCCTTCGCGAACAAGCCCGCTCCCACAGAGTCCGAGCGAGCCTGCTCGCGAAGATTTCAACCCTGCTGAAACATCTCCTTCGCCCGTTGTTCAATCTGTTCCTGAGTCAGGTCTTCCTTGCGCGTCGCCAGGAACCACAGATGCCCGTAGGGATCCTTCAAGGTCCCCGAGCGATCGCCGTAAAACTGATCCTTGACCTCGGACACAACGGTGGCGCCGGCATCGATGGCCTGTTTGTAGGACTTGTCGACATCCTTCACGTACAAATGCAGACCCACGGACGGCGAATTGTCCGGGTTGCTCAGCGGTCCTTGATCGCACGGTGTGCCCAGCATGATCGGGCAATCGCCGATGCGCAGTTCGGCGTGACCGATGCCACCATCGGGCATGGCCAGGCGCATGACCTCAATGGCGCCGAAAGCTTTCTTGTAGAAATCGATGGCTTCGGCAGCTTTGTGGATGCCCAGATAGGGGGTGATGCTGTGATACCCCTCCGGAATGGGTTTGACACTCATGATGGATCTCCCTGTTCTTGTTATGTGGATGGAAAGAACCTGCTTCGTTGTACAGCCGGATAAATATAGGCCAGCCGCTTTCGCCTCACCGAGCGCCCGACGAGCAGCAATGCCACACAAGTGCCATCAGGTAGGCTCCAGCCAGTGCGCTCCCGGCCTGCGCTCTGGGCAAGCGCTGATAAGGACAATGATCGCCATTTCCTGATAGCCACTATTGAAAGCGTTGATTTCTGCTACCCGGGAGGCGCGGGTAGCCTGTGTTCATTGCCTCGAACCAGTCGCCAGGACGCCAGAAATGAAACCGATGATCGCCACTGTGCTGATGCTCACTGTCTCCGTACTCGCCGGATGTGCCAGCCATGTTTCCCCGGAGCTTCGCCCTTACACGGCTGAAGAAAGCAAGGAACTGGCGCTGGAGGCGCTGAACCGCCGCGGATTGTCCTTCGATGAATACCACGCGAAAAAAGCCGAACTGCTCGGCCAGCCGCAAAAGTCGTTCAGCTACGACAACCAGGGGGAAATGAACGCCGGGCGATCTGTACAGCTTCACGGTCGTCCAAGCTGAGGCAAAACTGTACTGCTCCAAGTTTCGTGTAACTGTCCATGGGTTTCGCCCAAGGTGTGCGATAGGGTCAACACCTGACCGACCCTGACGGACTCCCACCCATGACGCTCTCACTCGACCTGCTGCTGGGCTTTGCCCTGTTCGCCCTCGTCACCTCGATCACACCCGGTCCGAACAACACCATGTTGCTGGCTTCCGGGGTGAACTTCGGCTTCAACCGCACGATTCCGCACATGCTCGGCATCACTTGTGGCTTCTTTGTGCTGGTGGTGGCGGTCGGTTTCGGCCTTGGCGCGGTGTTCCAGGCTTACCCTTTGCTCTACACCGTGCTGCGTTACGTGGGGGCGGCGTATCTGCTGTATCTGGCGTGGAAAATCGCTCATTCCGGACCGGTGTCGGAGGGTCAGCAGAGCGAGGCGAAACCGATCAGCTATCTGGGCGCCGCCGCGTTCCAGTGGGTCAACCCCAAGGCCTGGATCATGGCTATTGGCGCCATCAGCACCTACACGCCGATGCAGGGTTACTTCACCAATGTGATCGTGATTGCGGCGGTTTTTGCCATCATCAACCTGCCGAGTGTCGGTGTCTGGGCCGCTTGCGGCACGCTGTTGCGCAATGTTCTGAAGGATCGCCGCTGGCTGCGCCTGTTCAATTGGGGCATGGCTGCGCTGCTCGTGGGTTCGCTGTATCCGCTGCTGCTCGAAAGCTTTGGCTGACGCATTGCTTCAACCGGTTGCCCGATGCCTGTTAAGCTGACTTTTCAGGAGCGTTCCTACGCACTATTAAATGAAGTAGTCCTTCTTTAACGGCATCCGATCAGGTATTGGTAGCGTTCTGAAAACAGCGCGCAGCTCACAAGGCTGCGCTTTGCCGTTTGCAGTCACGAGCTTCCTGATCCCGGAACACGCTCTGCGAGTCTTTTATGAATAAACGTCCGTTGTATTTCGATTACGCCGCCACCACGCCGGTGGATGAGCGGGTCATCAAGGTGATGGTCGAGTGTCTGGGCTTTACCGGCAATTTCGGCAACCCGGCCTCAAGCTCTCATGTCTTTGGCCAACAGGCCCGACAATCGGTGGAGCAGGCGCGACGCCAGGTCGCCGAACTGGTCGGCGCGACACCTGAACAGATCGTCTGGACCTCAGGCGCCACCGAATCCAACAACCTTGCCCTCAAAGGCGTAGCCCAGGGGCGCGGCACTGGCGGTGGCCATATCCTCACCAGCCAGATCGAACACAAGGCCATTCTCGATACCGCCAGGCAACTGCAGGATGCCGGTGTCGCCGTGACGTACCTGGTGCCGGATGCCGATGGGCTGATCACCGCGCAAGCGGTCAGCGAAGCCATGCGCGAGGACACTTTCCTGGTGTCGCTGATGCTGGTCAACAACGAACTGGGGACGCTCAACGATGTTCCCGCCATCGGTCAGGTCGTGCGTGAACGCGGGGCTTTGTTCCATGTCGACGCCGCACAGGGCGCGGGCAAAGTGGCGATCGATCTCGCGCAGTGGCCGGTGGACCTGATGTCGTTTTCCGCGCATAAACTGTACGGCCCCAAAGGCATCGGTGCGTTGTACGTCGGTCCGCGTGCCCAACAACGATTGCAGGCGCAGATCCATGGTGGCGGGCATGAGGGCGGATTGCGTTCGGGCACCCTGGCGACCCATCAGATCGTGGCCATGGGCTCGGCCTTTGCGCTGGCGGCAGCTGCGTTCGATGAAGAGAAAGCCACCATCGTGCGTTTGCGTGAACGTTTGCTCGAGCAGTTGCAGGGAATTCCCGGTGTGCGTCTCAACGGCAGCCCGACCCGGCGCATTCCCCATACCCTGAGCCTGACCTTCGCGCAAGGCGAGTTCAACCCGGCGGCATTGCTGTCCTCAATCGCGTTTTCCGCGACCTCGGCGTGCAATTCCGCGAGTAATACCCCATCCCATGTGCTGCTGGCTCTGGGGCATGATGCCCGCTCGGCCAGCCGCACCATCCGCTTGAGCCTCGGGCGTTTTACCACCGAGCAGGACATCGACCAGGCGGTACAACTGATCAAGACAGCCTGCGCCAGTGCTCCGGCATTCTGGCAATAGGGCGACGAAGCGCCGACGCTGATCGGCACTCAACAATAATGATGAAGTGGTTAGCAGGAGACACGATGAATACGCAGCTTTCGATCAATGGATCGGTGCCCCAGCGCCTGGCGCAAACTCGCGAACTGATGAGCCGGGAGGGCATTCACGCCTTGCTGGTGCCGTCGGCCGACCCGCACTTGTCCGAGTACCTGCCGGGTTACTGGCAGGGGCGCCAGTGGTTGTCGGGTTTCCATGGTTCGGTCGGCACCCTGATCGTGACCCCGGATTTTGCCGGCGTCTGGGCTGACAGCCGTTACTGGGAGCAGGCGACCAAGGAACTCAAGGGCAGCGGCATTGACCTGGTCAAGCTGCAACCGGGTCAACCCGGGCCACTGGAATGGCTGGCCGAGCAAACCCCCGAAGGTGGCGTTGTCGCGGTCGATGGCGCGGTCATGGCCGTGGCGTCGGCACGGACCCTGGGCGCTAAACTTGAAGAGCGTGGCGCCCGTCTGCGCACCGACATCGACCTGCTTGACGGCGTCTGGAGCGACCGCCCAAGCCTGCCGAACGAACCGATCTATCAGCACTTGCCTCCCCAGGCGACCGTCAGCCGTGGCGAAAAACTCGCCAAACTGCGTGAAACCCTTCAGGCCCGTGGCGCCGACTGGCATTTCATCGCCACCCTCGATGACATCGCCTGGCTGTTCAACCTGCGTGGCGGCGATGTGTCGTTCAACCCGGTATTCGTTTCCTTCGCCTTGATCAACCAGCAACAGGCCACGCTGTTTGTCGCCCTGAGCAAGGTCAGTGCCGAACTGCGCGCCATCCTTGAGCAGGACGGCGTGACCTTGCGCGACTACAGCGAAGTCGCTGCCGCACTGCGCGCCGTACCGAGCGGCGCGAGCCTGCAAGTCGACCCGGCGCGGGTCACGGCGGGGTTGCTGGACAACCTCGACAGCGGGGTGAAACTGATTGAGGGCCTGAACCCGACCACCCTGGCCAAATCGCAAAAAAGCCTGGCCGATGCCGAACACATCCGTCAGGCCATGGAGCAGGACGGCGCAGCACTGTGCGAATTCTTCGCCTGGCTGGACTCGGCGCTGGGCCGTGAGCGCATCACCGAACTGACCATCGACGAAAAACTCACCGCTGCTCGTGAGCGCCGTCCGGATTATGTGTCGCTGAGCTTCAATACCATTGCCGCCTACAACGCCAATGGCGCGATGCCGCACTACCACGCCACCGAAGAGGAACACGCGGTCATCGAAGGGGATGGCCTGCTGTTGATCGACTCCGGCGGCCAATACCTGGGCGGCACCACCGACATCACGCGGATGGTTGCAGTGGGCACCCCGACCGATGAGCAAAAACGCGATTGCACCCGCGTGCTCAAGGGCGTGATTGCCTTGTCCCGCGCGCAGTTCCCGAAAGGCATTCTGTCGCCGCTGCTCGATGCCATCGCTCGTGCCCCCATCTGGGCGGAAAGTGTCGACTATGGTCACGGCACCGGTCATGGCGTCGGTTACTTCCTCAACGTCCACGAAGGTCCGCAAGTCATCGCCTATCAGGCTGCGCCTGCCCCGCAAACGGCGATGCAACCGGGCATGATCACGTCCATTGAGCCGGGCACCTATCGTCCGGGCCGTTGGGGCGTGCGGATCGAAAACCTGGCGATGAACCGTGAGGCAGGCAAAAGCGAATTCGGTGAATTCCTGAAGTTCGAAACGCTGACCCTGTGCCCGATCGATACCCGTTGCCTGGAAACCTCGCTGCTGACTGAAGACGAAAAGCAGTGGTTCAACGCCTACCACGCCGAAGTGCGCGAACGCCTGAGCCCATTGGTCGAGGGTGCGGCCCTTGAGTGGCTGAACACTCGTACCGCGGCTATTTGATTGCTTTCAATTCGGGCGCTGTCTCCAGCGCCCGGTTCATGTAGTCAACAAAGGCTTTGACCCTGGCGGATTGGCGACGATTCGCCGGGGACACGGCATGAATCGGTAGCGACTCTGCAGTGTAGTCCTGAAGAATCGCCGTCACTCTTCCGGCTTTCAGATCCTCGCTGAACAACCACACCGGCGACAGCGCAATCCCCAATCCCCCCAGCACCAGTTCGCGGATCGCCTCGGAATTGTTGCTCTGCGCATTGCCTTTGATCCGCACTGGGTGACGCTGGAATCGGCAGAAGCCGCCCATGCACTGCTCTTGTCGGGAGCGGCAAAGGGGCGGTTGGTCATCGAGGTCTAACTCAGGGCTTCGAGCACGAAGTCCAGCCGATCCTGGCCGAAGTACAGCTGGTTGTCGACAAACATGCTCGGAGCTCCGAATACGCCTCGCTGTACGGCTTTTTCGGTATTGTCCTTGAGCGCCGTCTTGATTTCTTCATCGGCGGTCAGGGTTAGTACTTCCTGTGGGTTAAAGCCGTTTTCGCTGAGCACTGCCGCGACGGTTGCCGGTTCGTCCAGGCTGCGACCCTCTACCCAGATGGCCTTGAACAGGCAGTCGAGGAGGGCGGCAAAGCGTTCCGGATGGCGTAACTGCATGCCTGTTACGGCGCGCATGAGCATCAAGGTGTTGATCGGGAAGTGCGGATTGAACTTCAGGGGCACTCCGTAGCGTTTGGCGTAGCGGTCCAGGTCCTGAAACATGTAGCGGCCCTTGGCCGGGATAGTCGCCGGAGAGGCATTGCCGGTGGCTTTGAATACGCCGCCCAGCAAGAGCGGAATGTAGACCAGCCGGGTATCGGTCTGTGCGCAAATCTTCGGTAGCTGGGTATAGGCCAGATAGGTGGCGGGGCTGCCGAGGTCGAAGTAGAACTCCACGGTTTTGCTCATGTTCAGGGCGCTCGTCTTATTGTTGTGTGTGGGCGATTACCAGCGTTCGCTCCAGGGGCGAAGGTCCAGCTCGAAGGTCCAGGCATCGCGGGGCTGGCTGTGCAGGTACCAGTAGTTCTCGGCAATGTGCTCAGGATTGAGGATGCCGTCCTGATCCTTGGTAGCGTATTTCTCGGGGAAGCTGTCACGGATGAAATCGGTATCGATGGCGCCATCGACGATGACATGGGCAACGTGAATGTTCATCGGCCCAAGTTCCCGGGCCATGCTTTGCGCCAATGCTCGAATGCCATGCTTGGCACCCGCAAATGCGGCGAACCCGGCAGCACCACGCATGCCTGCGGTGGCGCCGGTGAACAGGATGGTGCCGCGCTGGCGCCTGGCCATGCGCTTGGCCACTTCACGGGCATTGAGAAAACCGGAAAAACAGGCCATTTCCCAGATCTTGAAATACTTGCGTGCGGTTTCTTCGAGAATGCTGCACGGCACGTTGGCGCCGATGTTGAAGACAAAGGCTTCGATGGGGCCGATCTGGCTTTCGATTTGCTCGACCAGCGCGATCACGTCTTCTTCATTACGTGCATCACAGGCAAACCCGTGGGCCTCGCCGCCATCAGCCTTGATGGCCTCGACCAGTGGCTGGAGCTTGTCCGCGCTGCGGCGGGTGACGCAGGCGACAAACCCCTCCTGGGCAAACCGCTTGGCAATGGCGCCGCCCGTGGCATCACCTGCACCGACGACCAATACGACCTTCTTGTTATTCATGGGTTGATCCCTTTAGTAAACGATCGTTAACTAAACGAACGTTATGCTATGATTCGACAGACGTCAAGGTGAGCAACTCAGGGGGAAGGGCAATGCGTTATTCGGCCAGTCACAAGCTGGAAACCAGGCAAAGGTTGCTGGAAAGCAGTGCGTTGTCGGCCAAGAAATCCGGTTTTTCCACGGTGGGCGTGGACGGCCTGATGAAAGCCATTGGCTTGAGTGGTGGGGCCTTCTACAGTCACTTTTCGTCGAAAGACGAGTTGTTCGCAACCATTGTCGAGCGTGAGTTGGGTCAAAGTCTGGCGCGGCTGGGGGAAGGGCAGGACCGTGACAAGCTTGAGCGCTGCCTGAAAATGTACCTGAGCATGTCTCACGTCGAGAATCCGGAAACCGGTTGCGCGTTACCGGCATTGGGGGCGGAAATTGCCCGTTCCGATGTGAGTATTCGCCAACAGGCAGAGCACTGGATTTGCCGCCTTCAGGAAAGTTGGGCAGGTGTCCTGCAAAGCGACAGCCTGGCGTGGGCAATTCTGTCGCAATGCATTGGCGCGTTGGTCGTGGCGCGCATGCTGGCTAGCCCGGATGTCCAGCGCACGGTGCTGAAGTCCAGCTACGAGGAAATCGGCCGTCAGATCGCAAGTTCGGGAGCCTGACGCGACGGCCCTGCCTATTTGCAGATGACAATCATGCTGCGGCTGGTATAACCCGCGGGATTGAGGCCAAACGGATAATCACCGGGCTCCTCCACGGAGTCTCCCGACTTGGCGATGACCTTGTATCCCTTGGGTGCACAGGAGTTGGCAGCGCTGGCGTAGCACTTGTCCCAGGACGAAGACAGTCCGGAACAGTTGATGTGTAGCCCTTTCTTGCCGTGCTTGATCTGTGTTTCGGAGGTCGCTGCGCAGCCCGCAATTGCAAGTACGGCGATCAGTATCAAAAATCGTTTCATTACTGTCCTTAAAGCGTCCCCGGATCTTGTGCCCGGGTCTGGCGGCGTTCGCTTTCGCTTGAAGCGTACCGATATCCTTATCAGAAATTGTCCATGGCATGACTCTGGGGGCGGGGCTAAACATGGCCTAATTGAGCGGTAAATACCAGACCTGTGTCATATCTGCTATCAATCTGCCGCGACTGCCGGCCTGGTGGCATTGCCCATGGTCATGGTTGCACCGACGGAGGCCAGAATGATGCACATGATTGCCATCCACTGCGACAGTGAGAGGTATTCATGAAGGAACAGCAAGCCTGACAACGCGCCGAAGGCCGGCTCGATGCTCATCAGCGTACCGAAGGTCCTGGCAGGCATGCGGGTCAGGGCCACCATCTCCAGGGTGTAGGGGAGGGCTGTGGACAAGACGGCGACGCCGAGGGCTATGGGGATCAATGAAGGGGTCAGCAAAGCGGAGCCAGCATGGACAATACCGATAGGGGCTACGAAGAGCGCAGCGATCATTACCCCCAACGCGGCGGTTTGCACGCCATTATCGGCCCCCGCTTTTTGCCCGAACAGAATGTACAGTGCCCAGCAGACCCCTGCCCCCAAAGCATAACCGGCGCCTACCAGATCGATTCCTGCGCTCGCTTCTCCAGTCGGTATCAGTAGCAGCAAGCCGACGGCGGCCAGGGCGATCCACAAAAAGTCGATCGCGCGACGCGAGGCGTAGATCGCCACGGCCAATGGGCCGGTGAACTCAAGCGCCACCGCGATGCCCAGCGGTACGGTTTGCAATGACATGTAGAAGAGGAAGTTCATGCCGCCCAGTGCCATCCCGTAGACGATGACGGTGCGCAGGGACCTTGCGGTGAGTTTTGCCCGCCATGGGCGCAGTATCAGCATCATGATCACACTGGCAAAAATCAGCCGTAATGTTGTCGTCCCTTGAGGGCCGACAACCGAGAACATGCTTTTGGCCAGGGAGGCTCCGGACTGGATCGACGCCATGGCGATGAGCAGCAGCCCAACCGAGAGCAGGGTAGAGGCCAGGCTGCGAGGCTGATCATTCATTAGGTGGCATCGTCCGAAATATGGGGATCAAGGGCGTTTCTATTTGTGTTGTGCAATATACTGCGCATTCTCCGCAGGCGCGTCTATCTATAAGCAGTGTTTTTGCACATATCGATAGAAAACCTGAATCAGTGCTTGACGGCAGATTTCAGATGTCTATAATTCGCCCCACTTCCGGCGCAGTCGAAACGGAAAACTCCTTGATAAACAAAGAGTTACGCAGTTTTCGGCAGCGGGTTGCTTCAGTTCATCGAAGCGCAAAGGAAGTTGAAAAAGAGGTGTTGACAGCAGCGAGTAACGCTGTAGAATTCGCCTCCCGCTGACGAGAGATCGAAAGCGCAAGTGGTTGAAGTTGTTAAGGATTCCTTGAAAACTTCTGAAAAAAATCACTTGACAGCAAATGAGGCTGCTGTAGAATGCGCGCCTCGGTTGAGACGAAAGATCTTAACCAACCGCTCTTTAACAACTGAATCAAGCAATTCGTGTGGGTGCTTGTGGAGTCAGACTGCTAGTCAACAGATTATCAGCATCACAAGTTACTCCGCGAGAAATCAAAGATGTAACCAACGATTGCTGAGCCAAGTTTAGGGTTTT